>JAMCWL010000078.1 GCA_023481285.1 Actinomycetota bacterium | reverse complement strand
AAGAGCCCGGGAGGCGGACGTCCAGGTGATGATAGAGGGGCCGGGACACATGCCGCTCGACCAGATCAAGGCGAACGTCCTCCTCGAAAAAGAGATCTGCGACGGAGCCCCCTTTTACCTCCTCGGCCCCCTGGTGACTGATGTGGCGCCCGGCTACGACCACATCACGGCGGCGATTGGCGGCGCCGTCGCCGCGAGCGCCGGCGCGGACTTTATTTGCTACGTGACGCCGAGCGAGCACCTCGGCCTTCCGACGGCGGCCGACGTCAAGGACGGCGTGATCGCGGCGAGGATAGCCGCGCACGCGGCGGATGTGGTTAAGGGCGTTGCCGGGGCGGCGGAGTGGGACCTCGCCATGGCGAAGGCCCGGAAAGCGCTCGATTGGAGGGAGCAAGCGGCGCTCGCCATCGATCCTGAAAAAGCCGCGCGCGCGCACCAAGAGAGGCTCCAACCGGGAACGGACGTCTGCACGATGTGCGGGGATTATTGCGCCATGAAGCTCGTCTCCGAGTTCCTGGGGGCGGAAGAGGTCGAAAAATGTTAGGCAAAAGCGTCCGGGATATCGGCGAGCTCGGGCTCATCGAGCGGATCGACAAGGTCGTCGGTCGCGCGGACTCGGAGATACTGGTCCCGCTAGGTGATGACGCGGCGGTCATGGAGCCCTACGCGGAACCGATCGTGCTCACTTCGGACCTGCTGATCGAGGAGGTCCACTTCAGGTTTGATCTGATGAGCCCTCGCGAGGTCGGCTACAAGAGCATGGCCGTCAACATAAGCGACGTGGCTGCTATGGCCGGGAAGCCGAAGTTCGCGGTCGTCTCCATCGCGCTCGACCCCGAGACGCCGGTCGCCCTGGTCGAAGAGTTTTATCGAGGCGCTCTCGAGGCGTGCGAGCGACATCAAGTTTACATCGTGGGAGGCGACACGAGCCGGGGAGATAAATTTACCGTCTGCGTTTCGCTCCTCGGCTCGGTGGAGCGAGAGCTCCTACGCCGCCGCAGCGAAGCTGAAGCCTCGCAGAGGATTCTCGTGACCGGCTCGCTCGGGGCCTCGGCCGCCGGTCTCGCCATCCTGAAAGACCCATCCCTGGCGGACAGGGTCAGCGAGGCTGAACGCCTGGTCGAAGCGCATAAGAGACCCTCGCCGCGCGTGGAGGAGGCTCGGATCGCGGCCAGACATGGCGCGCGGGCCATGGAAGACATAAGCGACGGCCTGGCGAGCGAGATTCGGCACATCGCCAAAATGAGCGGCGTAGGAGCAAAAGTGTTCTCGGAATCGCTCCCGATCGCGCCCGGTGTTTGGGAAGTAGCTAATGCCCTGGGGAAGGAAGCGACCGACTTTGCACTTTATGGTGGGGAGGAGTACGAGCTGGTCTTCACCGCCTCGCCAGACAAGGTTGCTTCTATAAGGGAAGCGGTGGAGAAGAGGGGCGTCACCATCTCGGAGGTTGGAGAAATAACGACCGGAGGCGAGGTTGTGCTAGTGCAACAGGGCAAGGAGCGTCCCCTTCACGACCGCGGATATGTCCATTTCTAGTGGACGGTCGTACCGCTAGGCAGTACAGGGGATAAC
Source organism: Actinomycetota bacterium (assembly GCA_023481285.1). Taxonomy (GTDB): domain Bacteria; phylum Actinomycetota; class Aquicultoria; order Aquicultorales; family JAMCWL01; genus JAMCWL01. Next base: position 4,929 of record JAMCWL010000078.1, on the reverse strand, counting down.
ATGCGGAAAGTTCTTGCAATAGGAGGATCGGACCCGAGCTGCGGCGCCGGCGTCCAGATCGACGCCTTTACCATCGCCCGTTTTGGAGCCTTACCGTATACCGCGATCACGGCGGTAACGGCGCAGAACAGCGCAGGTGTAACCAGGGTGATGAGCGTTCCCAAAAACCTCCTTCAAGAGCAGATCGACGCCGTCCTCGCCGACAGCCCGGTGGACGCGATCAAAACGGGCATGCTCGCGACGGCGGAGATCCTCGACGCGGTCGCTGAACTGATCCGAAGCCTTGGCCTACGTCCAGTCGTCGACCCGGTGCTCGCCGCTTCCGACGGGACGCCGCTTTTCCGGAGCGACGCCGCCGGAGCTTATGCTAGCCTGGTTTCCCAAGCGACCATCGTTACCCCGAACATTCCCGAGGCGGAAACGCTTAGCGGTATAACGATCTCGAGCGAGGCCGACATGCAAAACGCCGCGGAGGCTTTCCTAGATATGGGCTCTACCTGGGTACTCGTTAAAGGCGGCCACCTGGAAAGCGGCGAAGCGGCGGACCTTCTAACCGGCCCTCGCGGGTCGCGGTGGCTCAGGGCCGTGCGGGAAAGCGGCGGCGATGTGCGTGGCACCGGATGCATGCTCGCCTCGGCCGTCGCCGCCTCGCTTGCAAAAGGCGCGGATATGGAAGACGCGGTTCTCTGGGCTAAAGAGTTCGTCAGACAGGCCATGACGTCGGCGATTTCCGTCGGCACCGGCGCTCGGCAACCATCGTTTCACATTCAAACGTCGCGCGGGCGCCTCTAGCTCGCTCTTTCAGTCGGTGAAAAATAATAGTCGCTCCACCGATTCCTTGCGCTTTTTAAAGCTACGGCCATTACCGTAGGTCGTCTCGAAGAACGCTTCGTTTAACGCGCATCTCGCCGGGAAACTCAAGAGCAGGAGGTGTTGATTCATGAAGCCAACTTTACGCGTTGGAACAAGCAGCTACGTCGGAGATTACGTCATGCCGAAAGCGCTCGTCGATTGGGAGCAGATGAATCCTGAAATAGAGCTTAAGATCGATATCTCGGATTCGGAGGGCGTCTTTACCGGGGTGCTGGACGGAACCTTCGAGGTGGGCGTCATCGGAGCCGCCCTGGAGGACGAACGCATCGTAACGGAGGAGTTCATCCACAACGCCGATGAGCTCATCCTGATCACGCCGACAGATCATCCATTCGCCAGTAAGAACGAGGTGCCGGTCAAAGATCTCAAGGGTCAGAATTTCATCGTGCGTGAGCCGGGCTCGGCTACCAGAATGTGGTACCGGGAGCGCCTCTCGGTGGCCGACGTCAGCCTCGACGACCTGAATATAGTCTGCGAAGTCGATTCCCACCAGGCGGCCATCTCGGCGGTCGAGGCGGGCGCCGGTATCTCCTTTGTCCTTCGCGGGGCGGCTAGAGACGCGCTCGATGTCGGAAGGGTTAAGGAGGTCAGGGTGAGAGAGCTCTCCCCGCTGATGGGAAGCCTCTATCTCATCCACCCGGGTGAACAGTTGTTGTCCGATCAGACAAAACGTATGCTTCACTTTCTCGAAGAGGAGAAGATCAAGTTGGCGGCTTATGGTTAATAACGACCCGCTAGAATAGCATCATCAGCCGCAAGCATAGCGTTATAACGACTGGCGAAAACGGTAAGCATCGGCAGTAACGACATCGACAGTAATGACGGGCGAAAACGGCGGTTAAGGTAGCAAGCGCCGTCCAAAAATAGCGGTCGTTGAATCCGTGCCGGTCTGCCTGGTAACGGTCCCCTTCTTGAAGAGGGAGACCGTCTCGTTGCCGCTGTAGACGGCGTCCGCCCCGGACCATCTGCCCGGCACGGCGGCCCATACGGCGCCCGAAGGGTCGGAGATGTCGACCTTCATGAAGCCGTCGGGGCGCATCACGTAGCTTACCCTGGCCAGGCGACGATTCTCTTCGTAAACCCGTATCTCCTTGGCCGACCGGATGATAGCTCCCTTAGACTTAAGATAGGAGTAGAAGTCATCGAGACTGGCCAGGATGCCCTGCTTCTGAGCTATTTTCGCGTGCGAATACTCCGACTCGGGCAAGTACTCCGAGTGGGAGAGGAAACCGAAAAAGCCGTGCTCCGCGAGCTCGCTTTCGAAGAGAGCTTTGTTTTCAGCCGGAGTGATCGCCTCAAAGGTCGGCCTCACCGGGATGCCGAAGGTGGTATACCGCAAGGATACCGAGGGTAGGCGCTCAACGTAAGAGGTCACGGCGTGCCCGGAGGCGAGGAAGCCCGCCTTGGTCGCCGGTTCCCAGGTGCCCGCGTCGGAGTTCCCTTTGGCCCCGTGGGCCACCTCGTCGACGACCGGATGGCCGAAGAGCTCCTCGGCCCGCGCCTTCTCCCACCTGGCCTCGGAAAGAGCCTCGCCGTTGCCTCCTCCCACGGATACTATCTCGGAGTGGAGTCCGACCTGGGCCCCTCGCCTCTCCCACTCAGCGACCTTCTCCTTGGTAATAAGGGGTGGGAGCCCGCTCCCATCGGTCACCCTTATGTACGTCGTACCGTGCGCCCCGTATCTCTCGCGGAGCCTTATCCTCGTCTCAATCTGCTCGAAATCGAAGGGCCGGTCGATGTCGTCGCGGTCGAAGACGGTTATCCTGGCGCCGTTTTCGCTGTTCCACTTATACACAAGCGGCGCGTTCCTCAGGGAAAGCGAGTATTCGATGAGGTTCCTGAACGACCTCTCGGCTGCCTTTTTCGCCTCAAGGCCGTTATGCGGCCCCTGGTACTCCAGAATGCGATCGGTAGGCTCGCGATAGGCGGCGATCGTGTTGACGAGATCGAGCCCGGTCGAGACCGCGTAGCCGGAGCCCCTTTTCGAGACGACGAGGGCGTCGCCCACCTTTGCGCCCTGTTGGTTCGCTATAACGCCCATCGCGCTCACGCCCGGCAACGCCCTTATAATGCGGTCAAAACCCAGCGCTCCCCTCGATCGGGTCACCCCGTAAACTTCCCCCGCCCCACCTTTGACGACGAGCGGACTCGATCCCCCGCCAAAGACCAGGCGGAACTCTTCAACGCCGGCGGGAGCCGCCGAGACTCCGAGGAACGAATCGAGCTCCCCTATGCCATCCGCTCTCTTGGCTAGTAGCCAACCGGTCGAGAGAAAGACTCCTCCCGAGTTGACGAAGTCTTTAACCACAGCAGGCGCCGCCGCCGAGGCGGCTTTCGACCAGCCGCCCGCGATGAGGAGGTCGTACTTGGAGAGCTTGGAACGGGAGAGGCTTTCATCCGCGACGACATCGAAGGAGAGACCGTAATTATGGAGTATCTCCTCGGCGTAGTAGGAAAAGTCGGCGCCTCTCCCTAGTTTTTGCAGGCTAAATTCCGAGCTCGCCTTACTCGCGATAAGCGCTATCCTTACCGGGCGCTCCGAGGGCCGCCCCGTCTGGAACCTGGTTTTATCCGATTCATTCTGTGCGGGCGGTTTCTTATCCGCCCTGCGGGAACCGAATCTGCGCTCTGAAAAACCGGTGATTGCCAAAGCTATCGCTATTAAGATGGTGGCGGCGTAAAGAAATGATCTCTTCATAAAACGATCTTCGTTGTAGATAGGTTGAAGGCAACCATCGGCGCCAGCCTCTATGGCAGGCGTAAACCTATTATTATATGATTCGCCCGGATCAACAAGTAGATGTTAACGGCAGAGGATTTCGAATACATTTCTGATGAGGCAACGAATCATCAGTTGGAATACATTTCTAGGTGAGGCAACGGTGCACCTTAGACTCCATGCCCAATTAAACTATATGCCCATTTAAACTAGGCCGCCGGCCTCATTCTGCCCAACCGGTAGAGGTCGTTCGCCATCCGGTAGAGCGCCTCGTCCACCGGCCTGGTCTTCCCGATCGCCTCCTCCAGGGGCACCGAGGTGATCTGGTTGCCCTGAATGGCGACCATGCGGTCATACTCACCGCGCTCGACCATCTCGACGGCCGCGTAGCCGAACTGGGTGGCGAGAATCCGGTCAAACGGCGTCGACGCGCCGCCTCTTTGGAGATGCCCCAGGTTCATGGAGCGCGTTTCGAATCCCGTGCGCCCTTCGACCTCGTTCGCTAGAAAATCAGCGACGCCGCCGAGACGAACGTGACCGAAAGCGTCGGTCTTTTCGGAGACGGTCGCCTGTTCCACCCCTTTAGGTTTGGCCCCTTCCGCGGCCACTATCAAGCTGAACGTTCTGCCGGCGTCTCTTCTTTGCTTAACCGTATCCACGACCTCTTCAACGGTGAACGAATGTTCGGGGACGAGGATGAGATCCGCTCCCCCGGCAACGCCGGCGGCCAAGGCCACGTGGCCGGCGTCTCTTCCCATGACTTCGAGGACCATAATACGGCTGTGGCTTTCGGCCGTCGTCATCAGCCGGTCGACCGCTTCAGTCGCTATCTCAACGGCCGAGTGGAAACCGATCGCAAAATCAGTACCTGAAACGTCATTATCGATGGTTTGCGGAACCCCGACGGCCGGTATCGCCTCTTCGAGCGCGTTGATCCGGTGGGCGACTCCAAGCGTATCGTCGCCTCCGACGGCGACGATCGCGTCCATTCCAGCCTCCTCGTAGTTCCTTTGAAGCTTCTCGACGGCGCCCTCCATCCTGAAGGGGTTGGTCCTCGATGTGCCGAGCATGGTTCCGCCCCGAGGTAGGATTCCGGAGACCGCTTCGGGCGTTATCTCCGAGAACCATCCTTCAATCGTACCGGCCCAGCCGTTTCGAATGCCAATGACCTGGTGCCCGTCGTCGGCCGCTTTGATGACGATGGCGCGTATGGCGGCGTTAATTCCGCAGGAATCTCCGCCACCGGTCAAAAGACCAATTTTCATCTCTCCCCCCTTAGTTTGGCTCGATTAATTCGTGCAGAGGCGCCGCGTCTGCCCGCAGGCTGCGTTTTTTGC
>JAMCWL010000076.1 GCA_023481285.1 Actinomycetota bacterium | reverse complement strand
TCCTTCACAAGTTCCAACCAAGAGCTCCATGGCGTCTTCAAGCCGTTGAACGAGCGAATCAATGCTTTCTTTGGTGATTTGATCGGGAGACGGCAGCCCCGAGGGAATGACGCCCCAGGCCAGAATGCCCCCGCGCTCCAGGAACTCCTTTACGACCTCCGGATAGAGCGCCATGCTCTGAGCGTAGTCGTAGGCATCGAAACTCACGACGTCGATTTGTGTCTCCATCAAAAGGGTCCAGTCGGTATTGCCGCAGCAGTGGACCCCGACGAGCCCTTCGGCCGCCGAAACCACCTCGTCGAGAAAGCCGAGAGCATCCTCTCGGGACAGGCTGATATAAGCCGAGCCGTAAGAAACGAGGTACGGCTCGTCGACAAAGATGAGCGTCTCCGCGTCGGGCCGGACGCCCCTCATCCTCGCCTCCTGCCACTTGATATTCATGGCCAGCGACTTCAAGATCGCTTCCCTTAACTGGTCGTTGTACAAGCACGGCCTGCGCTGTTCGTCTGTCACCGCAAGCCCGAGACTGATCGGACCGGTCACATGCCCTTTGAGAAGCTTGATCTCCGGACTCGCCCCCGTATCGAGCACATCCAAAAACCCGAAAAAGCCCCTGGCGCTTCCTTCCTCAAGGGCGAAGTATTCGAGATCTCCGGCGATGTAAGCGGCGTAAAGCTCCTCCATCCTCTCGGCGATGTTATTGGTGGTATCGAAGTACACCCGCCCGGCGTCGGCATCGACCACGGCGCCGGGCAAGTTCTCGGTAAACTGGACGTACATGTTCTCCCTGAACGACGTGTTGGGCATCTGCGGCCAGAAAGGTATCTCGGGAAAATTCTTAAAAATCGCCCTCGTCGCGTGGTCCAGACCGGTAAACGGAACGCTCCCAATCGCCGTGGGCATGCAGTTCGCTTCCAACCCCATATTGCCTCCGTTTTCAGGACAACTTTATGCTCGTCTACTATCGGCAAACGCCTGCGTATCGGGCATCAAACTAAAGGTAGAGCACGGTGCCCACGTTCTTTTTTCTCATTTTGTGCTATCCTCAAAAAAAGGAGGAACGAGATGCTGGTGAAAGCACTTTTCCTACCCTTAATAATCATCCTCTTGATGTTTGGAAGCGTCTTCTTCGTCCGCATCGTAAGAGCGCTCTGGGACAATAAACTCCTGATAATACCCATTCCGATAGCGTTCATCGCGCTCCTGTTTTCCGGCATGTCTGGGGCGGTCAAACTCGTCATCGCTTTAGCTTTGGCAGGCGTCGCTTTCCTCGTCGTCAACCGCGTACGGCAAAGCCGGCTTTCCGGATAGCGCCGGTTATTACCGGTCCCAGCACGCTATTCGAATGGTTCCGACGCTTCCACACCGCTTACGGCACGGCCGCCTCTTGCGACATCGACGGTGGCGTCGGCGACCGCCAGATCGACAGCCTCGTAAAGAATGTGACCCGCCCTGTGGAGGATCGTATCGTTGAAATCGGGATCCATCTTCATCGAAGCGATGCAAGGGTAGCTGTGCCAGAACTTCGAAGATTTTTTGATGAGTTCCTCGCCGATGGGTATGCCGACGATGTTGTGCGCGACAAAATAGGTATCGCCGCACGGGGCGCTTCTGAGCACCCGAGCGGCTTGGACTACACCATGCTCTACCTTTAGTTTAAGTTTAGGCTTGCCAATCTGAAACTCGTTTATGAAGCGATCGATGACCTCGCCCTCACCCTCCTCAAGCGCGCAAAATGGTTTGGGGGCCGCAAACTCGAGCCCCAGGTTTTCACAGGCTGAAGCAAGCTCATCCTTTATCCACCTGTCGAGCCAGTCCGGATCCTCGACCGGAACGATCAGCGCTTGCGCCCCCGCCGCTTTCGCGAGCTTCGGCAGCTCAAGCAAGAGGTCTTGATGGATATTGATGGCGATCGCGACGTCGTGCGGGAGCAGCTCCGCCGGAAGGTACGACGCGGCGTCATCGACGAAGGTGAGAAGCTTGTCCGGATGGACGTAGACCCCGGCTATCCGATCGCCGAAGGCCAGCTTATACCCCAGCCGGCAGTGGTTGCACTTGTCGCCGCAACCCGTACAGACGTCGGCGGTGTCTTTTAGATTGCGTATGAACTTGTCGGCGTACTTGCCATCGAAGGCCTTCCAAAAAGACCCCGTCCGCCCCGAGTTTTCCCCCGGCTCGCCGCTCATAAGGATGAATAGCTTCATGACAGGTCGATTGTAACGGAGCAATTAGCTAATAGCTAATCGACGGTAGGAGCAAGGAGACACCGGGAAGACGGCGCGTGCGCCGGCCCTCAACTCTCAAAGCCCTAAGATCGCTAGCTGCCGCACTTCTCCAAAGGCGCGTACCCCAGCAGCAACGTCTTCTCTCCCTCGGGAAAGCGCACGGTGAGCTGGTCGGAGCCCTTTAACCCGATGACCTTGCCTTTTCCGAAGGTCGCATGCATCACCAGGTCGCCGATCCGGAAATCGGCTCCAATTGCCTTAACGTTGACTTGAGCATTAGCGTCTATCTTGCGCTCACACACGGCGATGAACTCTTCAGGTATCTCCCGCAAGAAGCGCGAGGGCGTATTCCATCTGGTCTCGCCCCACAAATTGCGCGACCTGGCGTTTGTGAGGTAGAGCTTTCTCTGTGCCCTGGTAATGCCCACATAGCAGAGACGGCGCTCCTCTTCCAGTTCGTTGGCATCGGTCATCGATCGCATATGTGGAAAGACTCCATCCTCCATCCCGGCGATGAAAACGACCGGAAACTCGAGCCCTTTCGCGTTGTGAGTCGTCATCAGGGTCACGGCCTTCTCTTCCTCGGCAAGCTGGTCGAGGTCGCTGACGAGCGCGACCCCGGCGAGGAAGTCCTCGAGAGTTATCTTGCCTTCGCTCTCGGCCTCCTGCACTACGGAGACGAGCTCTTGGACGTTCTCGGCGCGGCTCTGGGCTTCGATCGTGCGCTCGGCTTCAAGCGCCGCCAGATACCCGCTCCGCTCGATCAATTCCCTAACGGTCACCTCAAGCTTTACTTTCGGGTTCCGGTTCATGGCTTGCAGCTCATCGAGTATCCCGACAAAAGAGGCGATGCCCTTACGAGCGGCTGGTGTGAGCTGCGGTATTTCGTCCGATCGGCCGAGCGCGGTCATGAAGTCGATACCTTCTTGGGCCGCGAAGAGATCGACCCACGCGATCGCGGCCTTGCCCAACCCCCTCTTCGGCACGTTGACGACCCGTTTCACCGAGACGGCGTCGGCGGGGTTGGCTATGGCCCGCAAGTAGGCAAGCATGTCCTTGATCTCGGCGCGCTCGTAGAAGCGGTAGCCGCCGACGATTTTATAAGGAACCCCGTAGCGAAGAAGCACGTCCTCGAATACGCGGGATTGGGCGTTCGTCCGGTAGAAAATGGCCACCTCGTCGTAGCCGGCTTCCCCCTTGGCGAGCGATTCTATCTCGGTGACCACATAGGTCGCCTCATCGTGCTCCGTCTCTCCCTCATACCGCGTGACCGGCTCGCCCTGCTCGTTGGCGGTCCAAAGCGTTTTCGGCTTGCGCCCTTTGTTGTGGGCCACGACGTGGTTGGCGACGTCCAGAATGGTCTTGGTCGACCGGTAATTCTGCTCGAGCTTGACGACTTTCGCGTCCGGATAGTCTTCCTCGAAATTGAGGATGTTCGTGATGTCGGCGCCCCTGAACTTATAGATCGACTGATCGTCATCCCCGACGACGCAGAGGTTGCGATACTTCGCCGCCAAGAGGTTGATGAGACGGTACTGCGCCTGGTTGGTGTCCTGGTACTCGTCGACCATAATTTGTTTGAAGCGCTCCTGGTAGCCGGAGAGGACGCTCGGATAAAGCTCGAAGAGATTCACCGTGAGCATGATGAGATCGTCGAAATCGAGCGCGTTGTTCCGGAAAATGCGCTCCTGGTAGAGCCGGTAAATCTCGCCGACCGTCTCCTCATAATACGTTCGCGTGTTGGCCGAGTAGGACTCGGCGTCGAGCAAGAGATTCTTCGCGTTTGAGATCGCCTTCGATAACTTGGACGGCGGAAATCGCTTGGGATCGATAGTGAGATCGGAGACGCAGTTCGAGACAAGCCTGGTCCTATCGTCCTCGTCGTATATCGTGAAACTCTTCGTGTAACCGAGCCGCTCGATATCTTTGCGAAGGATGCGCACGCACATCGAGTGAAACGTGGATATCCACATCCAGCGAGAGACGTTTCCGACCAGCGCCTCGACGCGGCTCTTCATCTCGGCCGCCGCTTTGTTGGTAAAGGTGATCGCCAAGATGTCGGAAGGCTCAACACCCATCTCGCCGATGAGATACGCGATCCTATGCGTCAATATCCGGGTTTTTCCGCTGCCCGCCCCCGCAAGAATAAGAAGCGGGCCATCAACATGGGTCACCGCTTCTCGCTGAACGGGATTCAGGTTTTCAAGTAAATTCATAAGCCCAATTATAAGGGCTCGCCGGGAACGGGGAAAGACAAATAAGGGCTTTTTCGCCATGCGTGCGGGAAAAGATCAAAATGCCTGGTGACATGGGAATTACCCAAGAGATGCCGGATGCGAGGGCTTAATTGGGACGAAGCTTCAAGCCTTCTTGAACCTGAAGAGTTTGAATGAGGTTTCGACCAGTTCCGGATGCTTGGAGAAACATTCGGAATGCGTGACGACCGGACCGGTCAGAGTCGAATGCTTGGCGCCACACCGAACACAGACGCTCTGGAGGCAGATCGTGCAGACGCCGATCGGCCTTACGTCTTCTTGCCCACAAGAGGGACAGGTATAGGTTTTCATAGCCGCTCGCTTTTCCGCATACTTTTCCGCACGCATATTTCGTGCATCGGCGCGCTCTCACGAAGGCTTTACGGTAGCACCCTTAATATATGCCAACTTCTCTAAACATGTGAATCCAGCTGTTACTTAGTTTGCGCGCGTATTTATCCTTGCTGACCAGGTCTTACTCTGAAATGTTCTCCTCAAAGAGCAGGTTTGCGGAGACAAAAATTAAAAATCTTTTTACAAATCAACTATACCAACATGACCCGATCGGTCGAGGACGCCGCCGCTAAGCCGGCGGAGAACCGCCCACGCCAAACAGACCACGGGCGCGACTTCAGCGAATCGACACGGCGCCCGTGGGACAGTACTGGGCGCAAATGCCGCAACCCGTGCAAAGATCGCCGACGGCATACGTCACTTTGGGGCCCCAAACGCCCATTTCCCTATCTATCTCCAGGATCGCATTCCTTGGGCAGCTGCGCTTGACGGGACATCCCGCCGCTCCGTCGCACCTATTTTGGTCGATGACCGCCTTGGGACGGCTCCCTTGATACGACATCGCTCTCCTCCTTCGGATTTGGTAAGCAGGCGCCGGCCCTTCCAGCGAGCGCCGGGAGCACTAGCGTTGTGTCGGCCATTCTCACTGCTGACCGGCAAGGATTTCGTCCACGTGACTCGCCAGGTCGTAGTAGGAGACCCATCCCTCGAGAGTCATCCGGCCGTTAACCGTAACGAAAGGCAGCGGGACCGCATAGCCTTTCGCCCGGTTGAACTCCTCAATCTTTTTCTTCGCTTCCTCGGAAGCCCCCGCCTCTCGATAATCGACCGCAACCTTATCCCCATAGTTTTCTTTGAGGGGGGTAACGGCCATCCACTCGATCTCAGCCCGAGACCATGAAACGGTGCCTCAACCACCGCCACTGCAAACCGTGACGGCCTCGTCGTTGTAGATTTCGACTCTAACCGGTGCGTCGCCCATTACTCGTCACCCCTCAATGCATCCTTTACTAGTGCGATCTTAGCCTGCAAGCGCGCTTCGTCTCGATCGAACGTCTCTCTGAACGCCTGAATTTTGACCGCGTTAATGTGAACGCCCGACTGCCCGATGATTAGGTGCCGCTCCATTTCGAGGTCGTCGAGCTCGCCTTCGAGGCGCTCCAGCTCGGCATCGAGATCATCACGCGACTTGGAATCGATCTCCGCCCGGTACTCCACCAGGTCGATCTTCGCACCCATATGCCACCTCCTCGGTAGACGCCACAAGCTTCTTTATAATACCCCCAGGGGGTATTTTTGTAAAAGTAAGTATACACGCTACCGCTCAGGTGTCAAGGCGGTAATCGGCAATCGGCTATTATCGCTAATGAGCTTAGAGAAAACCTCGGATTGCTCAAAGCTTTAAACTTGATGCGAATCGAGTCCACTGCTAGAATCGCGTTAGGCGATGGAGCTCGCCTAACGCGCAACGCGCTGATGGCTCCTACTCATTCGAGTAGGGGTTTTTATTTGGGGTGATATGAGTAGAGTTCTGATCGTCGGCATAGGTGGCTATTTCGGAGCGATTACCCGGTACCTCATAGGCGGCTGGATTGCCAATTATGGGGGGACCAGCTTTCCGCTCAGCACCTTCGTCATCAATATAACCGGCAGCTTTTTTCTCGGCCTCGTCATGGCGCTGGTTACCGAACGATTCGTCTCGCCCACCGTTCAACCGCTGATCGCCATCGGCTTTATCGGGGCGTTCAC
>JAMCWL010000052.1 GCA_023481285.1 Actinomycetota bacterium | reverse complement strand
GTGGAGTGCCCGAATGTCATCTGACAAAATCATCGTCCGCGGGGCGCGGGAGCACAACTTAAAAAACGTGAGCCTCGAGCTGCCGCGGGATAAGCTCACGGTCATGACCGGCCTCTCGGGATCGGGCAAGTCCTCCCTTGCCATCGATACGATTTACGCGGAAGGCCAGCGGCGCTACGTCGAGTCGCTCTCATCTTACGCGCGCCAGTTCCTCGGCCAGATGGACAAACCCGACGTCGATCACATCGACGGACTTTCACCGGCCATCTGCATCGATCAGAAATCAAGCTCGAAGAACCCACGGTCCACGGTCGGGACTATCACCGAGATCTACGATTATATGAGGCTCCTTTACGCACGGATCGGCGTGCCGCACTGCCCGAACTGCGGCCATGTCATCGAGCAGCAGACCTCTCAGCAGGTTATCGAGCAGGTCTTGCAGCTTGCGGCCGGGACAAAATTTCAGGTTATGGCCCCGATCGTTCGCGGGAGAAAAGGGGAGTACCGGGAGCTCCTGGAGAGGTTGAAGAAAGAAGGGTACGCCCGCGTTAAGATAGACGGCGCGATCTTTGGGCTCGACGAGGAGATTAAGCTCGAGAAGGATAAGCGCCATGACATCGACGTCGTGGTCGACCGCCTGGTGATGAAGGAGGGCATCCGCCGTCGCCTCGCCGACTCGGTCGAGACGGCGCTGAAGCTTGCCGAAGGCATCGCGGCCATCGAAATCATCGAGGAGTCGGGGGAGGCCGAAAGGCTCACCTTCTCGACGCACTTCGCCTGCATCGACTGCGGCTTCTCCTTTGAGGAGCTGGCCCCGAGGATGTTCTCGTTCAACAGCCCTTACGGGGCTTGCCCGGAGTGCTCGGGGCTTGGGACGAGGATGGTCGTCGACCTCGAGCTCGTCATCCCGGATGAGAGCCTAACGATAGAGGAGGGAGCGGTTCACCCGTATGCGTACACCCATGCCGACTTCTATCCGAAGATGCTAAAGGCGGCCTGCGAGGCTAAGAGCATCCCGATGGACGTGCCCTGGAGAGACCTTCCGGATGAGGCGCGTCGCTATATTCTTCTCGGGACGGGCGACGAGAAGATATTCATCCGCTACCGGAGCCTGACCGGGCGCGTTCGCCAGTACCACACGACCTTCGACGGGGTGCTTGCCAATCTTGCGCGACGTTACCGCGAGACGGAGTCGGATTGGGCGCGCGAAAAGCTTGAACAGTATATGGGCTTGAGGCCATGTTCAGCCTGCGGGGGTGCGAGGCTCAAGCCCGAGTCGCTTGCCGTTACCGTTGGTGGGCTCAACATCCACCAGCTCGGTGAGATGTCGGCCCGCGATAGCCTAAAGTTCATCGTGAGCTTGAACCTTTCCGACCGGGAAGCCTATATCGGCCAGCGGATCCTCAAAGAGATCAAGGAGAGGCTCCAATTCCTGGTCGACGTCGGTCTTGACTACCTCACGCTCAACCGGACGGCGGCGACGCTCGCGGGCGGCGAAGCGCAGCGCATTCGTCTGGCCACCCAGATAGGCTCCGGTCTCGTCGGCGTCCTCTACATTCTTGACGAGCCGTCGATCGGTCTTCACCAGAGGGATAACCGGCGACTGATCAACACGCTGAAGCGCCTGCGCGACCTCGGTAATACCCTCATCATTGTCGAGCACGACGAGGAGACGATCCGGGAGGCCGACCACATCGTGGACATCGGGCCAAGGGCCGGGGAGCACGGCGGTGAGATCGTCGTCGCCGGGCGGCTCGAAGAGATCCTCGCCTGCCCCGATTCCATTACCGGCAAGTTCCTCTCAGGCGAGCGGGAGATCGGCATTCCGGCGATGCGCCGGGAGCCCCGCGGCGACTATCTTTCGATCTACGGCGCCCGGGAGCACAACCTCAAGGAGATCGACGTGCACGTCCCGCTCGGAGTGCTGGTCTGTGTCACCGGCGTCTCGGGGTCTGGAAAATCAACCCTCGTCTCCGATATTCTATCGAAGGCTTTGATGAGGAAGTTCTATCATTCGAGAGAGCTTCCCGGGCGGCATGGGAGAATCGAGGGGCTGGACGCCGTGGACAAGGTTATTGAGATCGACCAGTCGCCGATCGGGCGGACGCCCAGATCCAACCCGGCGACGTACGTCAAGGTCTTCGACGACATCCGCAAGCTCTTCTCCCAGACACCGGAGGCCCAGGTAAGAGGGTATAACCCCGGGCGATTCAGCTTCAATGTGAGGGGCGGCCGCTGTGAGGCCTGCTCCGGCGATGGGATGATAAAGATAGAGATGCACTTTCTGCCCGACATTTATGTGCCGTGCGAGGTCTGTAAGGGACAGCGGTACAATCACGAAACCCTCGAGGTGAAGTTCAAGGATAAGAGCATCGCGGATGTTCTCGGTATGTCGGTTGAAGAAGCTCTCGACTTCTTCTCGAACGTTCCAAGAATCAAGCGAAAGATACAGACTCTCTACGACGTGGGCCTGGGCTACGTGAAGCTCGGGCAGCCCGCCCCGACCCTCTCGGGCGGCGAGGCGCAGCGGGTCAAGCTCGCCGCGGAGCTCTGCAAGGTGGCGACCGGGCGGACCTTCTACATCCTGGACGAGCCGACGACGGGCCTGCACTGGAGCATCGAAAAGCTGCTTACCGTACTCAACCGCCTAGTCGACCAGGGGAACACCGTCCTCGTCATCGAGCATAATCTCGATGTAATAAAGACAGCCGACTACATCATAGATCTGGGTCCGGAAGGCGGGGAAGACGGAGGTCGCTTAATCGCCGCCGGCACTCCCGAAGAAGTTGCGGAATTGCAGGAGTCCTACACAGGACACTTCCTTCGCCATGCGCTGAAGCTGGGCGAACCGGCGGTGGAGGCTTCAGCCAGGTATTCCGCGGACGACCCCAGCTAACCCCGCGATGATTTCGTATAGTAGAACGCGATCCGGAGCACGACAGCGGCGATCATCAAATTAATGCCGATTGCCGGCAGTATTGCGAGTATGGGCAGCCGGTAGACGATTATGAGTGCGCCACTGATCCCCGCCATTATCGTTACAAACCCTATCCCGAAAAGAGCTGCTGAAACGTATTTGCCGACCATCTTACTCACCCCGTAGCGACGATCTTTATGATACTTCTATACCCATGCACGGTCACTTGTCTAATGAGATGCATTTGCTGCACTTGAGCGGTCCTTGAAGCGTATCTTGCTTCTTTTCGAGTTTCGGGTCTCGAGTTTCAAGTCTCTATTTGGCGGTCTAAAGTCGGCGGTCATATACCAAGATATCGGAGTACCAAGGTACCGGAACTTCTCAAGCGATAAAGCCTCTTAACCGATAGAAGTCCCATAAGAGAGCACTTCCAATCCAATAGGAGGTTGTCATGCAGGGTGTTCCTAGGAGAGTTATCGAGAGGCGTGGTGAAGTCATCGCCCTAGACTCGGCCGGTGACGATGATCGACCGGTGATCGGCTCGAAGGCGACAAGCCTTGCGATAATGGTTCGGATAGGCTTGCCGGTCCCTCCCGGGTTCTGTCTATCCGGGACGGCCTATCGGAAACACATCGACGACATGCCGATAAAGATCGATCGGTTTTTGGAGAAGCTGACCTCTGCCCCGTTTGAGGTCAGGAGGTCCCTCCTGGAGGAGCTCCGCCAGGAGATCGTCGAGGCGCCCCTCTCCGACAAGCTTCGGGAGGAAATCGAGGGTTGCTATAGAGCGCTCAGGGCCGACCGGGTAGCGGTCCGCTCTTCGGCTACGGCCGAGGATTTGCCCGGCCATTCATTCGCCGGGCAGCATGGAACCTATTTCGTCTCCGGGCTCCCGGACTGCTTGCGCGCGGTCAAAGACTGCTGGGCTTCCTTATGGACTGAGCGAGCGGTCGATTACCGGGCGCGGAACGGCTTCGACCATCTCGACGCAGAGATGGCCGTAATTGTGCAAGAGCTCGTTTCGTCGGACGTATCGGGTGTGCTATTTACGGCTGATCCCGTCACGGGCCGCTCGGACCAGCTTATCATCGAGGCCTGCTTCGGGCTTGGCGAGGCGCTTGTCTCTGGCAAGGTGAGCCCCGACCGGATGGTGCTGAAGAAAGACGATCTTCGCGTTCTTGAACAAAAGGTCTCCAGAAAGGCCGTCGAGGTGGTTCTCGACGAAAGCGGCTGCGTTCAGGAGCGAACCGTCCCGTCCGAGCTGGAGAGTAGATCCTGTCTTGATGAGGCGACCGCGCGTCGGCTGGGCGAGCTCGCGCTCGAGGCCGAGAGCGCCTTTGGTTCGCCGCAAGACATGGAGTGGGCGATAAGCGGCGGCGATATTTTCTTCGTCCAGTCGCGGCCGATAACGACGCTCCCGAAGGAAAGGACGTGGGAAGATCGCCAGGTTTGGAGCAACGTAAACGCGGGAGAAGTCCTTCCCGACGCTGCTACCCCCGCGACCTGGTCGCTCATAGAGATGTTGATCCAACCCATCTTCGGATCGGTCTTCGAGCGCGCCGGCATCGACCTTGGCGACAACCCCGCCATCGGCCAATTGGCAGGCCGGGCCTACTTCAACCTGAACACCGTCGTCGGGGCGATCCGGCACTTCCCCGGCTGGAAGGGCATGGATTTAAACGGGGTTCTCGGCGGGGCGCAGGGGAAGTCCGTCAAGGGGGCCCGGATCGAGATCGCCGAAGAGGATATACCGGACGTCAAGTTCAGCCCCCTGAAGCTGATCGTCCGGATGCCCGGTCTGGTCCGGTGGTTTCTAGCCCACACTCCCGGGAAAGGGCAGGCGTTCATCGCGACCATCAGGCGGAAGAGCGAGGAGTTCCGGAAGGTCGACATCGCCTCTTTATCCGACGACTCTCTAGCGGAGCGCCTTGATACCTGCCTCACCGGCTTCCATGATGTCGGCGAGACCCTCGTCTTCTCGATGATGGGAATGTTCAGCTTCACGAGGCTCGACGGGGCCTGCCGGAAGTGGCTGGGGGACGTCGAAGGCTCATACGCCAACCGTCTGCTCTCCGGGATGGGGGAGATGGATAGCGCCGAAGCGGGGCTCGCGATGTGGAGGCTCGCGGAGGCGGCCCGCGGTAAACCGGAGGTCGAGAAGCTTCTCCTCCCCGGCGAAAGCTACGAGGGGCTCCGGCCGCGGATCGCCCGGGCGGCGGGCGGCGGGGACTTCATCGCCGAGTTCGACGAGTTCATGGCGGAGCACGGCCACCACACGCGCGGAGAGATCGAGCTCTTTAATGCCCGCTGGTCGGAGACGCCCGATTACGTGCTCGACGTCGTAAGGGGCTACCTCGGCGGGATGGACGGCCGATCTACCAATCCGGTGGTTGACCGCGAGCGTCGCGCCGAAGAGAGCGCCGCTCTGGCCGAGGAATGCCGTAGGCGACTGCGAAATCCAATCAAGCGCAAGCTATTCGATTTCTACCTGGACCAGGCGAGACGCGGTTCCGTCGTTCGTGAGAACGGAAAGAGCGAGGCCATCCGCCTCATAGCCTTCGTCCGCTCGATCCTGCTGGAGATGGGGAAGAGGCTCGCCGGGAGGGGTGTTCTTGAGGATGTGAACGACATCTTCTTCCTGCGCCTCGATGAAGTGGACCCGGTTTTTAGGGGGAAGTCCTTCGACGTCGGCGGGACGGTGGCGGAGCGACGCGCCGAGTATCTGAGAAACCTGGAGATAACCCCGCCGGCCGTCATCGTCGGCAGGTTCGACCCGGATAATTTCATTCCCGACTCGGTAGACGGAAGCGCCGAGGTCTTCGAGGGGCTCGCGGTGAGCCCCGGCGTGGTGACCGGTCCTGCGCGGGTGATCCTGCGCTCCGACGCCGAGGAGAGGGTGCTTCCAGGCGAGATACTGGTTGCTCCCTTCACCGACCCCGGTTGGTCGCCCTACTTCATCACCGCCGCAGCCATCGTTATGGATATGGGCGGCCTCTTGAGCCACGGCAGCATCGTCGCCCGAGAGTACGGCATTCCCGCCGTGGTAAATGTTGGGCCGGCAACTAAGATCATTAAAACAGGGCAGATGTTACAGGTGGATGGCATGAGAGGAATCGTTAGGATATTGGCCCCTAGCTGACAACTAGCTCCTAGCCGTTCGAAGGTCCCATAACTGCGAACTTGCGGCTAAGAGCATGCTCATAAAGCTTCACATACTCTCTTGCACTTTTTCTCCAGGACCACTCTTGCTTCATGCCGTTAAGCATCAGCCGCTTCCACTCTGCACGGTCCTGGTAGAGAGAGATCGCTCTCTTGGTGCACGCGAGAAGATCGCGCCCTTGCATCGAGTTGAAGGAGAAGCCGTTGGCCTCTTCAAGGTTTGTGGTCGCATAGTCGGTGATCGTGTCCGCAAGACCGCCGGTTCTCCTGACAACCGGCACCGTCCCGTACTTAAGGCTTATCATCTGTGTGAGCCCGCACGGTTCGAACCTGGAAGGCATCAGGAAGATGTCGGCTCCCGCCTCGATGCGATGGGAGAGCGGTTCGTCAAACTTGATATTCGCAGCTAACTTGGTGGGATATCTCTCCGCCGCGTCCCTTAAAAAATCTTCATACTCCGGAACTCCCGTGCCGAGGAGCACCAATTGTACGTCGAGAGCGAGAAAGTCCTCGAATACTTCCACCAACATATCGAGGCCTTTCTGCTCGGATAAGCGGCAGACGATGCCTAAGAGGGGAACATCTCCTCTCTCCGGCAGGCCGTTTTCTCGCTGCAAGGCGGCCTTACAAGCCGCTTTTCCGGAAAGATTCTCGGCCGCGTAGTTAAAGGGAATCAGCCGGTCTGTCTCCGGGTTCCAGATCGAGCAATCTATCCCGTTGAGGATGCCGAAGAGGTCGTCCGAGCGGGACCGGAGCAACTCCTCGAAGCCTTCGCCGAACTCTGCGGTCTGGACCTCTTTAGCGTATTGCCGGCTTACGGTGTTTAGAACGTCGGAATAGATGAGCGCCCCCTTGAGTTGGCAAATCTCTCCGTCCAGCGCCATCTCCTCCACTTCTGGGCGGCCGCTCAATCCCATGAGCTCGAAGTTCTTTCTACTGATGAGCCCCAGGTTGCCTAGATTGTGGATCGTGAAAACGGAGACCGTCTCCTTGAAATAAGGATCTTCCTTGAAAATGGTTTTAAGGTAGATCGGGATCAAGCCGGTCATCCAGTCGTTGACATGTACCACGTCGAAACCGATGCCCAACGCTCTTGCCAGCTCCAGCGCACCTCTGTTGAGAAAGTAGAAGCGCCTGTAATTGTCCTCGTACTCCTCACCCTTCAGGCCGTACATCTCTTCCCGGTCATAGAGGTCGTTTTGCTCCAGGAAGTAGATGGGAACGTCGGAATTCGGCATGTTCGACCGCCAGACCCTGGCGGCGGAAGGCGTCTCGCCGAGCGGTATTGAGATCGTAAGGTCCGTCGGCTCCAGTCGCTCGGCGTTGGCGCGGGCGTGTCGGTAGAGCGGCAATACGACGGATACATCCAGGCCGAGCTTCGCAAGCTCCACTGGGAGAGTGCCGGAAACGTCGCCCAGCCCACCGAACTTGGCGAAAGGAACGGCCTCAGTGGTTACAAAGAGAATCCTCATCCGGGTCTCCACGGTCATGCCGGAGTTTACCAACTATATCTTAGGCAGTTAAGTTGCAGTGGGCACTCCTCTGCGATGGCGAGATTGCTAATTCGTCCCTGGTCGCGTAGCTCATAGAGCCTCGGGACGACCGTATCCCTCATCTGTATTGGGGTCATCGGGTTGATGAAGATGTTCGTCGCGTGCTCAAAGCCGGCCGGGGTGTTTATGCGCCATTTTATCAGCACGTGCCAGGGCATTTTAACGAGCGAGTCCCGGGGTGTGTAGTACCACTCTTCGTTGCAGGAGATCTGACTGCCGGTCGCCGCATGGCAGGCGTGAAGCAGGTCGCTAAAATCCCTTAACTCCTCCTCGGAAAGCTCCTCCGGCCTCCCCTGAGCGCTCTTGGAAAAGACAGCGAGCGTCGGGAATTGGTGTCCTATGTCCGCAAAGGCGACGGCGTTCCCATTCTCAGCGAAGACCAGATTGTGAAGGGCGGCCAGGTTAACCGCCAACTCGTTATAGATGTTCGGATTCTCCCTGACCAGCTTGAGCTCTCTGCTTATCGAGAATCCCCAGTCGTCAATGGTGATCAGTTGCTTGTGTAGATGATCGAAGCTTGCCCCGGCGCGTGCAAGCCAGTTTTGGAAGACGCTTATATAGCGAACATACCGGTTGTTCGCGTATATATCGAGCATTGCGTCGATTGTAAACTTCAGGTACGCGAAATGTTCGTCGGGTGTTAGATCTCCCGAAGAATAAAGATCCGAATCGTATTCCGCATCATCTCGGTAATGTCTTCCGGCCACAATCAGCTCGTGGCCACCTCCAAAGAAGGAATTGGACAGAGCGTCCACTTCGTCGTCGCTCAGCTTCTTAATATCCTCTTCACGCCATCCGCTGAGCTTAAGTTTGAGTGCGATCACGTTCTTGACGTGAGCCAGGCCTTGCGGATCGGCCAGGTACTCCTTTTTCCAGCGCTCGTTCTTTTCCGATAGGCGATAATCGTAGTTCTTGGACCAGTAGTCGAATGTAACGATCTCGAAAAGATTGGGTATCCGCCGGAATACGACCTTGGCGTCGTTCAGACGGCTGGCTGGGACGTGCTCCAGATATTCGTAACCCCCGCCTTCACCATTCTCCCCTCTGACCAATCGCGCTTTCTCCGGTGGGGTGTTCAGGTGGTTGGCTTCGCAGAAGTTGCAGTAACCTTCGGGCCGCCGCCGCTCAAGTTTCTTGGCGGAGTCGGGGATGCGATTAACCACCGGCTTGTTGTTGCGTCCGGGAACGCACCAAACCTCTCGACCTGAAAACGGGTTTATTTGCTTGACGGTGCCATCCGGCATGGTGTAGTAGTACATGCGTCTATCAACCACATTTTCCTCCTGAACTAATAATCTGGATCGATCCGCGTTCGCTTCTCCAGGACCACGATCCCTGAATCGCTGACGCAGTACCTCTCCCGATCTTCCTGGAGATTATAGCCTATAGTGACGCCGGGACCGATAACGCACTCCTTGTCGATGATCGCACGATAGACTTTTGCGCCTTCTTCCAGGACGACGTCGTCCATGATTATAGAGTTCGAGACTTCCACCCCGTCCTTGACAATGATATTTGGGCTCAGTATGGAGTCTTTAACCACCCCACCGCTGATTATGCAGCCTCCTGACAGGAGGGAGTCCATGGCCTGCCCCATCTTTCCGCTGGCTCCTCGGACGAACTTCGTCGGCGGATGCGGACGGACGACAGTCCTTATGGGCCACTCGCTATTGTACAGGTTGAGCTCCGGGCAGACGCTTTTCAAGTCCATGTTCGCCTCCCAGTAAGCCTCAACGGTGCCCGCATCTCTCCAGTAGTCGTTCTTCTCTCCCGGCCGCGCACCGGGAAGGCTGTTCTTTCTGAAGTCATACGCAAAGACGTTGAGCTCTCGACAGACCCGGGGAATGATGTCCTTGCCAAAATCGTGGTTGTCTTCGGAAGTCTCGTCCTCAAGGACCTCGACCAGGACTTGGCGCGAGAAGATGTAATTCCCCATGGAAACAAGCGCCAGGTCCGGACTGCCGGGAATCGGGCGGGGCTCCTCGGGTTTCTCCTGGAAGCCTATGACTCGCCAATTGCTGTCCACCTCGACCACGCCGTACCTCGAAGCTTCGCCAATTGGAACTGGTATTACGGAGAGCGTGACGTCCGCTTTGCTATCGAAGTGGTAGTCGATCATCTGGCTCACGTCCATCTTGTAAATGTGGTCGCCGGCGAAGATCGCGACGAATCTCGGGCGGAAGTCGTGCACCAGATGGAGATTCTGGTAAATCGCGTCGGCGGTTCCCTGATACCAGGAGTCTCCAACCCTCATCTGGGCTGGGACGGCGGTTACGAAATTATCATCCCTTATGCTGCCGAAGTCCCAGCCGCAGCGAAGGTGCTCGTTAAGGGATTGCGATAGGAACTGCGTAAGTACGTAGATCGAGCATACTCCCGAATTGACGAGGTTACTTAGCACGAAGTCGATGATCCGGTACTTGCCTCCAAAAGGAACGGCCGGTTTCGTCCGGTGTTTTGTAAGGTGTTCAAGTCTAGACCCTCTGCCACCGGCCATCACTAAGGCCAACGTTCGTGCGCGCATCTTCATTCACCGACCCTGAACTCGTGCGCTTGCGATCTAGAGCGTACTCATAGAGGCTCACATACTGTCCGGCGCTCTTTCTCCAAGACCAGTCTTGCTCCATCCCGCGAAGCATCAGTTGCTTCCAATCCTCTCCGTTCTTGTATAGCGAGATGGCGCCCGTTATGCAAGCCAGGAGATCTTCTCCCCTGAGCGAGCCGAAGGAGAAACCGTTGGCCTCTAAAAGGTTCTCGCCCGCACAGTGGACGATTGTATCCGCCAAGCCCCCCGTTCTCCGCACGACTGGAATCGTCCCGTACTTCAAGCTGATCATCTGGTTCAGGCCGCATGGCTCAAATCTGGACGGCATGAGAAACATGTCGGCTCCAGCCTCGATACGGTGGGCCAGCCCCTCGTTGAAGCCGATGTTGGCGGCCACCTTGCGTGGATATCTCGCCTCCTCCTCTTTGAACAGTTTCTCGTAATTCTCGGTCCCGGAGCCCAGGAGGACAAGCTGGACGTCAAGGGAGAGGAAGTCGTCGAGTATCTCCGCCAGAATGTCGAGACCTTTCTGATCGCACAGGCGGCAGACGATGCCGAAGAGCGGAACGTCTTCTCTTTCGGGTAGGTCGTTTTCCCGCTGCAGGGCGGCCTTGCAAGCCGCTTTTCCGGAAAGAGCCTCGGCCGAGTAGTTGAAGGGTATCAGCCGGTCGGTCTTGGGATTCCATACTGAGTAATCGATCCCATTGAGAATGCCGAAGAGGTTGTCCGAGCGGTATCGAAGCAATTCGTCAAATCCCTCTCCGAACTCCTTGGTCTGGATCTCTTTTGCGTATCGGCAGCTCACGGTCGTTATCACATCGGCATGGGTGAGCGCTCCCTTTAAATAACTGATCTGCCCGTCCAAAGACATGTCCTTGACTTCTGGACGGCCGCTCAATCCCGCGAATTCGATGGTCTCTTTGCTGAAAAGCCCTTTGTGGGCTAGATTGTGGATGGTAAAAATAGAGACTGCGTTCTTAAAATACGGGTCATCCGCGTAAATCGACTTGAGGTAGATCGGGATCGACCCGGTCGGCCAGTCGTTGACGTGAATAACATCCGAGCCCACGCCCAGTATCTTTGCGAGCTCCAACGAGACCCTGCTGAGAAAGGCATAGCGCTTGTCGTTGTCCTCGTAATCGCCGCCTGTCAGGCCGTAAATCCCTTCTCTATCATATAGCTCGTTTTGCTCGATGAAGTAGATGGGCACATCCGAATTCGGCATGTTCGACCGCCAGATTTCGGCGGTCGACAATCCATCGCCGAGCGCGACGGTGATCTCCATATTCGTCCGCTCCAACCTCTCGGCGCTGGCGCGGACATGGCGGTAGAGTGGCAATATGACGGATACATCGAGGCCGAGCTTCGCGAGCTCCACCGGGAGCGTGCCAGCCACATCGCCGAGCCCTCCAACTTTGGCGAAAGGTACTGCTTCCGTAGTGCCAGCGAGGGTTTGTTAATCCGAAATTGGTGATTAGCAATTAGCAATTAGCGCCACCTGATTGGCAATTAGCAATTAGCAATTGGCTAAGTGGCACTCAGGCACGTATTGTTCGCAAAACTGGCCGGTGGGGTGGTCGCTTTGTTATACTACGTGAAAGCTATGTGACGGTCTGTGAGGAGGAAGTGTTTTGCTTAGTATAGCGTTGCCGAAGGGGAGTCTCGAAGACCAGACAAAGCTCCTCTTCGCCCAGGCGGACCTCGAGGTTAAGGTACAGGCCAGGGGTTACAATCCGCGGATTGAAGACCCGCGGATAGATAAGGTGAAGATCCTCAGGCCGCAGGAAATTCCAGAGTACGTTGAGGAGGGCTACTTCGACCTGGGTATCGCGGGCCATGACTGGGTGTTGGAGTCGGGTGCGGATGTCGAAGAGATTGCCGAGCTCCCATTTGCCAAGACGGGCGCCGGCGTCGTCAAGCTGGTCGTCGCAGTGGAGGAGTCGTCACCGATCGAAAGCGCCGAGGACATACCGTCTGGAAGCCGCGTTTCAACGGAAATGCCGAACGTCACTCGCGAGTACTTCGAAAAACTCGGCATCCCCGTCAAGATCTTTTACTCCTACGGCGCTACCGAGGCCAAGATACCGGAGCTGATGGACGTCGTCGTCGACCTTACGGAGACCGGGCGTACCTTGGTCCAGAATCGCCTGAAGATCGTAGGGACGATTCTCGAATCGACGACCAGGCTACTTGCAAACAAGGAATCCTGGGCCGACGCGGAGAAGCGCCGGGCGATGGAGGAGATCAAGACCCTCTTGCTCGGCGTTCTAGATGCCCGGGGGAGAGTTCTCGTAACGCTAAATGTCTCTAAGGAAAACTTGGAAGCCGTCATGGCCGAGCTGCCCGCTCTCAAGAAACCCACCGTCTCTCACCTCTATAACTCCGATTACCTCGCGGTTGAGACAGTCGTAGACAAAGCGATGGTCAATATCCTCATCCCGAAACTGAAAGCCGCGGGCGCGGAAGATAGCGGGCGCGGAGGGTAGTCTGGAAATAGCGATCTCGAAGATAGTGAGATAGCGGATACTGGATACTGGATATTAGACACTAGACAAAGGCAATGGCAAAGGCAAGGGTTTTGTCATTCTGAGGAGCGCGGAGCGCGACGAAGAATCTCAATGCGTCCGAGTGCTTCCATTCTTTAAGTCGAAGAGGGACTTTCTCCAAACGGCGGTCGTCTGGATCAGCGGGCCGGCGGGAATCCTGCTCGGGGGAGTCCTTCTCGCGTATGGGGTGCGCTTTATCGAGTTACCGATCGACAAGATAGGCGGAACGCTCATCCTCCTCATCGGTCTTAAGATGCTTTTTTTCTAGGGGCTTTTAGCCACCAGCTCTCAGCCTTCAGCGTGAACCGATTGATTGGGCATCGGTCGGGCACGCCACCGGCATGCTTATGTATTTAGAGCCCGCTATCGCGTCCTCTAAAGGGCACGCCACCGGCATGCCCCTACATAGCGGCGGCCGTCGGTCATCTTGAAACCATAAACTTGCTATAGAAGCGTTTTTCTAGTATCTAGTATCTAATATCCAGTATCCAGTATCCAGTATCCAGTATCTAGTATCTGCTTTACGCAGCATGTCAGCCCAGAGGGGCACCCAGCTGCGCGATTGGGGTGCCTTTATTGATCTACAAATATCTTGTTGAAACTGAAAACCACCTGGTCGTAGAATTTCCGGTATCTCGGGAGCCTGCCGATATCTTTGGGAACTGCCTGGAGCTCGAAAGCCCGATCTTTCTGGACAGCTCGCTGGTCGACGGCCGCCTCGGGCGATACTCTGTCATCGGATACAGCCCATTTATGATCGCTTACTCTCACGACGGGGTAACCATTGTCAAAACAAAGACGACTTCAACAAGATCGATAAAGAATCCCTTTCGCGTCTTCGGCGACCTCTTGAAAGGTTTCAGTTGTCAACGTCAGATCGGCGACGAATTGCCTCCTTATCTGGGGGGCGGCATTGGTTATATCTCTTACGACGCCGGACGCCTGATAGAGAGATTACCGTCGATAGCCATGGACGACCGGCGGGTTCCCGATTTTTTCTTCGGGTTTTACGACGCGTTTGCCGTTTTCGACCTCGTGAGCAACGGTGCTTACCTCGTTGCTTTTGTCAAGCCAGGCGAGCAGAGGGAAGCGGCGCGGAAGAGGCTGGAGGGGCTCGCCAGGACCCTCAGCAAAAAGCCGGTCTATCGCCACCGGGCTATTGTCGCCCGGAAGAACCGGTTGGAATCGACCTTTACGAAGGCAGCATATCTCAAGGCGGTTGCTAAAACCAAAGACTATATCAAGGAAGGAGATATATTTCAGGTAAATCTAAGCCAAAGGTTTACCCTTCCGTCGTATGGTAATCCCTACGATCTCTACTACCGGCTTAGGCAGACCAACCCGGCACCCTTCTCGGCATTTCTCGATTTCGGGGAGTTCTCAGTCGCCAGCTCATCACCGGAACGCTTCATCAGGGCTACAATGAATCAGGTCGAAACGAGGCCCATCAAAGGTACTCGTCCGAGGTCGGCGTCGCCGGATGAGGATGAAGCGCTCGCTTTGGAATTACTCTCAAGTGAAAAAGATTCGGCCGAGCATGTCATGATCGTGGATGTTGAACGGAACGACTTCGGTCGCGTCTGCGTTCCCGGCAGCGTTAAGGTCACCGAGCTTATGAGGCTTGAGAGCTACGCGACCGTTCATCACCTTGTCTCGACGGTCGTCGGTCGGCTTTCACCGGGCAACGGGCCGGCGGAGGTGCTGGAGGCCTCTTTCCCCGGCGGCTCGATAACGGGCGCGCCGAAGATCAGGGCCATGGAGAGAATAGAGGAGCTGGAGCCGGTAAGGCGAGGTATCTATACCGGATCGATCGTTTACTGTGGATTCGATGGCTATATGGATTCCTCTATCGCCATCAGGACGTTCGTCGCTTCCCGTCCCCGGTTCTCAACCGAAGGGCCGCTCGATTTCCACGTCGGTGGGGGCATCGTGGCCGACTCGGACCCGGAGGCCGAATACCAAGAGACGCTGGACAAAGCCAAGGGTTTGATGGCGGCACTGGGGGTCGAAAGTGCTTGTCTATCTTAACGGCGAGTACATAGAAGCCGAGCAGGCGCGCATCACTCCATTCGACAGGGGCTTTTTATTGGGAGACGGGCTTTTCGAGACGTTGCGCGCGTATGACGGATTACCATTTGCTCTCGAACGTCATCTCGACCGGCTCTTTGATGGCGCACACCTGTTATGGACGACGGAGCTGCTCTCCCGGGACGCGCTGGCCGGGTGCGTTCGGGAGCTTCTTTTTAGGAACGACCTGGCAAGCGCGAGGATCCGCATAACGGTGACGAGAGGGCCGGAAGGCGGGAGCCCTACCGTATTCGTCACCGCCGTGCCTCTCGATCTCACGCAGCTCGAGCGGATCCATCGAGAAGGCGCTTCGGCGATGACGGTCGCCGGGCTTCGCTGTAGTGCGGGGGCGATCGAGTCGATCAAGACGACCAGCAGGGCAGCGACTGTTTACGCCTCGACGCTGGCGGAAGAGCGGGGGGCCGACGAGGCGCTCCTCCTCAACGAAAAAGGAGAGATAGCCGAGGGATCGCGGAGCAACCTCTTCGCTGTTTTTGGCGACGTCCTAACCACTCCGGCGGTTACTATGGGCGCCCTGCCGGGCGTCACCCGCATCATTGTTATGGAGCTCGCCAGAGAGGCGGGTATTTTGGTTAAGGAGGGGCCGATCACCCCGCAGCACCTCGCTTCAGCGGAGGAGGCGTTCATCACCGGGTCGGTCGTGGAAATCGTTCCTCTGGCATCGTTTGACGGGAAAACCGTGGGAGGAGGCGCGCCGGGTAGGATTACGAGTCTGCTCTCTGAGCGCTATGCCGCGCGGGTAACCTTGGAGATCAGCCGGCTCAAGCGCGAATCCTTCTAAGACCGGCGGTCGGCTGATATCTGGCGACCCATTGGATGCGCCATCTGCATACTAAGGAAAGGCAAGCGCCCCCGCAGACTTCCTCTCCGTGCTAAAATCTTCATTTAACCGGCTTTATCGGAGGAATTTTGAGAGAGAATACCGTAGTTCTCTGCGACTTCGACGGTACCGTAAGCATCGGGGACGTTGGGGAGATGCTCATCGAGCACTTCCTTGGGGAAAGATGGCGCGAGCTCGACGAAGAGTACCACGCTGGATGCTATGGAATGGTCGAGCTTTACGAGCGCAGCTTTTCCGAGATTGCCGCTGACGAGTGTGCATTCGAGCGATTTGTCGATTCCCGGGCGATCGACCTCGGCTTTGTCAGTTTTGTCTCCGCATGCGACGACGCGGGAGTACCAATTTTCATTGTGAGTGACGGGTTCGACTTTTACATTAGGCGACTCTTGGCTCGCGAGGGTCTTACCGGCCTGCCAATCTCTTCCAACCATCTGTCTTTTGTGGACGGGCGTCGGCTTATCGATTTTCCTAATCAACACGAAACCTGTAAAGACTGCGCGAATTGCAAGAAAAAAGTCGTCGACAAGCTAGCCGCATCCGACAATGTCGTCTACGTCGGAAACGGCCTTTCCGATTGCTGCGCCGCTGAGGGCGCCGATCTGGTCTACGCCAAAGACGCGCTCGCCGAACACTTCCACCGCGCGAATTTACCTTTCGAAGAGTATAATACATTCGACGACGTGTTCATCGATTTTCAGAAGAAAGGAATTCTGCCGGCCGGTGGATAGGCTTAAGGCTCTCGAAGAATTAAAAAGCGTTCCGAAGAAGCCGGGCGTCTACACCTACCTGGATGCCGGGGGTCGCGTTCTCTATGTCGGCAAGGCCAGGTCTCTGAGGCAGCGGATGAGTTACTATTTCCGGAGTAACATTAGCCCTCTGCCTAAGCTTAAGGCATTGGTCGATAGGATAGCTGATTTTGAGGTCTACGTCGTCGACAACGAGATAGAGGCGCTGGTGCTCGAGTGCACTCTGATCAAGAAGTACCGCCCTCCTTACAATGTCTTGTACCGCGACGACAAGAGTTACCCGTTCGTCGCGGTCACTCTTTCCGACGAATTTCCACGGGTTGTTGTGACGAGGGAGTCCCATCGAAAGGGTACGAGGTACTACGGGCCGTATACTAATGTCGTGGCCGTGCGGGAAACGTTCGACGCCATCAGGCGCATCTTTCCCTTCAGGACATGCAAACGGAGGACGCCGGGTCGATCGACGGGAAGCCCGTGCTTGAATTACCACATCAAGAAGTGCCTGGGTCCATGCATTGGAGCTGCTTCTCAGAGAGATTATCGTGAGATGATAGAGCAGGTTTGCCACTTTCTTGAAGGGCGGGCCAATAAAGTTATCAGTCGCTTGAAAGCCGAGATGAATGAGGCCTCGGAGGCGCTCGAGTTCGAGCGCGCCGCGAGGATAAGGGATCGTCTAGACGCCGCTCGCTTCGTCCAGCAGCGACAGAAGGTGATCTCCGACTCGGCAGAGGACATGGACGTTATCGGCATAGTCGTCGAGAAAGCGGCCTGCGCAAACGTCTCGATGGTTCGCGATGGAAAGCTATTGGGGAGCGAGAGCTTCATCCTGAATCGCGGGCTTGCCGGATTGGACGTGCTCGGGGAGTTCGTCAAGCAGTACTACGCTGATGCGCATGGTATACCGCAGCTCGTGCTTCTGGCCGAAGAGATAGCAGAGAGCGAGCTGGTTGAAAGCTGGTTGACTGAGAAGAGAGGAGCGAGAGTCGCCCTAAAGGTGCCGAAGCGAGGGGCGAAGAAGGAGTTAGTCGAACTTGCCACCGCAAATGCGCGCCACTTCTTCGACTTGCACAAAGCCCGCTGGAGCGCCGATGAGGCGGCGAGTGAGCGAGCGGCTCTCGGTCTGATGGATGTGGTGGGGCTTCCGACACCGCCGAGGCGAATCGAATGCTTCGATATCTCGACCAATCATGGGGATGCGTCCGTCGCATCGATGGTTGTCTTTGTTGACGGTCGACCTATAAAGGACGATTACCGGCGTTTTAAAGTTATGATGACCGAAGGGGGGCCGAACGATTTCGCCATGATGAGGGAGATTACCTGGAGGCGTTTTACAGCCCTGACCGAGGGAGCGGAAGCGTCCTTCCGCGAACGGCCGGATCTCATAATAGTCGATGGTGGTAAGCCTCAGCTTTCTGCGGCGTTAATGGCGGCGGCCGAAGCCGACGTCCCCGATCTGCCGATTGTGGCGCTCGCCAAGAGGGACGACGAAATATTCATCCCGGGCCGTGATGAGCCCATCAAGCTTGCTGGAAGACCGGAAAGCTTGAGTCTCATCAAGAGAGCGAGAGACGAGGCCCATCGCTTTGCAATTTCGTACCACCGCAATATGAAGAGGACGGCGATGGTCGTGTCGGACCTCGACCGCATTCCAAGCATAGCGGAAAGGCGGAAGCAGCTCTTAATCTCGCACTTTGGATCGCCCAGGCGGGTGGCTGAGGCGTCATTGGAGGAACTACAGTCGGTGCCGGGGTTGCCAAATCGGGTGGCGGCCACGGTCTACAAGTACTACCATGAGGCAAGATGAGGGCAGTAATCAGCCATCAGCAGGCTGTTTAAGCGGGACACAAGCGGAGCTATCAGCTCGAATACTTATGTGGCGGCGGTATTATGTGGCGGCGGTATTCTGACCGCTGACGGCTGACGGCGAGCCAAAGGCGAGCGGGCTGTCGGCTAATATTGGGTGATTCTCTTTGCTTACTTGGTCATTATATAAGACGAAGTTCGGTGCTGGTGCGGTCGTCGAAAGCGAACGCGGTCTTTACGCCACTCTTCTTCCGGCCTATTCAGAGGCTGAGGTTGAGAGGCTGGTTAAAGAAGGCTATGGTAATCTTAATCGCGCTCAGCGTCCGAGAGCGTGTGACCGGTTTGAAGAGTATTTTGCCGGAAACGAGGTGGAGCTCGACGATCTTGATCTGGATCTGGACGGATTCGGCGCTTTCGACCGGCGGGTCTACCTGGCGGCGGCGCAGATCCCATACGCCACCTTGAAATCGTACGCCGCTTTGGCCTCTGGGGCCGGGCATCCAGGCGCTGCGCGAGCGGTTGGAAACGCCATGCGTAAGAATAGGCTGCCGATTGTCATCCCGTGCCACCGGGTGGTATACGCCGGCGGAGGAATCGGTGGCTGGAGCGGGGTGGACGGCTGGAAAGAGCGTCTCCACGCGCTTGAAGGCATTAGTCCGCAGGGGCACGCCAAAGCATGCCTGCGGGCCAGAGGCGTTGCCTTGATGAATCGAGACTCGGCTGGTCTTAGACAGAAACATGTCGAAGTGGGTGTTGGGAGATGAATGAAGTAGAATTCACCATAATCACCGGACTTTCAGGGGCCGGGAAATCTGAAACGATGAAGTGCTTCGAGGATATGGAGTACTTCTGCATCGATAACCTTCCTCCCACGCTTATCGGGAAGGTGGCGGATTTGTGCTCCGTGCCGGGAAGCCACGTCAAAAAGGTTGCACTCGGTGTTGATGTGCGAGGAGGCGCCTTCTTCGACGATCTCTTTGAGGCTCTCGATGACCTTAAGAGGCGGGGAATTCCCTACCAGATTCTCTTCCTTGAGGCGTCCGACATAGCGTTGGTGAAGAGATTTAAGGAGACGAGAAGGCGGCATCCGCTTTCCGAGGAAGGGCAGGTTATCGACGGCATCAACCTGGAACGCAAAATCATGGAACCCCTCCGCGACCAGGCGGATATGGTGATAGACACGGGAGAGCTCGAGGCTTTTGAGCTCAAGGATAAAATCCGCTCGATGTTCCTCGGCAGCGATAAACAGAAAGGCCTGCTCATTTCAGTCATCTCCTTCGGCTACAAGTACGGCGTACCGATCTACGCAGATCTTGTCATGGATGTGAGGTTCTTACCGAACCCTCACTATATCGATGAGTTGAAAGAACACGATGGCACCGAGAAGGATGTCCGCTCCTTCGTTCTCGATCGTAAGGAGACGGCCACCTTTATGAAGAAGTTTCTGAATCTTCTAACGTTCCTCCTTCCACACTATATTTCGGAGGGCAAGACGCATCTGGCGATTGCCATCGGTTGCACGGGTGGGACGCACCGTTCGGTCGCTTTGGCCGAGGAGAGTGCGAAGTTCCTAGCCGACAAGGGTTACGCGGTGACGACGAGACACCGCGACGTGGGGCGATCTACTCGGAAAGGTTAAGGGATGAGTGGACCGTCGGTCGTTGCGATAGGCGGCGGAACCGGTCTGCCCGTCGTTTTAAAGGCCGTCCGAAGTTATACAGATAGAGTGACGGCCGTAGTAACCGTTGCGGACAACGGGGGAAGCTCCGGTCGGCTCAGGCGGGATCTTGGCATTCTTCCACCTGGAGATATTCGGAACTGCCTCGTGGCGCTCGCTGACGAATCCCCGCTCGCGGAAGTTTTTCAATACCGTTTTCAAAGCGGGACCGGGATCGCCGGTCACACGATCGGCAATCTCATCATTGCCGCGCTGGCCGATCTTCGCGGCGGCTTTCCGGAAGCGGTCGACGAAGCGCGAAAAATGCTCGAGGTCGAAGGCCGGGTACTGCCTTCGACCACCTCCGACGTTACGTTATATGCCGTTACCAAAGCTCATGGTAAAATCACCGGACAAATAAGAATAGCCAAGACCAGGAAACCGCTCATAAAGGTCGCTCTCGAACCACTGGAGCCGCCGGCCCACCGGGAGACCATTCAAGCGATTCTCGACGCGGATCAGGTAGTAATCGGACCCGGCAGCCTCTATACAAGCATCCTACCCAACTTGCTGGTGCCCGGGGTAAGGCGGGCCGTCTGCGAGACGAGGGCGAGACGTATCTTTGTGATGAACGTAATGACTCAGGTGGGGGAGACGTCATTGCTTTCAGCGACGGACCATATAACGGCGCTTTTTAGTCATTGCGGTAAAGAGGTTGTTGATGTGGTGCTGGCAAACGTCGCAGATGGCCAGCCCACCGGGCTTGTTCCCTTGGATGCCGGAGTGCATCTTATCAGGCCGTGTACCCAGGCGATCGAGTCGATGGGCTTGCGCGTGGTCGTTTCGGACGTAATCGACGATGCCGCACCTTCAAAGCACGCTGTTGACAAGCTTGCCCGTGAACTCGCAAAGCTGGTGTAGGCACGCCGTTGGATGTCCGCTATCAGCCGACACCAAAATTAAGCGAGGCTAATCGACATACTAGAGCTTCGCCATCTAGTATGTCGGCTGATCGCTATTGTTTATTGCAAAAGTACGGTGCAATCGACTTTGCACTCGAGGTGTTTCATTGTCATTTTCCTCATCTTTAAAGAACGAACTCGCTCGGGTCTATCCAGGCCGGCGCTGTTGCCGCATCGCGGAGCTCTCGGGAATAATACATACAATCGGGAGCCTCCATATACTGGGCGATGAGACCTTT
The DNA here is from genome assembly GCA_023481285.1 of Actinomycetota bacterium. Classification (GTDB taxonomy): domain Bacteria; phylum Actinomycetota; class Aquicultoria; order Aquicultorales; family JAMCWL01; genus JAMCWL01. The sequence continues at coordinate 8,084 of JAMCWL010000052.1, read as the reverse complement.
TCGCTCGAGGCCCACTCAAAAAACGCGGCGGTCGCTCGGAAAATTTACCGCCTTTTAACCGAGTTATTCCACTTGAGGGCCGACGTTACCGTACGCCGATCGATACTTCACCGAGCAAATGATTACCTGGTAAGCATTCCCGCGCAACCGGTTTTAACCCAGGCATTAAACGAGCTCGGAATATTGGACGACCACCTTAGCGTCAACCGCGGGCTACCCGCCCGATTACTAAACAAGAGCTGTTGTGCCGTGGCCTATCTTAGGGGCGTCTTCCTGGGTGGGGGATTTGCCAGCAACCCAAAAGGTGAGTATCATTTTGAGCTGGCGACCGATAATGCTGATTTCATCGAGGGGTTAAAAGAGCTCCTGGAAAGGTTTCAACTGCATCCTGGCCTGGTTGGGCGTATGCGAAATTACGCAGTTTATCTTAAAGGCGCAGATGAGATTCTAAGCGTGCTGGCTCTCGTAGGTGCCTATAACGCTCTCTTGGAGTGGGAAGACGCTCGAATAGTGAAGGAAGTGCGAGCGCATGTAAATAGGCTGGTAAACTGCGATACGGCGAATCTCAAGAAAGCGGCGACCGCGGCGGTCAACCAGATCGGAGATATCGAACTAGTCGATGAGGAGATAGGTCTGGAAAGACTCCCGAAAGGCCTTCGGGATATCGCCAAGCTCAGGCTTGAAAATCCATCGGCAAACATAAGAGAGCTGGGCGAGCTCTGTGAGCCTCCTCTCAATAAACAGGCGGTTTACCACCGGATCAGGCGTCTTACAAAGCTTGCTGAGAGCTTGAGAGGCAGGGTTTAGATAAATCTTTTAGAAGGAAATGAAAAAGCGGAACATATCGTGAGGAGGAAAAGATATGGCCATACGCGTTGGGATTAACGGCTTCGGGAGGATCGGCCGAAACGTCTATCGCGCGGCGTTGGACGATCCGGACATCGAGGTCGTCTCGGTAAACGATCTAACCGATGCAAAGACCCTCGCACATCTGCTCAAGTACGATTCCATCTTCGGTTCGCTCGCGGGCGAGCTCGACATCGAAGCGGCCGACAACAAGATCATCATCGATGGTCAAGAGCTCCTGGTCACGGCCGAAAGGGACCCTGCGAATCTGCCCTGGGAGGAGCTCGGTGCGGACGTCGTCATCGAGTCGACGGGACGGTTCACCGATCGTGATAGCGCAGCCAAGCACCTGACGGCCGGGGCGAAGAAAGTTATCATATCCGCGCCCGCCAAGAATCCCGACATCACGGTCGTTATCGGCGTAAACGACGATAAATTGGCCGAGCAGCATCAGGTTATTTCGAACGCGTCTTGCACCACGAACTGTCTTGCTCCAGTCGCCAAGGTCCTCCTCGACAACTTCGGCATTGAAAGCGGTTTTATGACGACCGTTCATGCCTACACTAACGATCAGGTCATCCTGGACGCGCCACATAAAGACCTTCGGAGGGCGAGGGGGGCGGCCATGAACATTATTCCGACGTCGACCGGGGCCGCGCGGGCGATCGGGCTGGTCATTCCCGAACTGAAGGGCAAGCTTGATGGCATTGCGCTGCGCGCGCCGGTGCCCGATGGCTCGGTCGTCGATCTCACGGTCATACTAAAGAAAGAGGTATCGGCCGAGGACGTCAACCACGCTATGGCCGAAGCGTCGGAATCGGAGAGGCTTGACGGCATACTTGCTTATACCGAAGACCCGATAGTCTCCTCGGACGTCATAGGCGATTCGCACTCGTCTATATTCGACGGACTTTCGACGATGGTGAACGGCCGCGTGGCTAAAGTCCTGTCCTGGTACGATAACGAGTGGGCTTACTCGGTGCGCGTCGCCGAACTCGTCAAACTGATAGCGGAATAAAGCAGACGCTAGACGCCAGATACAGGATGCTGGATGTAGGGGCACGCCGGTGGCGTGCCCGCGGTCATGGCGCTTGCGTCCTGACCTGACATGGTGGATATGACGTTTCGAGCATCAAGAGGAGGTTGGCGGAGCTGTTCAATAAGAAAACCGTCCGCGATATCGACGTGACGGACAAACGGGTGCTCGTCAGGGTCGATTTTAATGTTCCGCTCGACGAGGCGGGACGCGTGGCGGACGATAGCCGGATCAGGGCGGTACTTCCCACCATCGAATACCTCATCGATCGCGACGCGAAGGTTATCTTGATGAGCCATCTTGGCAGGCCTAAAGGCGTTGAACCGAGATTTCGCATGGATGCCGTCGCGGACCGCCTCTCCGAGTTATTGAGCAGGAGCGTTACCAAGGTAAATGAGACGGTCGGGAAAGAGGCACGAGATGCGGTCGCCGGGATGACCGCCGGCGATCTGCTCGTTCTGGAGAATCTCCGCTTCAATCCGGGAGAGGAGGCGAACGACCAGGACTTCGCGCGAACGACCAGGACTTCGCGAAAGCACTCGCCGACCTCGCGGATGTCTTTGTCAACGATGCGTTCGGCGTCGCACATCGCAAGCACGCCTCCGTAGTCGGAGTTGCGCAGTACCTACCGAGCGTCGCCGGATTCCTCCTCGAAAAAGAGGTGGATACCTTGACCAATCTTCTTGAGGCGCCGGAAAGGCCGTTTATAGCGGTCCTTGGAGGGAGCAAGGTATCGGATAAGGTGGCAGTAATCGATAAGTTCCTAGACGTCGTCGACTCGCTGGTCATCGGCGGCGGCATGTGCTTCACATTTCTCAAGGCCGAAGGGGTGGATACTGGCAACTCCCTGCTCGAGGAAGAACTCATCGAGTATGCGGCGAATACCCAGGAAGAGGCCAGGGGCCGAAATGTCTCCATCAATCTACCGACGGACGTTATCGTCGCTGATCATATCGCTCCTGATGCAGACTCAAAAATAGTCTCCATTCTGGAGATACCTAGCGATTGGATGGGTCTAGATATCGGTCCGGCCACCGTTGACGCTTTTCGAGGCGTCGTATCGACGGCAAAAACCATCTTCTGGAACGGACCGATGGGCGTCTTCGAGGTCGACCGATTTGCGGTCGGCACTCGTGAGATTGCGAGGGCCGTGGCCGACTCGAGCGCGACCAGTATCATAGGTGGCGGAGATACGGTCGCCGCGGTGGAGAAGTTTGGCGTGGCCAATCGCATGTCTTTCATCTCGACCGGGGGAGGCGCATCGATGAAGCTCCTCGAGGGCGCCGTGCTCCCGGGAGTCGAGGCGCTCCTGGGCAAAGGGACGGCGATGGGCGGCAGGGCCGCATCAGTCGCGATGTAACCTCACAGCTAGAACTTCAAACGCTGTATAATCATGCCCATGTAAAGCTACTTACCGCCGGAGGTCCGAATGATTAAAAAGCCTTTTATCGCCGCGAACTGGAAGATGTATAAAACGACCGGGGAAGCGGTCTCTTTCGCTCAGGATATCGAGGAAATGATCGAAGATCTTGATGTCGAGGTAGTTGTCTGCCCGCCCCTCACCGCTATAAAGAGCGTTTCCACGATCATCTGGCAGGACAAGCCCAATTTTAAGCTTGGAGCCCAGAACATGTTTTGGGAGGAGGAGGGAGCGTATACTGGTGAAGTTTCGCCTCTCATGCTTAAAGAGTTGGGCGTGGATTACATCATTGTCGGTCATTCCGAGAGGCGGCAGTACTTCGCCGAGACGGACGCTTTCGTCAACAAGAAGGTAAAATCCGCTCTGGCGCATGACCTCATCCCGATTATGTGTTGCGGTGAGAGTCTTGAACGGAGAGAACAGGGTCTTGCCGAGCGCTGGGTAAACGGTCAGATCGTCGCCGGTCTTGAAGGGCTTTCGCCGGGCGATATAGAGCGCCTGGTCGTAGCGTACGAGCCCATCTGGGCGATCGGGACTGGACGAAATGCCCTGCCCGAAGATGCCAACGCTATGAGCGCCTACATACGCTCCATTATCGCCGGCGCATACGGCGACGAACTTGCCGGGCAGGTGCCGATCCTCTACGGTGGGAGCGTCAAGCCCGAAAATATCAGCGACTTCATGCGGGAGGAGCATGTCGACGGCGCACTAGTCGGCGGTGCATCGCTCAAACCAGATAGCTTCGCTAAAATTTGCATGAATAGCATAGTCTAGAGACAAGAAACAAGAAACTAGAAACTCGAAACAAACCAGGGCTTATCTGGAGCACCCCTGAGCCGTCGAGTTTCGAGAGGGCCGAAGGCCCGTTTGAGTATCGGGTTTCGAAGAACTGATTTCTGGTAAGGGCCGCTAGGCCCGATCTGGTTTCTGACCAGGAGGTTGCATGGGCCTTAAACGACCGCGCCCCATTGTTTTGTGTATCCTGGATGGCTGGGGCATAGGCGAGAAAGCGCCGACTAATGCCATCAGCGCTGCCCGTACTCCGAATCTAGATTACATCGAGGGCGCGTATCCCACGATGCAATTGGATGCGGCGGGCGAGGCGGTGGGGCTCCCAGCGGGCCAAATGGGCAATTCCGAGGTCGGGCACCTCAACATAGGCGCTGGCAGGGTTGTCTATCAAGATATAACCCGCATATCGAGGGCGATTAAGGACGGAATCTTCTTCAAGAACGAAGTTCTTCTCCACGCGATGACCGAAGCCAAAAAAGGAGGCAGAAGCCTCCATCTCATGGGTCTTCTCTCCGATGGAGGTGTTCACAGCAGTTGGGGCCATATCACCGCTCTTCTCAAAATGGCGGCCGACAAGGGAGTTGAGCGCCTTTACCTCCACGCCTTTCTTGACGGTCGCGACGTGCCACCGCAGTCTGCTCTTAAATACTTGGGATGGCTGAAGGGCGAGATGGCCGATAGCGGCGTCGGTGAGGTGGCGACCGTTTCGGGGCGCTTCTACGCAATGGATCGGGATAAGAGGTGGGAGCGGACGAAGCTTGCATACGATGTGCTAACGCGTGGAGAAGGCGAAACCGCGGCCGATGCTGAAGCGGCGGTAGAGCAATCTTATGACGAGGGCGTCGTCGACGAGTTCGTCAAACCAACGGTCATTTTGCGTGACGGCAGACCGGTAGCTACTGTAAAAGAAGGAGATTCCGTCATCTTCTTCAACTTCAGGAACGACCGCACGCGGCAGCTCACGGCGGCAATGACCCAGGAGGACTTCACGGGGTTCGACAGGGGTCCGGACTGGCCCCGTGCCAACTTCGTCTGCATGACGCTTTACGATCCGCAATTCAACCTCCCCGTCGCTTTTCCAAAGCCTGACGTAAAGAGCACCTTGGCGGACGTCCTGTCGGCGGGCGGCTTCACTCAGCTTCACATCGCTGAAACCGAGAAGTACGCGCATGTTACCTTCTTCTTCAACGGCCAGGTTGAAAAGCCTAAAGAGGGAGAGGAGCGCATTCTCATTCCGTCGCCAAAGGTGGCGACTTACGATTTGAAGCCTGAGATGAGCGCTTATGAGGTTACCGATCGGGTGGTCTCTGAAATCACGGCGGGAAGGTTCGATTTCATCGTCATGAATTATGCGAACTGCGATATGGTTGGCCACACCGGAAAGATCGAGGCGGCGGTACGGGCGGTTGAGGCGGTTGACGAGTGTGTGGGAAGGGTCGTACACATCTCTCTCGAGGTGGGAGGGGCCGTTCTTGTCACAGCAGACCATGGCAATGCGGATCGGATGGTGGATTTCGAGACCGGACAGCCGCACACGGCGCACACCACCGACCAGGTTCCGTTTATAGCCGTCTGCTCGACAAAGCCGAAACTCCGCGATCATGGAATGCTATCCGAGATCGCACCAACGATATTACAGCTCATGGGGATCGAACAACCTCCTGAAATGACCGGAAAAAGCCTACTGGTATCTTAGTACCAGGAAACCAGGAAACCAGGAAACCTGTGATTGTCGACAGCTGGCCTTTTATGTTACTATTACAGCTCGTGTTTTGATTATACATGGAGGTAATTCGCGTGCTCCTTTTGATCGAAGTAATTCATGTCCTGCTGGCGGCGGGTTTGGTCATCGCCATCCTGCTCCACTCTGGCAAGGGGACGGGGCTCTCGAACATGTTCGGGGGCGGGGTACCCTCGACTTTTTCCGGGTCGGGCATCATTGAGAAGAACTTGAACAGGATAACGGTCGGGCTTGCGCTCGCCTTCGGTTTCACCTCGATAATCCTCTACTTTTACACTCTTAACGGTGGCCTCGGCAGATAACGCCCGACATAACGGAATAATTTAATGAAGGCCGCGAATTGCGGCCTTTTTGTTATGGTGCGCCCGGCAGGGCGCACACACTCGGAGGTGAAAGTCCTCCACAGGCCCGGCAGGGGGAACTGTTAGCCGGACGGCAAGGGTGTCCGCCGTGAGGCGGAATCTGAAGGAAGCCGCAGGCAAAACGCTGGCCTGACGAACAGAAACCGCATATGAGGCGGGCGTGCCGGATGAGGAGGCCATTATCTTCAAAGTCCGATACCTGCACGGAAGGCACGCACGTAGATGCGGCAGGCATAAGCGCGAAGGTGGGTGCGCATTACCCGGGGAGGTCTTAGAGTCTGCCTTTAAGTCTAGGCTACCGGAACCGCAAGGGGATGGGATGGACCCTAAGAAGTCAGCAGAGGGCATAGTAGGTTCACTCGACCGGACCGAAGGCCCGAACATGATGCGAGCGGAGGAAGACTTGCGCTTCAAGGACGACAAAGAGGCAGAAGGCCGGGTTGGGATACCCGGCGCCCAGGCGGAGGCAAAGCCGGCGGAACCGGCAGAGGGCCGTGCGGGTGCTTCAAGCGCCGTGACAGCAAAAGACGACTTTCCCCTAGAGAAGACGCTTGACATGGAGACAGTGGTCGAGAAGGGCAACATGAAGGCGGCCTTACGGCGGGTGAAAGAGAACAAGGGCGCTCCCGGTGTCGATGGTACGACCACCGACGAGCTGACCGACTATCTCAAGGCCGAATGGCCGCGGATCAAAGAGGAACTGCTCGGAGACGAATACCGCCCCATGTCAGTGCGGGCGGTAGACATCCCCAAGGCAGGCGGGAAGGGGGTGCGAACGCTCGGCATCCCAACCGTCCTTGACCGTCTCATCCAGCAGGCGCTCTTGCAGGTGCTGACCCCGATCTTCGACCCGGAGTTCTCGGACAACAGCTACGGCTTTCGTCCTGGAAGAAGCGCCCATCAAGCGGTGCGAAAGATGCGGGAGTACATCGCCTCGGGCAAGAGATGGGTGGTCGATATCGACCTGGAGAAATTCTTCGACCGGGTTAACCACGACATACTCATGGCCAAGGTAGCTCGCAAAGTAGAGGACAAGCGAATCCTAAGACTGATTCGCCGCTACCTGCAAGCCGGCCTTATGGCCGGAGGGATCACCTCCGTCCGGACGCAAGGTACCCCGCAAGGCGGCCCTCTCTCGCCGCTGCTCTCAAACATCATGCTCGACACTCTAGACAAAGAACTAGAGAAGCGAGGCCACAGCTTCGTGCGCTATGCCGACGACTGCAACATCTACGTCAACACAGAGCGCTCGGGAGAGCGGGTCATGGAGTCCATCTCGGCCTTTCTCGAAAAGAAGCTAAAACTCAAGGTGAACAAGGACAAGAGCGCGGTGGACAGGCCCTGGAAGAGGAGCTTTCTCTCCTACACCGTCACCTTACACCGTGATCCCCAGCTAAGAATCGACCCTTTAGCGGTAGACCGGCTAAAGGCCAAAATACGGGTGATCTGCCGAAGGGGCAGAGGCAGGAGCCTCAGGACGGTGATCGAGGAACTCCAACCGTTACTGCGGGGCTGGATGAGTTATTTTAAGCTGGCGGCGTGCAAGACGCTCACCCAAGAACTCGACGGCTGGATGCGGCGCAAGTTGCGCTGTCTATTATGGCGCCACTGGAAGCGTACCTATGCGAGGACGCGCAACTTACTTTCTCGGGGGCTCTCCGAAGAACGCGCGTGGCGCTCCGCCACCAACGGTCGCGGTCCCTGGTGGAACTCGGGTGCTTCGCACATGAACCAGGCTTTTCCTAAAACCTTCTTCGATTCCATGGGCCTGATTTCGCTGTCTGATACAAAGCGTCGGATTGATTTTGCGTCATGAACCGCCGTGTACGGAACCGTACGCACGGTGGTGTGGGAGGACGGGGGATGCGAATCCCCCTCCTACCCGAT
>JAMCWL010000044.1:22928-29179 GCA_023481285.1 Actinomycetota bacterium | reverse complement strand
TTCCGGGGGCCCGTCAATGCGACGGATTCACCCGGAGTTGAAGGAAGCGCCAAGCGAGAAAGTCGATAAGCCGCCCCCGCCCGGGGTTCCGAACTTCTGGGCCTCGTCGGAGATGGGAGACGATGAAGATTGGGTGCCCCCAACCCGCAACCGCCCAAAGAGTTCGCCCTGGGAGGAGAGGGGCAAATTGGAGGAGGCTGAGTAGATGGCAACCCGCGTCGCCTTAACGGGAAACGGGGCGTGCGCTGAGGCCATGCGCCAGATCGAACCGGATATGGTAGCCGCCTATCCGATAACCCCTCAAACTGAGGTAGTAGAGGAGTTCTCGCAGATGGTTGCGGATGGGCGGGTAAGGACACAATTCGTGCCTGTGGAGTCGGAGCATTCGGCAATGAGCGTCTGCGTCGGTGGGGCCGCGGCCGGCGGTCGCGTGATGACGACGACCGCTTCCCAGGGGCTGGCCTACATGTGGGAGATGCTGGGCGTCGCCTCCGGCTTGAGGCTTCCGATCGTCATGGGAGTCGCCAACCGGGCGGTCTCGGCGCCCATAAACATCCATGGCGACCACTCGGACACGATGGGGGCGAGGGACACGGGCTGGATTCAGCTTTACTGCGAAAACCCACAGGAGATATATGATACGCTGATTCAAGCGGTTCGGATCGGTGAACACCCGGATGTCAAGCTGCCGGTCATGGTCTGTTATGACGGTTTTACTGTGAGCCATAGCCTTATGGACCTTGAAATTCTGGAGGATCGGGACGTGAGAGAGTTCGTTGGTGAATATGAACCCGTCCATCCTTTATTAGACGTTGACAACCCGGTCTCCTGGGGCGGCCTCGATCTTTACGATTACTACTTCGAGCACAAGCGCCAGCAGGTGGAAGGGTTGAAAAACGCGCTGGAGATCGTCGATGAGGTTGCTCGTGAATTCGGCGAGCGATTCGGCCGGACCTACGGAACGGTCGATAAGTATCGGGTGGACGACGCCGACCTCGTCGCCGTCATTCTAGGTTCAACTGCCTCAACCGCCGAGTACGAGGTGGATATCCTGCGATCGAAGGGGGTGGCGGCGGGGGTCTTGAGGATACGCTGCTTCCGGCCGTTTCCGAAGGATGACCTAGTTGGAGCTCTCACGAGCGCGAAGGCGGTCGCGCTCATGGATCGTGCGGAGAGCTTCTCCGGTTGGGGAGGACCGGTATCCATCGAGGTGAGGGCCGGCCTGTACGACAAAGGGCTTCGTCCGGCTTTTCTGCCCGTTGTTTACGGTTTGGGCGGGCGAGACGTCACGGCACTTCACATCGCTGAAGTATTCGAGGTTCTCTCCGAGAGCGCCGAAGAAGGCGGGACTGGAGAGGTCGCTTACCTCGGTTTGAGGGGGGAAGAGCGTGGCTATCGCAAGGCCGGTTAATCTGAAAAAGCTCTCGGACGAAGCTTGGGGGTTCGCCGGCGGGCACCGCCTCTGTTCGGGTTGCGCCATCGCCCCGATTATAAAAGAGATTCTCCTCGCGGCCCAGTACCCCGTAGTCCTCGCGAACGCAACGGGCTGCCTTGAGGTCGCGTCTACGATCTATCCCTATACGAGCTGGCGCGTTCCCTGGATACATACCGCCTTCGAGAACGCGGCGGCGACCATTTCGGGCGTTGAAACGGTCTATCGTGCCCTCAAGGAGGCGGGGAAGATCGACAAGGAGATCCGCTTCATCGCCATAGGCGGGGACGGTGGCACCTTCGACATCGGACTGCAATCCCTCTCAGGGGCGATTGAGAGGTGGCATAACTTCACGTACATCTGCTATGACAACGAAGCATATATGAACACGGGAATGCAGCGGTCGAGTGGCTCAACGTACGGCTCCTGGACGACGACGACGCCGGCGGGAAAGAGGTCGTTCGGCAAGTCGCGTCCCGCAAAGCCGCTGATGGATATCGTGGTCGCCCACGGCTTGCCATACGCAGCTCAGGCCTCGCCGGCCTACTGGCGGGACCTGATGACCAAGGTACAGAAGGCTCTCGATACCGAGGGGCCGTCCTTCATCCTCATCATCCAGCCGTGTATCCCGGGATGGAAGATCGAGCCAAACCAGGGAATCGAGATGGCGAGAGTCGCGGTCGAGACGGCCTACTGGCCGCTCTACGAGGTTGTCGAGGGGCGCTATCGGGTCACGGTCAAACTGAAAGAGAAGAAGCCGCTCGTCGAGTGGCTTAAGCCACAGGGACGATTCAAACACCTGTTGACCCCGGAGAACAAAAGTGTGCTTGAAGAGTTGGAGCGCCAGGTTGACGAGAAGTGGGAGAGACTGCAGAGGCTGGCTTCCGAATCGGCGGGAGAAGCCGCTTAAGGAAGCGGTCAGCCATCAGCAAGCACCTAAACCACCTAAATAAGCCAAAGATTTTTTGGTCATTTGACTAAAAAACAATTTATGGAAGCTGTAAAATATCCCATAAGGTGATTGCCGGCATTTAAAAAGCGGGAAAGTGATCGCTGGCATTTATAAGCAGGATGTGAAAGCGCGTGCTGGATAAGCTTTTTGAACGTCTCGAAGCGATTGAGGAAGGAAAAGGGCACTATACTATAGTTATGGTGACCGTAAGAGTGAGCCCCAAGATATTAATCGAGGCGCTCAGGCGAGACCTTGTCGCTCATCTCGTGGATATCTTCCAGATGGAGAGCGTGGATATCGAGCCGATTGGAGAGGATTGTCTGGCGATAGTCCTACCGGACATGCCGGGGCACAGGTCGATAACGGTTGTCAGGAAGATAGAAGAAGAGATCGCGCGCTTCGAGAAGACGCTCCCCCATCACATGCGTATTGTGCACGAGATGCTTGTGACCCCGAAAGACGTCAAAAGAATCAAAGAGATTTTAAGCTCGTCAAGCTAATCGACTAAGCTGCCCTTCTGAGCGTCTCGATAAAGTCGTCGAGGGTTGACGCGTCGCTGCTTCTATGATGGGCGGTCGAAGCGAGGTCGTCGTCGAGGGAGAGCGACGGAATGCCAGCCCTAGAGAGTTGGTTGAGAATATACGGGAGGGCGGCCGTCCCATAACGGCACCTTGGATAGGCGAGGGAGATAACGCCATTAACCTGGTACTCGTTTGCTAGATCGAGAAGCCGACCTACTCTATCCTCGATGGGCGCGTGTATGTAGTGGGAGAGAAGCTTTGAGGCCAGGCTGGTCAGAGGCCTTGATGGATCGAGCTCCGGCCAGTAGACCTGGTTCGCCTCCTCGAAAACGACTGAAGCTCCCTGTCTTTTTATCCTTTCGCTAACCGCCGTTGTCGCGTGCGGTTTTACGTTAAGCCAGAGCAGCCTGGGGCTGCCGGCTACCTTGGGCGGGTTGGACATCTCTTCACAAAGAACGTCGAGAAAATTAGCGAGTTTGGGCCGTCCGAAATGGGGCGCCATCGCGAACAGCCCGATAGCCTCTCCCCCGGGCAGAGAGACCACCTTCCTCAGTTCGTTCATACGAACGAGCGCGGCTCTGGCACGATTCGATTGCTCAACAGTCTCAGCCAGACTCTCGCGATTGAAACGGGTCTCGACGGCGTTAGCCAGAAACTCCATTAATTGGCCGAGTTGAAAGGCGAGGTATCCTCGGGCGCTTGCATCTCGATCGGACGGAATATCAAGCGTAAAGAGCGGCTTGTCGTAACGGGTCGACGCATGGCGAAAAGCGCTGACATTTGCGTCACAGAGTTCGGTTGTGCAGACGAGCGCGTCGGGGACTGGAAGAAAGTCGAGAGAGATGGCGCCGACCGCCGTCCGGTGTGACGTGCAGACGGCAGGAGATATCCCGATACGTTCGGACTCAAGAAGACAGATATTCTCAAGCCCCAGCCAGGCAAGGTTGGAACTTATTATCTCGGGGCAGAATGGGATGGCGCCAGCCGTAATGATGAGCTCCGAGGGAACAAGCAGGCTTGTCCAGACAACCGGCTTGCGCTGCAGATAAGCGTCTTTCAACGCGCTAACGGAGATATTGGTGAAGATCATAGCGGACCGGCTCTTTGGCTGACCGAGGGCCGTTCTTACCCTTTCCGCCTCGATGATAGCGACTGCGAGGGTCGGATTGAACGCATTAAGAAGCTTGCTTTTCCACTTCGGCATCAAGTAATCAACTCCATAAATTGTTTGATCTTTTCGCGGGCGATCTCCCCCCCGGTCGGCGACTCGTCGAGCTCAATGAGGAGGGTGGGAAGCCCAAGCTGCTCGGCCTCGTGCGAGATATCGCTGTACTCAAGAAGCGAGGCGTCGCAGTACGGTTGGGTTGCGAAGATCACGCCCCGCGCACCTCTCTCCTGCGCTTCTCTGGCGAAAGAAGGGAAACGAGAGGTTTCCCTCACCATCCTGGAGCAGGGGGGTGTCTGGAGGGACCTTTCGGCAAGCGCGTCGAGCAGGTCGTCGTCGCACACGGTGTTTAAGGCGTAAAAACGGTTGCCTGTGCATAAATCGTCGGCCACGACCACGCCATTCATGCTGTCTGCGGTATCGAATAAGCTCCTCCCATCGATGATGTTTCCACCGACCGCAAGCGGAACGAGCCTCGATGTGTTTGGCTTGCCCTGCCTCCGTTTGAGCATTTTCTGAGTGGACGAGATGACCTCCGTTGATACGTCTACCGGCGACTCCATCGAGAGCAGTACGAGCTCGTGGAAATCTCCATTGCCAATGATCCCCGGTGATAACGCACGCAGATCGTCAAGTCGTCTGAGACGCGCTCTTAACCTGTTAAGATCGCGGACCGCTTTATGTAAAGCTTTTTTGGTGATCCTGACGCCATATGCCTTTTCAATAGCTTGCTTGGCAACGTGTAGCTTTTGAACTAGATAATGTTTAGCCGCAAATGTACCGATCTTAGGCATGTCGAAAAGAAGAGAGAATGACGGGTGAGAGGCGGCGCACCAGAGCTCATAGTGGCGCTTCAGACCGTCGCAGCATGGCACGCCGATGATTCCATCGATTTGAGAGCGGCCCGACAGACCGCTCTCAAGTGAGCACCTGAGATAGGGGCAGGCGTCCTGGGAGAGATATCCGTCGGCCCTCGGAGTCCTTTGCGGGAGCCCGCGGACTCTCGTCGCTCGTAACCCGGCCGCCAGGACGAGTTCGAGTGGCGCGTGAATGCAGAACCAGCCAACGCGCGGCCCGCTCCCGTTTGCAGCGGCCAGTCGAAGAGTATCCAACGCCCTGGAGATGGCGGTCATCCGTGCCTCCTTTGCTTAAAAAATGGAAAGAAGCCGAACCTGGAATCACCAACCGGTCATAAGCCAGACTGAGCCGACCAATGGTAAATCTACCCAAGGTTTATACCCGTAAAACCGCCTGCACTTCGGTCAACGCGATCGAGCGTACTCGGATAAACTTGAAGAATAGCGGTTGACATATATACCCCGGGGGTATGGTTAAGCGATAAAAAGGAGAACCGTCGGGCCTGAGTTGTTGCAATCCTTGACCGCGAAGTGGATACACTTTAGCCTATGATCAGGAGAGAGCAGTATGCCTCTGTCCTGTGAAAGGGGAAAGGCTGATGCTCACTCCCTTTTGTGTCGCTTTTGGCATGGGATTCTAATGAAAAAAGGCGGTACCATTAATGAGTAGGAAGAGTCGCGTTACAATAACTATACTTGTGCTAGCTTTGGCGATCGCGGCGCTCGTGATCGGAATGAGCGGAGGTGGAGCGAGATCGGGCGAAATCTCCGAGCAACTGAACGCGTCCAAACCACGGCTCGTCTTTTTCCACGCGCCATGGTGACCGGCATGCAAGGAGGCGGCGCCGGTGGTCGACCGGGCGGTAAACGATTTTAAGGGCAGGGTTCAGATCGTCGAGGTAAATCTTGATAAGCAGGAAAACCTGCAATTTTCCGAGAAATATCAGGTAACCGTCATCCCGACTTACGTATTTCTTGATTCAAGGGGTAATATCGTGGATAGAGCGGCGGGCTCGCTAACGAAAGATGTTCTTTACGAAAAGCTAAGGTCGCTGGTGGGCAAGTAGCGCGATGTAGAATAGCGATGTGCCGGATGAGAGAGCGTTGATAGATTCTTTTTTTATCTACCCGCCGGACCGCGGATCGCTCTGCACTCAGCCGTCCGCGACATTGCACTCCTGTAGTGCGTACGCGTTATCAATGCCGCTCCGCCCCTCAGGCGTTTCCTGTGAAGACTTACAGGAAACGCATGGCAAGTCACTTTCGGCGGACGTAAAGTATGCCAAGGCATCCTCGTATCCACGACGCCAAAGCTAGCACAAGT
>JAMCWL010000044.1:0-22918 GCA_023481285.1 Actinomycetota bacterium | reverse complement strand
ACTTGTCTATCTTCTCCATCAAATCGTCGTCGCTCATGTAATCACCTGATTGATAACGTCTCCGACTTTCCTCCATATATTACCACTGAAGACCCTTAAGTTCCAGGTCGCCGCATATTGGCTTTTGAGGGTGAAGCCTGCATGAATTCCAAGTGGGCGACCTGCGGTCCGACAGGCGACTATTTAATGAAAGTATATGCGAGTACACGTCCAGCAATAGGCGACTCCCATTTGATATAAGAACGCGCACCGCTTAAAATGTCCTGAATCTTGCCTTGCACCTGTGGATATACCTCACCGCCCCTCCTGTTGGAGCCCTGCTAGGGGTATTGCTGTTCCCGCTGGTCAGAAAATTACGACGATACTTTCGAAAGGGGAAACGGCGTGAAGCGGCGGCAATCGAGAGAACCCTGGATAGGGCGGCATAAAAAAAGTAGAGCCGGCCTTCGCCGTCGATATTTGGAGCGTTTTGAGGTAAATTGTAAAAGACGCAAGGGGGGTGAGCGGTGAGAATAGACATAGTGACCATCTTTCCGGCCATCTTTGACGGGGTCTTAAGCGAGGGCATGATAAGGATAGCCAGGGAGAGGGAGCTCGTCAAAATAGCCGTTCACGACTTACGCGATTACACGGTCGATAAGCATCGTCAGGTGGACGATATGCCGTACGGCGGCGGACCCGGCATGGTGATGAAGCCGGAACCCTTCCATGCCGCCGTGACCTCGATTGGCAAGAGCGCGCTCCGCGAATTGAGGCAAAAGATAAGAATCATCATTTTCACCCCTCGAGGACGGGTTTTAACCCAGCCCCTCGTCGAAGAATTCACCTCCGAAGAACATTTGATCATCCTTTGCGGGCGCTACGAGGGTGTGGACGAGCGAGTACACGCCCACATCGCCACCGATGAGATTTCGGTCGGTGATTATGTCGTTTCCGGAGCGGAGATACCGGCCATGATCTTGGTGGACGCCATAGTTAGATTGCTTCCCGGTGTGCTCGGTGGCGAAGAGCTGTCGCTGGCCGAGGAGAGCTTCACAGGAGGGCTTCTCGAGTATCCCCACTATACCCGACCTGCGGAGTTTATGGGGTGGCAGGTCCCGGATATCTTACTCTCTGGACACCACACGGAGATTAGCAAGTGGCGGCGGCGCGAGCGCTTGAAAGCCACCTTTTTGAGAAGACCAGACCTGTTAAGAAGCGCCGACTTGACCGATGACGACAGAAGAGCGCTCGAGGAAATAGAGCGCGAGCTCGGTTAAGGGCATAATAGCGATCAACTTCAGTCAGGGCCGGACTTTCAGATCCGTTTGGAACTATTCTTGCGTGCGGCAGGTCAGTTAGCTATAATTTCAACGTCTGATCGAGAAAAGGAGGATAAGGTGGATCGCCTTCAGGCAATTGAAAGAGCACAAATGAGAGACGATCTTCCCGAGTTCAACGTTGGCGATACCATTCGCGTCCATTACAAAGTCGTTGAGGCCGGCCGCGAGCGTACTCAGGTTTTTCAGGGTGCGGTAATCAAGAAGCAGAACAGCGGAGGTCGAACGACCTTTACGGTTAGAAAGATTTCTTTTGGGGTGGGCGTTGAGAGAACATTTCCGCTCCACAGCCCGAAGATCGCCAAGGTTGAAGTAGTAACAAAGGGTAAGGTCAGAAGAGCCAAGCTTTACTACCTGCGCGAGAAGGTCGGCAAGAAGGCGCGCATCAAAGAAAAAAGGTGGTAAAGCAGACTTTAGACTTTAGATGCGGGATTCAAGGAAAAGAGGCGGTTTAACGCCTCTTTTTTACTCTCGGCGGTCGGGTTTAAAAAAGCGCCTTTTAGAGAGGGCGGCGCTCCTTTAGAATGGTTCTCGATGAATCTCGGTACCGGGTTAACGTTTGAAGGACGCCTTTGGGAGAGCGGTTTTTACCTCGTCGCCGGGGTCGATGAAGCGGGGCGCGGGGCGCTGGCCGGACCGCTAATCGCCGCCGCGGCAATCTTACCGAAAGGGTGTGAGCTGGCCGGACTTGACGACAGCAAACTGTTAACTCCTGCGAGTAGAGAGCGCCTATACGGTGAGATAACGGCGACCGCCGTGGCCTGGAGCGTCGTTGGCGTCGAACATGAAGAGATAGATCGGCATGGGCTGCAACGGGCAAATCTGGTCGCTCTCGAACGCTCCATCGAGGACCTCTCCGTCGAGCCGGATTTTGTCCTTTCAGATGCATTTCCCCTTAGAAATCTCGAAAAACCCCGCCTGGCCGTCATCAAAGGTGACCAGCTATCGCTTACGGTGGCCGCCGCTTCGATCATTGCGAAGGTGACCAGAGATCGCATTATGGTCGATTACCACCAACTCTACCCGGTATACCGCTTTGACGAGCACAAGGGATATTCGACCCCTCTACATAAATCGCTCATTAGAGAGCACGGGCCTTGTCCGATACATCGCCGCTCTTTCGCGCCGGTAAGCGAGGCATGCCAGCTTGAGATGGGATACTAGCACCCCACCAGGCACCTGGCACTAAAGTATTAAGGTACCAGAAGGGTTTGGTGCAGAAGAGGCCGGCAGAGTGTCGCACAGCCGACTGACTATTTTTATTCTGACCCGGAAAGGTGTATTATTCGACCATTATGTGGCTACTGGCTTTAATAATGACCTTCGTCATAGTGCCGTTAATAGAGATAGCCTTGTTCATACAGGTTGGAAAGATCATCGGGACGTTCGCCACGATCGGGGTTATTCTTCTCCTCGGGGTCGTCGGGGCGGTTCTGGTGAAATGGCAAGGGCTTAGAGTTCTTCGTGACATCCGGAGAGCGCTTGACAGGGGAGATATACCGGGAGACGGGCTGATCGAAGGCGTCTTGGTCCTGGTGTCCGGCGCGCTTCTCATCACGCCCGGTTTCTTCACCGATATGATCGGGCTTGCCATTCTCTTCCGGCCCGGAAGAAGCTTGATCCGGAAAGCCATAAAGAGGGCTTTTTACAAGCGCGTCGCGCGGTATCAGTTTATCTTGCACGTTTGATATACTGCCGGTATCCTAGTATAAAGGTGCTTGATTTGCGTAAGCTATTGATCCATGCGTGTTGCGGGCCATGCCTGATCTACCCAAATCGCGTGCTCCGAGAGAATAGCGCGATAACGGTCTTCTTTTTCAATCCAAACATCCATCCGTCAGTCGAGTATGCAAGAAGGCTTGAAACACTCTCCTCCTACTGCCGGAACGAAAGGCTAGCCCTTCTTGTTGGCGAGTACCGGATGGAAGAGTATTTTCGGGCGGTCACATTCCATGAGAATGACAGATGTCGCAACTGTTACCGGTTAAGGTTGACGGAGACGGCTTGCGCCGCAGCCAATGAAGGGTACGACGCCTTCACAACGACGCTCACCGTCAGTCCTTACCAGGACCACGAGGCCCTGCAAGAAATAGGCGAAGAGGTGGCAGAATCGACCGGCATGCCATTTGAGTACCATGACTTTCGCAAGGGCTTCAGGCAGAGTCAAGAGACGGCAGCTGAGATTGGAATGCACAGGCAGGCATATTGCGGTTGCGTCTTCAGCGAGCGCGAGCGGTATGAGAAGAAGCTGAGTCGGCTAACCGGTGACGCGCTGGTGAGAACGGGAAGATGACCCCGTCCTTCGAGCAACTCGGAAAATTGATCCTCGGATTCGCACTCATTCTCGGCATTGTCGGAGGCGTGTTAATTCTTCTTGGCAAGGCTGGTGTGCCGCGATTACCGGGGGATATATTGTTTAAGCGCGACCACACGACGGTCTATATACCGCTCGCAACAATGATACTGGTGAGCGTGATATTGACCGTCGTGCTAAACGTGCTCTTCTGGTTGTTCAGGCGATAAGGAGCGAGATGAGATTATCCTCCTTTGATTACGAGTTGCCCCAAGAACTGATAGCTCAGGAACCGGTCGAGCCGCGAGACTCTTCGCGGCTCATGGTTCTTCACCGGGACGCGAAGTTGATAGAGTCGAGGCGATTCAGAGAGATAATCGGGTATTTTGAACCCGGCGATTGCCTAGTCGCCAACATGACTCGCGTCATACCGGCGAGAATCTATGGGACGAAAGAGGGCACGGGTGCGAAGGTTGAGGTCTTGCTGCTGGAGCAGAAAGATGGAAACCGCTGGGAGGCCCTAGTAAGACCGGGCAAAAGAGTGCCGGTGGGCAGTCGGATAAATTTTATCGAGACGCTCTCGGCGTCCGTCGTGGCGGTGGCGGCGGATGGCCGACGGCTTCTCGACTTTTACTATGAAGGGGACTTCGAGGAGCTCTTACGAGAGTCGGGAGAGATGCCGCTTCCTCCCTACATAAAGCAGCCTCTCAAGGATCCGGAGAGATACCAGACCGTCTACGGCGTCGAGGAGGGCTCGGTCGCGGCACCGACGGCGGGCTTGCACTTCACCGGCGATCTTATGGAGAGGATAAGATCGATGGGGGTGCACGTCGCTTTCGTCACGCTTGACGTCGGATTGGACACCTTCAGGCCGGTGACGGAGGAAGAGATTGAAAAACACGTGATGCACAGCGAGCGCTATCGAGTGGACGATAGTACGGCTCGGATGGTCAATGAGGCTAAGAAGAGGGGAGACCGGGTGATAGCCGTCGGCACGACGACTACCAGGGCCCTGGAATCGGCGGCGGATGGTGAGTATCTGCTACCGTCGGAGGGCCGAACAGAGGTTTTCATCAATCCCGGTTACCGGTTTAAGATAGTCGATGCCCTTATAACCAACTTCCATCTGCCAAAATCGACCCTTCTGATGATGGTCGCGGCTTTTGCAGGTCTCGACTTCACGATGGAAGCGTATAGGAGGGCGATCGAGGATCGATACCGGTTTTACAGTTTCGGCGACGCGATGCTGATCGTTTGAGAGTTTATGCTTACTTGAGTTACATCTTTCGACGTGCATATCACACAAATAAGTGGTTAGCTGAAAACTGAAAACTGATAGTTGAGAGCTGATAATGGAGAGCAAGATTGATCGAGTTTGAGGTTCTACACGAGGACGATAAGACAAATGCGCGGGTCGGGAGGTTGACGACGCCTCACGGGACGGTCGATACCCCCGTCTTCATGCCCGTCGGCACTAAAGCGGCGGTCAAGGCGATGTCGCCGGATGAGTTGAAAGAAATCGGCTTCAAGCTTGTTCTGGCTAACGCGTATCACCTGCACATGAGGCCGGGCGAAGAGATCATCGAAGCAGCCGGTGGGCTTCATAACTTTATGCACTGGGACGGGGCGATATTGACCGATAGCGGTGGATTTCAGGTCTTTAGTCTGGGAGCCACTCGGAAGGTCAGCGACGAGGGGGTCGAGTTCCGATCGACCGTCGATGGCACAAAACACTTCCTGACCCCTGAAAGAGTTATCGAGATAGAGGCGGCGCTCGGCGCCGACATCATCATGCCCCTTGATGTATGCCCGCCTTTTCCATCCGAAAGGGCGGTGGTTGAAGAAGCGGTAAGAAGGACGAGCGAGTGGGCTGTGAGAAGCAAGCGAGCTATACTTTCCGACCAGGCGCTCTTCGGGATCGTGCAAGGAGGAGTCTTCGCCGAACTCAGAAGGGAGAGCGCACAAGCGCTCGTCGAACTCGATTTGTCCGGGCACGCGGTGGGCGGACTTTCCGTCGGCGAACCGCACGAGCAAATGTTCGAGGTTCTGGAGGAAACGGTCTCCCGCCTCCCGAAAAAGAAGCCAAGATATTTGATGGGCGTGGGAAACCCGACAAGCATTATCGAAGCCGTGGCGCGCGGCGTCGACATGTTCGACAGCGCCCTGCCGACCAGAATCGCCAGGAACGGGCTTGCTCTGACCTCCGCCGGCAAGGTCAATATTAAAAACGCGCAATATGCCCGGGATTATTCACCACTTGATCCGGCGGATGATTGTTATACGTGTAAAAATTTTAGCCGTGCTTACTTGCGCCATCTATATCAGGCGGGTGAGATTCTTGCGGCGAGGCTCATTACTTGGCACAATCTTTCATATTTGGAGAAACTGGCGGCGAGAACGAGAGTCTCGATCGCCGCCGGTTATTTCGATGAATTCAGGGCAGAATATTTGGCGGAGCACGGCCTTGAATTCGGTTCGGTCTAAGTTCGCAGAAGCTTCATATAAAGGGAGGGAGCATGCAGCAGTTGCTAACGATAATATACTTGATCATCATTATTGGAGTCTTTTACATTTTCATTATCAGACCGCAGCAGAGGAGGCAAAAAGAGCATAACGAGCTGATCGCCGGGATCACCATAGGCGATCGGGTCATAACTGCCGGCGGCATTTACGGTCTGGTTAAAAACGTTGATGGCGAGACGGTGATGGTCGAAGTTGCGCCTGAAGTCGAATTGAAAATGGCAAAAACGGCGATAATTTTGAAGGAAGAGCCCAAGAAAATGGGTCTCTCCTGAGCGTAGCCGGTCTCCTGGCCCTAGCTGTTTTGTACCCTGTTCGAAGGCCGGGCCGGCATTCTAATCTTCAGCTTTACGCCCACTGGAAGAAGGACAATATTGAAAGCTCCATATTAGAGCGACGCCTAGAAGGCTCCGTAAGCGCCTGACCGGCGGAGACAAGAAGAGTCAATGTTTGCGGCTCGAAATTTTTTCTGTATAATTCTTCAAGTTGCGAGTAAAATCGGATTGAAGCTAAGCCGACTTTAATCAGCATACATTAGAACAATCGACTATAGTGAGCGGGGCGTGGCGCAGCTTGGTAGCGCGCTTGACTGGGGGTCAAGAGGTCGCTGGTTCAAATCCAGTCGCCCCGACAGAATAGGCGATAATGCTACCGAAGAGATTAACTTTTGAAATAGCTGGGGTGGAACCAGCGACCTAGGGGGGTATTTCCTGGGGGGAAGGATTCCCCCCTAGGTCTAATCGAAATTCTAAAGGAACGCTTTATCGCAGCAGGAACTAGAGTAATAGCAGCGGAAGGGAGTAGCGGTGAACGAAGCACTCGAGCTGGCAGTAAAGATAACTCGCGAAGAGATCCCGGAAGATTTTGAAGAATTCAGACGCTTCATCATGGAGACGGATGACGGGAAGCTCGTAGTGGTCAGCGGGAACGAGTATACGAAGTCCCGCAGGTCACAGCAGGCCGGTTTGAAGGCGGGAGTTCAAAAGTAGCAGCGACACCTTCAGGCACTAAGACAAATCAACCCTGGGCGACGAAAGTCGCCCTTTTTAACTGGGTGGATAGGTGAAGATGCTTAAATCGCTTGTTTACGATGCGGGCACGGCCTCGACTGTGGAGATGACCGAGAGTGAGCTTATCGAATCGGCGAGCGGTATGGGCAAGACGATCTGGGTTGATCTCGTCAAGCCAACCGATACTGAGCTGAAGAGCCTGCAAGAATCATTTAAACTTCACCCGCTGGCAATCAAGGCGACGACTGCAAAGCTCACATTTCCCACCCCAAGAACCGAGATATACGAGGGCAGTGCTTACGTACGTTGGTATTACATAGAGAGAGCCGGTAAAGATATCAGGTTCATCCCGCTAAACATCTTCATCGGCGAAGATTATCTCATAACCGCGCGGGAAGAGAGAATAGGCATCGTCGACGATATCTACGACGCCGCCAAAGCAGGTGCTTTCTTAAGCAAAGGCAGCGCCAGATTACTCCACCGAGTCCTCGACTCCATCGTCGACGAGTTCTTCCCATTGCTGGACGAAACCATAGACCGCGTCGATATTCTCGAAGACGAGATGTTTGAAAAACCCTCCAGGAAGCAGTTGAAAGAGCTTTTTGAATACAAGCACACGCTGCTCACTATTCACAAGATCATCGTCCCGCAGCGAGAGACGATCAATGTGTTGACCAGGTTTAGAGAAGGGTTTATGAGTCCCGATATCTACCCATACTTCATGGACATTTATGATCACTACGTCCAGCTCGACGACATCGTGGACACGAGCCGAGACGTTATAAACGGCGCGATGGACATTTATCTTTCGTCCATCTCGAACAAGCTGAATGAGGTTATGAGAAGATTGACGTTGGTGGCAACCGTATTCTTACCGCTCACCCTGTTAACGGGCTTCTTCGGCATGAACCTCCGCTTCGTCGTCGACAACACAAAAGCGTTCGCTGTATCCGTGGCCATCGCCGCGATCTTTATGGTGTTCGTCCTGATAAGCAGCCGAGACCGCCGACCAAAAGTCTAATTGGCAAGGACACGTCCGTGGTGCGTCCGCTTATGGTAGGTCACGCCGATCGCATGCCTGATTAGCTTTTGCGGGCACCTTGGTGGAAAAAGCGATTTATGCGGAGCGCAAGCGCTCGGCGCACTCGTCAAATGAGTCAAAGATTTCCACTTCCGGTTGGTAACCCAGTCCGCAGGTTCGTACGAGGTCTCTTAGAGCGCCATGCTTGAGGGCTATTCCGAGAATCCCGCCCCTGAAACGGACGAGGCGGTGCACGCCACAGATGGCGCGCAATCCATCGCTGTCGACGTAGTGAACGTTGGTCAAATCCAGAGCGAGCGAGCGCTCACCGGGTGAGAAGGCATGGAAGACAGCGACGCGGAAAGAACAGGCGCTCCCCGCGGCCAACACGCCATTGGCGATAACTGCGGGAATCGGGCTGTCGATAATCTTGAGTCTCACGCCCACCCCTTTACGGCCGAATTCGGAAACGTGCTATTGAGTCTGCGCTCTGAATTTTGACATAATTAAGAGGAAATCGGAAGCGTCAAGGGCACGCTCGATAGGAAGGCGAGCAATTTGCCTTTTTCCGAATCCCGAGGGGGTTCAGGATGTTGAAGAGAAGCGACGGCAAGGGTTGGAGGATGTCATGACCACTGCAAACGTTCTTACCATATCTCGACTGCTGGCCGTTCCCGTCTACCTCTACATATTCTTCGCTATGGGCGATGGATACCGCCCGCTCGCCCTGGTGGTATTCGGTTTGGCCGCCTTGACGGACTACTTCGATGGTTTTTTAGCGCGAAGGAGCGGAACCGTCACCGAGTTTGGAAAGATCGCCGATCCCCTCGTCGACCGCGTATTGATTATGTCGGCTGTGATAGCGCTCTACATAAAGGCGGCGGGATTCTTGCCGGTATGGGCGGTCGCCGTGGTTGTCGGCAGGGACATATTAATGTTAATCGGGGCGGCCGTCGTCCTGCTCAATCGCAAGTCGCTTCAGATCAAGATGGCCGGCAAGGTTGCAACCGCCATCATACTTGTGGCCTTATCCATTCTGACGATCGATAAGCTAGGCAACCTCTATCTAAGGGATGTTGGGCTTGCATTGTTCTATTTGGGTCTGGCATTCTCCCTCATAACAGGTTTATTTTATCTCGGATCGGGAACAAAATTATTGCTGAGCAAGCAAGGCTCGGAAGAGATCCCCGTATAGCTGTTTAGAGCTCTCACTACTTGGGCGAAATGCTATTTTAGGCTGCTTTTTGATAGAGGCATGTCTGAAAACGGGAGTGATGGTGCGGTGGGCGGTGTAAAAATGACCTGGTACGGACAGGCGATGTTCCTGGTGGAAACCGGTGAGGGGAAGCGACTTGTCATGGACCCTTACGAGGCAGCGATTGGAAAGCGGCCGCCGTCGCTAAGCGGCGACGTCGTTACCATCTCGCACAACCACTATGACCATAATAACTGGCGAGTCGTCCGGGGAAGCCCTAGAATTGTAAGAGAAGCAACCGAACTGGCCCTCGACGGAATGGCCATTAAGGGGATAGCCGCTTATCATGATGACTCCAAGGGTGCGAAGAGGGGCAAAGATATTATCTTCAAAGTGGAGACCGACGGCGTAACCTTTGCTCACATGGGTGATTACGGCGAGCCGGAGGTGAGCCCGGCTGAACGGCTGGAACTCCAAGAGATTGATGTGCTTATGGTCCCGGTGGGAGGGACTTACACGATCGATGGGCCGAAGGCGCGAGCAGTGGTCGAGGCGTTGAAGCCCAAGATAGCCATTCCCATGCACTATAAGATACCGGGCATTGTCGTCAACATCGCGGGCGTCGAAAAGTTCTTGACCAATACGACGAAGATTAAGAGGATGCCGTCGACCATCGAGATAGAGAGGGACAGCATACCCGATGAGACGGAGATTTGGCTCATGGAATGCGCATAGCGGCCTCAGGAGGATGGGTTCCGCGGAGGTGTCTACTTGAAGGCAGTAGTCATGGCGGGCGGCGAGGGAACGAGGCTTCGCCCGATCACTAGCAACCAACCGAAACCGATGGTGCCTGTCCTCAATAAGCCCGTCATGGAGTACATTCTTGACCTTCTGCGCGCCAAGGGGATCGACGACATTGTCGTCACCTTGCAGTTCCTTCCTCAATTGATCAAGAACTACTTTGGCAAGGGCGTCGATCTGGGAGTTAACCTCAACTACTCCGTCGAAGAGTACCCGCTAGGCACTGCCGGCAGCGTAAAGAAAGCGGAGGGCTACCTCAAGAGCGAATCCTTCATCGTCGTGAGCGGAGATGCGCTGACCGACTTCGACCTTACGTATCTGATAGAGTTTCACCGGTCGAAAGGATCGATGGCCACGATCGCCCTTAAAAGGGTCGAGAATCCACTCGAGTTTGGGGTCGTATTCACGGACGATGAGGGCAAGATCGAGCGCTTCCTTGAGAAACCGACCTGGGGTCAGGTTTTCAGCGATACGGTCAATACCGGGATATACGTGCTCGAGCCGGAAGTTTTCCAGTTTATTCCGGGCGATGGCGAGTACGACTTCAGCAAGGACGTCTTTCCGAAGCTCCTCGAAGCGGAAGAACCGGTATTCGGCTGCGTGATGGATGGTTACTGGTGTGATATCGGCAATTGCGAGCAGTATATAAGGGCTCACCGGAACATCCTGGACGGACTGGCCGGAATAAAGCCACCGGGAGTCCTTTTGCGGGAGAACATATGGGTCGGCGATGGCGCGGACATCGACCTGGACGTCGAAATGATGGGACCGGTCGTCATCGGACAAAATACGAAAATCGAGGCGGGCGCCGATATCGGCGAGTATTCGGTCATCGGCAATAACGCCATCGTTAAAAGCGGAGCGCACGTTCACAGGAGCATCGTCTGGGATAATTCATATCTCGGCCCTCACAGCTTTGTTCACGGGTGCGTGATCGGAAAGAATTGCGATATCGGGGCGGGAGCGAGGTTGGACGAGGGCGTTGTGATAGGCAACGAGACCAGAATCGGCGGTAACGCGGTCATCAATCCATACGTTCAAATATATCCGTTTAAAAGGATTGACGAGGGCGCCGTTGTAAATACGAGCATAATCTGGGAGTCCCGCGGGATGCGGTCGCTCTTTGGGAAGAACGGCATCAGGGGTCTCCTTAATATCGATATTACGGCGGGCTACGCCTTGAGGCTCGCCATGGCCTACGGAACCTCTCTGAAGAAAGACTCCTCAGTCGCTATAAGTCAGGACACCAGCCGGGCGTCCCGAATGCTTAAGAGAGCTATGGTGGCCGGATTAAACTCGACCGGCGTCGATGTGAATGATATGAGAATCGCCACGTCGGCCATGAACCGGTTTCATATCAGGACGAGCGAGTGCATAGGCGGCATCCACATCAGAACTTCACCCTTCGATCCGCAATCGGTCGAAGTTCACTTTTTCGACCGCAATGGAATCGACATAGACGAGGGCATCCAGCGCAGTATCGAACGCCACTTTTTCAGGGAGGAATTCAGGCGTACTTACTACAATGAGATCGGTGAGATATCCTTTCCATTGCGAACGATCGAGGCGTATAGGGGCTCTCTCGTGCGAGGATTGAACGTCGAGAAGATAAGGGAGAGCCGTTTTAAGGTGGTTATCGACTTCTGTTTTGGAAGCGCCTCGCTGTTGATACCCCACCTGATAGGGCAGGTTGGCTGCGACGTGATCTCGATCAACAACTTCATCGACGAGACAAAAAATACCCTTTCAAAAGAGGAGCTGGATGGCGCGCTTAAGCAGTTGTCGAGGACGGTAAGGGCGTTCAACGCCGACTTCGGATTACTCATGGACAGCGGTGGCGAAAAAGTGATGGTCATCGATGAAAGAGGCGAGCTGATCGTAAGTGATTCGCTCCTTCACCTCCTGCTGGAATTCGTCGGCAGGCTTGACAAGAAGAAAGGGAAGATAGCGGTGCCTATCGATGCGTCCTCGGTCGTCGAGACGATAGCCGACAGGTGGGGCCGGAAAGTCGTTCGTACGAAGGCAAATGTAAGGGCGTTGATGGATGCGGCGATTAAGTCGGAAGTAGCTTACGTCGGTAGCCGGGACGGCGGTCACATCTTTCCACAATTCCTGCCCGCGTTTGACGGAATTGTGACCTTCTTGAAGCTGCTGGAATACTTGGCCACTCTTGGAAAACCGCCTCTTTCCAAGATGGTTAAAGAGTTGCCCGAGCATTACATGGCCAAGAAGAGCACCTTTTGTTCGTGGGATCACAAGGGATTGGTCATGAGGAAGATAAAGGAGTCGGCATCCGACAAGACCGTACAGATACTCGACGGTGTGAAAATATACGGCAATGAAGGATGGACGCTCATCCTCCCCGACCCAGAAGAACCGGTCGTTCACGTATGCGCCGAAGCGAAGAGCGGACGCGAGGCCGATGAGCTTGCGGACGAATACGTTCAGCTTGTAAACACCATAGTCGCCTCGGAATGAAAACCGAGACCAGTTGGTAGAAGGAAAAGGCAGCGATGACGCCAGGGATACAGTTTGGAACGGACGGATGGCGTGATCTCATGTGCGAAAATTTCACGACGCCAAACGTTAAGGTTGTCGCTCAGGCGATAGCGAATAGAATAAACGAGCTAAGAGCGGCCGATATGGGCGTCGTCATCGGCTACGACACCAGGTTCTTTTCGGAAAGATTCGCCAGGGCGTGCGCAGGGGTCTTTTACGCCAACGGTATCAGAATTTACCTGCCAAAGCGCTCCATGCCCACACCGGTTACGGCCTTTTCGATTAAAACACTGGGTGCGGCGGGAGCGGTGATGATCACGGCGAGTCACAATCCCGCCGAGTACAACGGGATCAAGTTTATTCCGGATTACGGCGGGCCGGCGTCCAAGGAGATAACGGACGACATCGAAGCCAAGATAGCCGAGGTCGAGTCCGGTGGAAAGGTGGTCGAGTCGCAGGGGTTTGATTACACGGAGGTCGACCTCATCCCTCAATACATGACGCACCTCGAGCGGTTGGTCGATTTTGAACGCCTACGGTCGAAAGGCTTAAAGGTCGCGCTCGACCCTCTTTATGGCGCCGGGTACGGCATCATGGACGCTATTTTCGCCTCCGCCGGGTGCGATCAGGTCGATACGATACATAATTATCGCGACCCGCTTTTCGGCGATGGCAAACCCGACCCGTCCGGTGAGCAACTATCGGACTTAAGGCGATTGGTATTGGAGAAAGGCTCCGACCTCGGGCTGGCCGTAGACGGCGATGGCGACAGGTTCGGCGTAATCGACTACGACGGCTCGTATCTCACAGCCAATCAGGCAATTGCGCTGGTAGGGAGGCATCTCCTGAAAAACCGCGCCGCGCGTGGCAAGGTGGTGCGGACGGTCGCCACCACGCATCTCCTCGACGAGATAGCGAACGATTATGGCTGTGAGCTCGTTGAAACACCGGTGGGTTTCAAGTACATCGCGGCCGAGATGTTAGCGGGGCCGGTAGTGATCGGAGGAGAAGAGAGCGGCGGGCTGTCGATCGGAGGCCATATTCCGGAGAAGGATGGGATCATCGCCGACCTGTTGCTTGCCGAGATTATCGCCTACGAGGAGAAACCGCTCGGAGAAGTCCTGAGAGAAACGTTGGATCGGTATGGTAATTACCGGGGTGAACGCCTCGACATCCACCTTGACAACCGGGCGAAGGAGGCGTTGATCGAACGGATGACCGAGAAGCCTCCAGAAGAGATCGGCGGCTCGAGTATAAGTGAAGTAAAGGCCATCGATGGCATAAAATACCTGCTCGAAAATGGCGATTGGATCCTAGCGCGCGCGTCCGGGACGGAGCCGCTCGTCAGGATATACATCGAGTCAAAGACGAGCGATGGTTTAGCAGCTCTTCAGGACTACGCACGAAGCTTGGTCGGGTTTATGGATTAGGGACTCGTCTTTGCCCGCCTTTTTTTTATCCACCGCTGACCGGTGCTATCGACAACCAATGATCGACCGCCGCCATGTAGACGCACGCCACCGGCGCGCCCACCCGATCCGTCGCTTGAAAAACCTTGGCGGTCGGTCGTTGGATAGTCGCCCTCTTTTCACTACCCGCCATAGTAAAAAGAGGGCAAACTGGCTTTTTTGGCACGGACCATTTAGTTATACTTATTCAATCGGACGACACTTTGGTGGGATACGGGATTGGCGAAGAAGTGGCATCTTTCTCTGGTCGTCGTCTGTCTCGTCCTTGGGCTTCTACTGGCAACATCGTTTAATACGCAAGAGAGAGCAAGAAAGCTCTCTCAAACTCCGAGAAAGCAGGAGTTGATTGCGAAGATTCGCCAGCTTGAAAGGGAGAGAGACGCTGAAAGATCTCGCATAGCGGAATTGCGAAGCTTGGTAAGCGAGCGCGAGACGAGAGCGACGTCCAGTGAGGGCAACCTGGGAGAGTATAAAAGAGATCTTGACCTTCTTAAGTTCGAAGCTGGGCTGACGAGGGTTAAAGGGCAAGGTCTGCACATAACGCTTGCGGATAACCCTGAACCACCGAAAGGCTTGCCCGCCGGTGATGTGAATAATTACATCATCCACGATTACGATTTGAGACAGGTTGTGAACGCGCTCTGGAGCGGAGGCGCGGAGGCGATTTCGATTAATGGAGAGCGGCTGGTCAACACTACGGCTGTGCGTTGTGCAGGCAATACGATTCTTGTCAATTCAACCAGGCTGGCGTCGCCGTATCTGATATCCGCGATCGGCGACCAGAAGAGGATGGAAGAGGCCCTCAAGAACACCAAAGAGGCCAACAACTTCATGAACGAGGTGGCCAGGACCTTTGGTCTCGTCGCCACGGTCGAAAGAAAGAGCTTGGTGCTCCCATCCTACAGCGGAAGCCTTTACTTCAAGGAAAGCAAGGTTAAAGAGGGTGTAAGGTAGGCATGCTTCCATTACTAGGTTTGATAGCGGGTATTGTGCTCGGGTTGCTCTTGAAGATACCGGTACCCTCCACGATCGTTAAGTATCTGGGGATATCCGTCCTGGCGGCGCTCGATAGCTCTATCGGAGGGTTGCGTGCCAGCCTTGAGCATAAGTTCAACGACAAGCTTTTCATCACCGGATTTTTCGGCAATACCTTGATGGCGGCTTTCATCGTTTTTATGGGAGATAGGTTAGGCATTGATCTCTATCTGGCGGCGGTGGTTGCTTTCGGGGTCAGGCTATTTCAAAATCTAGCTCTGGTGAGAAGATTTTACTTCCAGCAAAGGCGCTGGGAATGACCGACGGAGCCCAAATTGAAGGAAGTCCTTGAAATAATAGACAGGCAGGCCAGGAGGACCAGGATAAGCATCGCCATCATCTGCTTTCTTCTGGGCTTTCTGCTCGTTACGCAAATAAAGGGGCAGATGGCGGCGGCCAAACCTTTGCAGGAAGAGAGCGAAAAGAACCTCGTTGAATTGGCTCGCGGGCTTCGCGACGAAGTGACGATACAGAAAGCCGAGTCGGCGACTCTAAATCTCCAGCTCTATAAGGTGGAACGAGTGGCAAACGACAAGAAAAGCGTCATAGAAGAGGTTAAGAAGACGCGAGACCGCTTTGTCATCTCCACGGGCGTCGTCGGCGTTGAGGGCAGGGGCGTGAGAATAACCATAAACGACGATCGCGGCAGACTAAACGGTATCGATCTTTTCGATGTATTGACCGAACTTAGGGCGGCAGGCGCCGAGGCGATAGCCGTGGAAGGCCAGCGCGTCAATGTGGCGACATCGTTCAGTCGCCGTGACAACATGATGTTCATGGGCGACAGGCGAATCGAGGTACCGTATATCATTGAAGCGATCGGTGATCCAGAGACGATCTATCAGGCGCTGACTATGGTTGGCGGAATAAGAGACACGCTGACCTCTTCAGTACCGGGCGTTTCTTTTGAGATAGCGACCACGGCGATGATTTCGCTGCCCGGTGGAGAGACGCCGAAATATGAGTTTGCAAGAGCGGTGACCGAATAGGTGGACTTGGTAGAAGAGATTACGAAGTTATGGGAAAAGCCGAGGGTAAAAATGACGGCGGCCTGCCTGGCCGGCGTTTTTCTCGCGATATCGCTTCTATTCGCCCTGGATGCTTTCTCATCATGGCAGAAAATACATCCGGGAGTGACGGTCGACGGCATTGCGATCGGCGGGAAGGCAAGGATAGAGGCGAAAGAGATCCTCAGGGAGAAGTTAGGACCAAAACTCAAGAGTCCGGTAAGCATCTCATATAATGACAAGAGCTGGTCACTCTCACCGGATAGCGTCGAGTTCGACATCGACTACGACCGGACGATCGCCCGAGCGTTCCTGGTGGGACGTCGCAACGGAACAGTCGAATCGTTGGTTGAGAGGTCAACCGCCTGGATCAACGGCGTGAAATCTCCTCTGGTATACCGCCTCGATGAAAGGTCCTTGGCGAAGTACCTTGATAAGGTCGACGAGCAGATCGGAGAGAAGGGGAGGGACGCGGGCGTCCACTTCAAGGATACCGAGCCCTTGGTTGTTCTGGGCAAGAACGGTTTTGAGATCAATCAAGAGAGGGCGATAAATGAGATAAGAAGCGCCATCCTCAGCAAGGTGAATCGGAAGGTGGCCTTGAAACTAAGGGCGACGACCCCCGAGGTCACCGACGAGCAAGCTCAGGAAGCAGCGAGGATCGCGAAAAAGATGGTCTCGAAGCCGGTCAGCCTTGTCTATAAAGATTTAAGATGGACCATTGAAGCCGAAAAGATAACCGATCTTATTCAATTTGTGAAAAACAAGACGGATAAAGGTTATTCCTATGTCCCGGCGATAAACAAGGAGAAGCTGGCCGGGAAGATCGGCGAGATGACTGTCGATATCACGGTTGAACCGAAGAATGCCAGGTTTGAGGTTGACGGGGAGATAGTGCGGGTGGTGCCCGGCCAAAACGGTCGCAAGATCAACGTTGACGAGGCGTACTCGTTGCTTTCGAACGCCATCAATGACGGCGAGCGTACGGTCTACATGTCGATGATGGAAGTCGAGCCGAAGCTGACGACGGAGAAAGCAAAATCATACGGGATCGAGAGAAAGCTGGCTAGCTACACGACCTATTATAATTCATCAGCCGCGTCGCGCGTGAAGAATATCCACCTCTTTGCCGATGCCGTCGACGGCACGATTCTGGCGCCGAGCGAAGTCTTTTCCATTAACGAAAACGTGGGTCCTCGAACCGCAGCCAAGGGTTATTTGGAAGCGCCGGTCATTATAAATGGACGACTCGAGCCGGGCATTGGAGGCGGCATTTGCCAGGCGGCGACGACCTTGTTCGACGCCGTTTACTTCTCGGGGCTGGAGATACTACAGCGCGAGAATCACGCCTTCTATATCAGCCGATATCCGGCGGGTCTGGATGCCACCGTCTCTTACGGGGGGCCGGACCTTAAGTTCCGGAACGACACGGGTTATTACGTGATGATCAAGTTCGGGTACACCGCGGATTCCGTAACCGCGGCCATCTACGGGAAAGATGGCTTGGGAACCGAGGTCGGCCACTCCACGACCCCCTTTAGCAATTTCCGTGGTTTTAACACAGTCTTCGTTCAGGACGCCGAGCTTCCCAAGGGGCAGCAGGTGGTAACGCAGGAGGGGGTCATGGGAAGAGATATCACCGCTTACCGTACGGTCAAGCGCAATGGCAAGGTGATTCGCCAGGACACCTTCTTTAGCAGATACGACCCAGAAAATGCCATCGTAAAGGTCGGGACCAAAGAGGTGCCGCCGACCAATCAGACCACCAACACAGCGTCCGGAACAAATCCTGCGGGTGGATGAGTCGCTTTACGGTCAGAGCTGTGGTACATTGCAAGCAACACGGGCAAGCGCTGGTATAGTGCTTTAGCAGGTTGAATGCCGCCTCGGGAGGATACGCGTGTATTGGAACAGAGCAATAGAGTGCATGGATCGGGATAGACTGGAGGAACTCCAGCTTAAAAGGCTCAAGGAGGTACTGGCCCGCGTGTACGAGAAGGTACCTCTTTATCGCCGAAAGTTCGATGCGGCCGGGTTTGATCCAAGGTCGGTCAACGCTCTAGATGACATCAAAAACGTCCCATTTTCAACCAAGGAAGATATGCGGGAGAGCTATCCGTTCGATATGTTTGCAGTCTCCCTCAAGGAGGTCGTGCGGATTCACGCCTCGTCGGGAACGACCGGTAAGTCGACTGTCGTCGGCTACACGCGAAACGACATCGCCGTATGGGCCGAACTGATGGCGAGAACGCTCGCGAACGCGGGCACGACATCGGACGACGTAGTTCACAACGCCTACGGATACGGGCTCTTCACGGGCGGTCTGGGCGTGCACTACGGGGCTGAAAAGATAGGCGCGTCGGTCATACCGATCTCGGGCGGCAACACCAGGCGACAGGTTCAGATCATGGCCGATTTCGGAAGCACGATTCTTGCCTGTACGCCGTCTTACTCTCTTTTCCTTGGAGAATCGGCGATCGAGGCGGGCTACAATCCGTCAAAGGATTTCAAGCTCAAGGCCGGAGTATTCGGCGCGGAGCCATGGTCGGAGAGCATGCGTAAGGAGATAGAGGAAAAGCTGAATATTCTGGCCATAGATATCTATGGGCTTTCCGAAGTCATCGGTCCCGGCGTCGCCGCCGAGTGTAAAGAGAAGAACGGCTTGCACGTGAACGAGGACCACTTTTTAATCGAGGTAATCGATCCAGAAACCGGTGAAAACGCTCCACCTGGAACGCTGGGCGAAATTGTCTTCACTTCGCTCACCAAAGAGGCGATTCCCATCATCAGATATCGGACGAGGGATATCTCTTCGATAATTCCGGGGAGTTGCCCATGCGAGAGAACGCACGCGAGAATGGCCAGGGTGAGTGGGAGAACCGACGACATGCTTATCATCCGTGGTATAAACGTCTTCCCGAGTCAGATAGAGAGCGTTCTATTGGAGATCGAGGAGACGGAACCACACTACTTACTGGTCGTGGAGCGAAAGGGCCATCTCGATACCTTGGAAGTGCAGGTTGAAGTGGATGAAAAGCACTTTTCCGACGAGGTAAGGAGTCTCGAAGCGCTTGAGAACAAGATTAGACGTGAGATAGAGAGCATCCTCCAGATATCGGTCGATGTCAAGCTTGTTGAGCCCAAGACGATCCAGCGAAGCGAAGGCAAGGCCAAGAGGGTCGTGGATAAACGTCAAATATAGCTTCTTTTAAGCGGAGGTGCGCGATGGGAGTCGATCAAATATCGGTTTTTATGGAGAACAGAGAGGGTCGATTGGCCGAGATGACCAAGCTTCTCGGCGAGCGGGGTATCAACGTAAGGGCGCTTTTTGTAGCCGACACCGCTGATTACGGCATCGCAAGAATGATAGTCGACCAACCGCAGAAAGCCATCGACGTCCTTAAAGCCGACGGCTATACCGTCAACAGAACGCAAGTCCTGGCGGTGGAAGTCCCCGACAGGCCTGGAAGCCTCTCCGGTATCCTCTCCATGTTGAACGAGGCAAAGCTCAACATCGAATACCTTTACTGCTTTGCCGACCCGGAGAGGGAGACGGCACTCGGCATCATGAGGATCGAGGAGACAGAGAGGGCGACGGAGCTCCTAAGGTCCAGTGGAGTAAGGGTCCTTGAGGCGGAGGATGTCTACTCGATCTTGAAGTAATGCGCGGGGTTTCATGAAGCCATGACATTAGGACAGGCGACCGAGGAATATCTGACCTGGTTTGACCTGCCACCGCGAAACCTCCGCTTGACGTCAGGACGTGCGACCGACGAAGATCTTATCGAAGCCGCTTATCTGAAGAATTCGCAGCACGGTTCGACTCGCGTTGATCACCCTCACGTTGTCGGAGCGCTTTTTCAAAGCCACGAGGTAGCGAAGAAACGAGCTGTCGACAAAATCGACCTTCTCGCAATCGATCGTAATGGCTTTATATGGAGCGACCAGCCAATCATCAAGCGTTTTATCAAGTTGCTCGACGCTATATATGTCAAGGTCGCCAGCGGTGGTAATGATTAAGTGTCCTTTGCTGGCTCGGATTCTAAAAGAGAACCGGTCATCTTCCATAAAAGATCAAGCCTCCAATGACTGGTTGTTTATTGCCATGTAAGCGGGTGCATAAACTTTGATAGCTCTGAAGGCGCTCGTAGGGGCACCCCGGTGGCGTGCTCTAAATACATAAGCACGCCACCGGGGTGCCCATCTCTTAATTGAGAGCGCTTATGTGCTTGCATGGCGGTAGGTAAAGTATTATCGGGTATACTATCACCAGTGGGGCTTTACGCGTCCTGATGGCATGGATGACGTTTGTTGGTAGATCGCATGGGAGACGGGTCATTGATGGATAAGTTCTTCTTTCATACAGCCGGCAGCAAGGAGATTAAAGAGGGCGGTGTGACGGACGTCTACTTCCTGAACGACGTAGAGATTTTGAAAAGCCTGAGCGTCGACAAGAAGGTCCGGGGCGAGGTGAGGGCGGCGACGCTTCCTGATGATTGGAAGTGGGCCGTTTTGGCCGGCGTCGAAGAGGCCTTGCACTTGCTGGAAGGAGTGGACGTGGATGTCTTCTCGATGGAAGAGGGAACGATTGTGGAGCCAGAAGTACCGGTCCTGGCTGTCGAGGGGAAATATACCGAGTGGGCCATCTTCGAGACCTCTCTTTTGGGCTTTCTCTGCCAGGCCTCCGGTACCGCGACGAGGGCCGCTAGGTGTAAAATAGCTGCCGGTCCGCGTGGGGTGTACAGCTTCGGTGCAAGGCGCATGCATCCGGCGATAACGCCGATGATCGAGAGAGCAGCCTTCATCGGCGGATGCGACGGTGTGGCGACGACGATAGCCGCGGAGCTTATTGGTGAGAAGCCGGTGGGAACGATGCCGCACGCTTTAATCATAACGATCGGCGACGAAAGGGAAGCGTTCAAGGCTTACGACAGGATCATCGACCCCGACGTCAAGCGGGTGGCGCTGGTCGATACGTTCAACGACGAGAAGTTCGGGGCGCTGATTGCAGCGGATGCGCTTAAGGAGAGGCTTGAAGCGGTGAGGCTGGACACCCCCAGATCGAGGAGGGGCAACTTCTTCAAGATCGCCCAGGAGGTAAGGTGGGAGTTGGATTTGCGCGGCTATAAAGATGTGCGCATCTTCGCAAGCGGCGGAATTGACGAGTCGGCGATTGCTGAGCTGAACCCTCTGGTTGATGCTTATGGTGTGGGCGGTTATATTAGCAATGCTCCGATTGTCGATTTCTCTCTTGATTTGGTTGAGGTTGATGGTAAGCCGGTCGCCAAGAGAGGCAAGATGTCCGGCGCCAAGCAAGTCTGGAGATGTCCGGAGTGTCGGGGAACGCTGGTACTTCCTGCCGACGGCAAGCCACCTGAGTGCTGTGGGGCTCGGCCGGCGCCTCTCATCTCAAAGACGCTCTCGAAGGGACGCGTAAGAGCCGAGTTTAAGAAGCCACGTGATATAAGGGCAAAAGTATTGGAACAGCTAAAGGATTTCGAGCGGTAGTTAAGGCTCACACGTCAACCCGAGAAACCGTGTTCCGGAACGGAACAACGAGCCTTTGGCGTATAAAGAGATGGTATGCAATTGAGAAAGACTCTTATCTCATTCCTCATTATCGCGATATCGGTCCAGTTCGCCGCGTTTGACTCGCTCGCGGCCGCTGGACAAGCCCCTCCGGTTACCGGGGCGTCCGGGATCGTGATAGAAGCTTCAACCGAAAAAGTACTCTGGTCGTCCAATGCCGATGAACGGCGAGCGATGGCGAGCACGACTAAGATGATGACCGCTCTAATCGTCACTGAGAAGTTAAATCTGAACGATACCGTTAAAGTAGGCCGGGCGGTGCTTGGAGTCGATGGTTCAGGGTTGGGCATATCGGCTGGAGAAGAGCTGGTCGTCCGCGAACTTCTCTATTCGATGATGCTCAAGTCGGCGAATGACGCAGCAAACGCACTGGCCGAAAAGGTGGCGGGAAGCGTCCCAGCTTTCGTCAAGCTTATGAACGAAAAGGCCGTCGATCTTGGTCTAAAGAACACACACTTTATGAACGCGCACGGGCTGGATCAACCCGGCCACTACTCGAGCGCGCGCGAGCTCGCGGTCATCGCCAGGGAGCTCCTGAAGCAGCCGGCAATGAGGGAGATCGTCAAGACGAAGTCGTGGAGCTTCAAGCGCAGGGGAAGACCCGAAACTCTGAAGAACAGGAACATGCTTCTCGAAAGCTACAGGTATGCGACGGGAGTGAAAACCGGTCACACGGAAAGCGCGGGGTACTGCCTCGTCTCGTCGGCAACAAAGGATGGGAACAGCCTCATTGCGGTAGTTCTGGGAGCGCCGAGTGAGGAGGCGGCAGCTGATATATCAAGGCAAGCTCTAGAGTACGGATTTTCCCTTTATTCAATGAAGTTGCTTGTTAAAAAAGGCAATATCTTCCGTGAAGTTGAGCTTCCCGACGGAAGAAGGGTTGGCCTGGTTGCCGCAGGGAACCTGAGCGCGTTTGTGCGCGAAGGCGGTGACCTTAAGATGGAGGCCAAGATAGACGGGCCGTTGGAGCTTCCCGTCTCCGCCGGCAAAAAGTACGGCAGGGTGGCCTTGACTGAAGATGGAAAGGCGCTGGGAGAGGTAGCGCTCGTAGCGGATCGGGATGTCGAGCCTATTACTTTCTACGAATGGGTCGTCGCCAGGTTACGGTCGCTCCTTAGCGCCGCACGCCTAACATTCTTGCGCTCCTAATGTACTGCGAC
>JAMCWL010000087.1 GCA_023481285.1 Actinomycetota bacterium | reverse complement strand
GCCAAGCTCTTCGATATATTCTCCCTGTCTCAATTCGCCCCGTAGGTAATACATCTCTAGTCGCATTTCTACCTGTTTACCAGGCATGATGCTAGTCGCTCTCCGATAACTAGGAAAGTTGGGCTAGTGAGTTCATCCGTTAAAAGCGAGCGGTAATTTGTACTTACCAACAAAGACCGCTAACAATCGCCCGCTGATAGAACGAGGCACCTTCTTGGCGACCCGGAAGCATACGCCCTTTATGCCGGGGTCGTTCTTGCCAACATCGCCCAATAAGAAAGCCGCAATCTGACCCTCGCTTCTTAGGACGACCTTCTTCTCCACGTCACTTAGGTCTCTAAAATCCCTGGCCTTCAACCCTACCTTCTGGAAGTACCGTTTGAGAGTCTCGGGCGAGTAATAAAAAAGGTGCCCTTCAGGATTTAAATAAGGCCACTTGGCGCCAAAGACCTTGGAATACAACGAATCGATGTTCCCGGTTGAATAAATAAATAATCCTTGATCATCAAGAATTATTTTTACCTTTGTGAAAAAGGCCAGCGGATCTCTTACGTGTTCTATGACTTCCGTTGCGTTAATAACGTCGAATTTCTCGTCACGGAAATCGTGGGATAAAAAGTCGGCGATGACAATGTCTGATCTGCAGTATTGCCTAGCAAGTTCACCCGCGGACGCGGAAAGCTCCAGGCCAATTACATTTTCGTAGCCACGATCTTCCAGGTGCTTGACGAAAGAGCCTGTGGCACATCCCACATCGAGTACACGTATGTCCTTGCTCTTTTTGAATAAGCTTATCTTGTCGATTATTGCCTCAGACTCCCTTCTCTTTTCAACATCCTGTTTCTCGACTAAAGAGCAGTAATCGACAGAAGGGTCGAACCCTTCGCCCTTGAAGTAATCTAAACCATACAGCGAGTAGTTTTCTTCAGCGGTTAAACGTGGATTGACGAAAACGAGTCCGCACTCTTGGCACTTGACGATGGTAAAAACTCGGCTAGTAACACGGCCCTTTTTTCTCGCGTATTCAGTGAACTCGTTCGAACCGCACAAATTGCACTCTCTAAGAACTTTCATAACGGATAGCATTACCCAAAAAGGGGTACCAGTCAAGTTGCTAAACATGTACCCGAATTGCAGCCTGGTAAGCGAGCCTTGTGTCGACAAGGCGATGCTTTTCTGTACTCTTTGTCTGCCTAAGATTTTACCTATTTCGCCATGGAGCATTTTACGCCCCATCCACGCAGCCGATTACGATTTAATCCGGTCACCCTCGGAGCGAAGCAACGCCAAGCCCAGATCACCTGGTGCCAACTTTCAATCGGCAGCTGGCCAGCGTTGATGATCGAGCTCTGAATTTACCTGCTAAAGGTGGGCTCTGTCTTCTTCTAACCCGACTTTCTGTCCAAGTTTCGAAGACCTGTAGAGCGCATCAAGAATGCGCATTGCAGCAACACCGTCTTCCGGGGTTCCCAAGTAAAGCGCGCCCGTTGTTAGGTGAGAGACAAAGTCTTTCCACTCTTCCCGCCATGAGTTATCAGTGTCATCGAAAACCTCGTCGGACATGTCCGGCACTCCACCTTCAGGCTTCCGCTTCGCTACAAGTAACCTTTCGCTGCCATAGCTTCTGCCGATTCCCTCAATGGCAACAAACCCGTCCGTCCCAAATACCTCGAAGCTAAAGAGGTTCTTCCACTGCGTCCAGCTGGTGTGGAAGCTAGCGACGATGCCGTTGTCGTGTTTGAGTATGGCGAAGGCGTTATCTTCCAAAGGTGCAATCGGCCATACGGCGGTTTGAAGCGCCGCATATACTTCCGACGGCGGGCCGACAAACCAGTTGATCAAGTCTATCAGGTGCACACCCTGATCTGTTAACTCACCTCCGCCCGCAAGTTCAAGATCTCCTCGCCATTCGGCTTCGTATCCAGGTCGACCACCATGCCCGTAGCGCGCCCTGATATTTATCACGTTACCGACTTCGCCAGATGTGACCAATTCGCGCGCTTTGCATATAGCAGGATAATAGCGGTGGTTGAAGCCCACTTTAAGACTGCGACCCGTCTTACGAGCAGTGTCACAAAGGGTAAGTGCATCATTTAGATTGCAGCCCATCGGCTTCTCAATGAGAACATCCTTCCCCGCCTCCATGGCGGCTATCGCGATTGGCGCTAGCAAGCTATTGGGTGTTGAAACAATGATTATCTGTATCGCAGGATCTTCGATGGCGACCGACCAGTCATGTGACTTTCGGCATGTCAACTCGTTTGCCAGACGTTCAGCCACTTGGCTACAAACGTCAATTACCAGTTCAAGGGAGGTATCTGGATGGTTGGCGGCGGCGTTGGCTCTACGTGTTCCGATTAGACCACAGCCCACAACGGCGGTCCTTAGCTCAGACATCGCTTTTCCGTCTTTGACGGCCGACGTTCAACCATATCCGATAAAGCTGCTTGAAGTTGTGCCAGGTTCCCGTGATCGGATTGTAGCGGGTATCCGAATCATTAGTCCAGGCAACCGGAAATTCAACTATCTTATAGCCAGCCTGTTCGGCTCGACAAAGCATGTCGATATCGAGCATGAAGCCGTCGATGGTGCATTCCGAATAAAGCTTCCGGGCGATATCGCCCTTCAATACTTTAAAGCCGCACTGCGTATCGGTCACACCCCCGGGCAGCGAGAGCCAAGCTTTGATAACAAGCCAGAAGACCTTCGAACCGAGACGGCGGTAGAGCGGTTGCGCTTTTACAATTTCGGCACCTTGATAGCGCCTCGAGCCAATAGCAATATCCGCGCCGTCGTTCAATTTCCGTAGACCGATGTCTACATATTCGTAAGGTACGCAAAGACCCGTGTCAGCAAACATAACATATTTGCCTTTGGACTCACGGATACCAGTACGGACAGCGTACCCTTTACCCCTATTTCGCTTATAGCTTATTACTCGAAGATTGGGTATTCCCTCGGCCAAAGCTTTTGCGGTCTCCGCCGTTCTGTCGGTCGAGCCGTCATCTACAACGATGATTTCACCCGTCAGCTCTTTCTCGGCTAAATAGGCCGAGGCTGCCCTCACGTCCTTGCCTATCTTGGCCTCTTCGCAAAAAGCAGGGATAATTATCGATAGATAAACACTTTCACCTTCATCGTTCTGATTCATTCGACCGCCCTTCGCTGTGGTTGACGTGAAAAGACAACCCCTATCATAGAGAAAGTTTCTGATTGCTACAAGTTCCCTAAGCTAAGTAAAAGACCAAGCATTTAAAGGATAGAAAAAGCGCGCTTTGACCTCAGTTACATGGGCGAGGAATATGAGAACTTCTAACTTCCAGCGTCTGTGATCTGTCGTACTGAAGGAGACCAATCTATTATTCGACATACTGGTGCTTTGTGCTAAGTAGGGGCAAGAACCGCTTCCACATCTTGCCCCATGTCCTCGTAGAGTCAAGGTAGATTTACTAAAACCGGCAACGCGTCATCCAGCTTTATTGAAAGCAAGGGGCAACCTATACTTCCCGACAAAAGCGGTCAAAGGCCTCCCTATCATAGGGCGAGGAGAAATGGCCGGGAAAATTAGGACAGATGCTTAGGTGGTGAATCTGCTCTAGACTTGGACTTTAAGGAGGAGCAGATATGACCAGACGACCCAGACGTAACCACGGAGCCGCGTTCAAAGCAAAGGTGGCGCTCGAGGCGATCAAGGAAGAACAGACACTCGTAGAGCTTGCTGAGCGGTTCCAAGTACACCCCAACCAGATCAGCCGCTGGAAAAAGCAGCTTCTCGAGCACGCAGGCGAGGTCTTTGAGGGCGGCGCGGGGAAGCCCGAAGACGAAGCCTCCGTCGACGATCTTCAGCGAAAGATCGGCGAGCTCACCATGGAGAACGATTTTTTAGAAAAAGCGCTCGGGCGCATAGGCCAAAAGAGCGCAAAGCGATGATCGATTCCGAACATCCCCTGCCGATCACCAAACAATGCAAGGCTCTCGGGCTTTCCAGATCGAGCGTCTACTACCGACCGGTGCCGGTAAGCGAGACCGACCTCGCTATTATGCGGGCGATCGACGAGATCCATCTGGCCCGTCCCCACTTCGGCAGCCGAAACATCTGCGACCAGTTGAGAAGGCGAGGCTTTATCGTCGGCCGCGGTCATGTGGTAACGCTCATGCGAAAGATGGGGATTACGGCCATCTATCGAAAGCCAAAGCTCTCAAAGCCCCATCCCGGTCACAAGGTCTACCCGTATCTCTTGAAGGGGATGGAGATCTCCCGGCCTAACCAAGTGTGGGCGGCCGACATCGAGCGCCACGAGGCGCTTTTAAACCGTGCGGTGGTGGAAGACCACCGCCTTCAACCTGTCGCGGCAGGTTGACGAAGCTGAGGGCAACCTGACCCCAGGGACGTGGGTGAGGGTGGCAAGCAGCCCTGACAAAGCCGGGATGAGCCAGAACGGCCAGATGGCTTAGGTTCGGCAAGCAAGATGGGAAGGTGTACGTGAGGAACCAGCGCCTGAAAGCCTCTAAATCTGCACCACCAGCTCAAACCTGGCGGATATGGGCTGGGCGGCGGCGCACATCCGCATCACAGTGCGGAGAACTCCCTAATGGTAAATGTCGCCAGACAGGGAGGCCACGGTGAAAGCCCGCGGCGTAACCGTGGCGATGCCGCAGGGGCATAGCTGGGCACCCACACCCGACAAGCGGTTTAAGAGTGAACGTGGGAACCATCCCGGTGGTCCCCAAGCCATCCAGCCACCTGCCGGAGATGGGAAGGCCCGTCGCCGGCTGACACCATCGGGATGGGGCGGAGGACCCGTAGTAGTCCGAGGCCGGGAAAGCCGGCCGCACGGCGAAGGGGTCCAGCGAATTGTGAGCTTCGAAGCAGATCGA
Organism: Actinomycetota bacterium; assembly: GCA_023481285.1. Lineage (GTDB taxonomy): Bacteria > Actinomycetota > Aquicultoria > Aquicultorales > JAMCWL01 > JAMCWL01. The sequence goes on along the minus strand of JAMCWL010000087.1, from coordinate 2,035 downwards.
GGAGGTCGCCGGTGAACATCGGCGCGCCGTTGCCCGACCTTTCAGAGGCCGAGCACCGGGTACTCGCGATGCAGATAAAGCTCAGCCAGTGGGCGACCGATGATTCACATCGCTCATTAGGCGCGCGCACAGCCGGAATCGATGGGGTAACTCCTCGCTCCATCGGAATAGGAGCCGCCAGGTTTCTCTCCCGGCTGCGGGATGATCTCAAAGCTCGCCGGTTCCACCCGGATAGGGTGCGCGAGAGAGCAATCCCCAAGGCAAACGGCAAACTCCGCCGTCTCGGCATCCCGACCGCCGCCGATCGAGTCGTGCAAGCATCGCTTAAGCTGGTGCTTGAACCGATCTTCGAGGCGGATTTTCTGCCGTGTTCCTATGGCTTTCGCCCCAGACGAAGAGCCCAGGACGCCATCGCCGAGATTCACTACTTCACCTCGCCCAGCCGTAACTACCACTGGATAGTCGAGGGAGACATCAAGGCGTGTTTTGACGAGATCGACCACACCGCCCTCATGGGACGAGTGCGAAATCGGATCAAAGACAGACGCATCCTTGGACTCGTAAAGGCGTTCCTGGCAGCCGGAATCTTGTCCGAAGACGGCATCGCCAGGAATATGATCACCGGTACCCCTCAGGGCGGAATTCTGTCCCCACTCCTGGCCAATATCGCCCTATCCGTCCTCGACGAACACTTTGCTCGAAAGTGGGAAGCGCTCGGGCCGGAATGGAAGCGATACAAGCACCGCAAAGCTGGAGGCGCCATATGCCGACTCGTCCGCTACGCGGATGACTTTGTGGTCATGTTGGCCGGAAGCTGGGAAGACGCAGAAGCGCTCAAGAAAGAGATCGACGAGGTGCTTTCGAGGGTAGGTCTGCACCTATCCGAAGAAAAGACGAGCGTATGCCACATTGATGACGGTTTCGACTTCCTCGGATTTCACATCCAACGAAGGCGAAAGCGAGGGACAAACAAGCGGTGTGTCTACACCTACCCCTCAGCGAAGTCGCTCGCCGCGATCAAGGATAGGGTGCGCTCCCTCACGCGCCGGGAACGGCATCACACGCTCTCCGATCTGCTCAAGATGCTCAACTCGGTGCTCCGAGGGTGGTGCAACTACTTTCGATACGGTGTTTCCAAGCACACCTTCAATTACCTCGATCATTTCGCCTTCTGGCGAATCGTCGGCTGGCTGCGCAAAAGATACCTCGGTCTCAATTGGGGAACGCTTCGCCGCCGCTTTCTACCCGGATGGGAGATTAGCGATGGTGGCGTCAGCATGTTCAGGCCACGCAAGGTAGAGGTTGCCCGATATCGCTACCGGAGCTATCGAATACCCAATCCATGGGCAAAATAGGTCAAAGAATCGCTCGCTTAACTGGTATGAACTCGTGGAGAGCCGGATGCGGTGGAAGTCGCACGTCCGGTTCGGAGGGCGGGTCGGAGAAACCCACCGGTCGAAAGGCTGGCAGGGCGCTCTGGCCCGACTCTACACGTATCTTCCCATGGCAAGGGGCTTCTGCTATCTCGTTGCGATCATGGACTGGGCAAGCCGCAAGGTCCTCTCATGGCGGCTCTCCAATACCCTTGACGCCTCGTTCTGCGTCGAGGCGCTCGAGGAGGCGCTTCAACGGTACGGAACCCCGGAGATATTCAACACCGACCAGGGGGCGCAGTTCACCTCCGAGGCTTTCATCCATATTCTTGAGTCGCACGACATCCGGATCAGCATGGACGGCAGGGGCCGCTGGCTCGACAACGTCTTCATCGAGCGGCTATGGCGGAGCGTCAAATACGAGGAGGTGTATCTCGAGGCATACGAAACGATTCCCGAGGCACGAAGGGGGCTTGGCGGGTACTTTACCTTCTACAATTCCGAACGATCCCATCAGGCTCTTGACTACCGAACGTGAAACGCCCCGGGTTTGACGGAGGCTCCGTTTTCAGGATTACATGGTCCTGGAGAAAGGAGTCCAACCCATGGCAAGACGTTCAAAGTATTCGCCTGAGTTCCGAGAGCGCGCCGTCCGTTTGGCC
>JAMCWL010000077.1 GCA_023481285.1 Actinomycetota bacterium | reverse complement strand
CCATTTGCGCTCACTCTCAAAAAAAAAGAGCTTGAGGGTTGGGCCGGGGGTGAAAAACGCGTTCATAACGAGAGCGAAGAGAAGTATGAGCATGATAGGCTTAAGCCCCCTGACGAGGAGCTTCACCGGTATCTTTCCAAGGCCGGCGAGAGCAAGGATGAGGCCCAAAGTGAGAGCAAACGCGGTGAGATTACCGACGGCGAAGAGGGCGATCGAGAAGATTAGAACGAGGAGTATCTTCACCCTTGGATCGGCCCGGTGAACGATGGACTCGGCGGGATAGTACTGGCCGATCGGAATGGACCTCACGCTCTCCTCCTCAGGGCGTCGACGATGGCCTCGCACGTCGAGGAGATTTCAAAAAGCTCGGTGGGTACTTCGATGCCCCGCTCCCTCAAGCGTCGCAGCAGCACAGAGGTCGCTGGAAGATCAAGTCCCATCTCGGTAATCCGGTCGGCCTGCGAAAAAACGGTCGCGGGAGGACCGTCTAGAACGATGCGGCCATCGTCCAGGACGACCAGGCGCATCGCCAGACGGGCGACCTCGTCCATGTTGTGGGTGACCAGAATTACCGTAAGCCCTGCGGAGTTAAGGGTCGCCAGCATCTCCAGTAGCTCGTTCCGGCCGCGCGCGTCAAGCCCGCAAGTAGGCTCGTCAAGGACGAGCATCTTCGGTTCCATGGCTAGCACACCGGCGATTGCGGCCCGCCTCATCTCGCCTCCCGAGAGGGAGAAGGGCGAGCGATGCGCGAACTCTTCAAAGCCGAGCCCGACCGCTTCGAGCGCTTTAAAAACGCGCCTTTCAATCTCTCGCCTTGAAAGACCCAGGTTCTTCGGGCCAAACGCGACGTCATCGAAGACGGTGGGCTCGAAAAGCTGGGTTTCGGGGAATTGGAAGACGACACCCACCTCCCGGCGCAGCTCGACGCCGCTTATCTCGCGCCCGATCGGCCGGTTTCGATATAGGACGATCCCCTCGGTGGGCTGGAGGAGCCCGTTCAAGAGCTGAACGAGCGTCGATTTTCCTGATCCGGTCGGGCCGATGAGCCCGACGAACTCCCCCTCGTAGATGGCAAGGTCAACGTTGGCGAGGGCGGGCGTCAACCCGGTCGGATAAGTAAACCCAACGCCCTTCAGTTCCATCAATGTAGGCTCTATCGGCATAATAGCTTTCCTATAGTTCGGATTGCTGATTGCATCAAGAAACCGGTAGGAGCATGCCATTGGCGTGCCCTTCTAGTCTCTAGTCTCTAGTTTCTGATTTAGGCATGCCTCCACCAGATCGTCTATGGTGAGAATCGGTCGGTCGGAGATCACGCCTGCCTCCGCCAGGTCACCGGCGAGAAGCCGTGGAAGCGGCGCATCGAGGCCGATCTTCTTCAAAACATCCAAATCATCGAAGACTTCCCGGGGCGGCCCGTCAAGGGTTATCCGACCGTCGACCAGAACGACCGTCCGATCGGCCATCACCGCTTCGTCGACGAAGTGAGTGATCAATAGGACGGTCACCCCTTCAGTTTTGTTCAGATGATCCAGGGTTTCACGCACCTCGCGCCTGCCGGCAGGGTCGAGCATCGACGTGGGCTCGTCCAGAAGAAGGTATTTGGGCCGCATGGCCAGAGTGCCCGCTATCGCGACGCGCTGCTTCTGGCCTCCGGAAAGTAGGTGGGGCTCGCTTCTCGCATACCGTTCCATCCTTACGGAGGCGAGGGCCTGGTCGACCCTACGCCTGATCTCGTCTCCGGGAAGCCCCAGGTTCTCCGGTCCGAATGCGATGTCTTCCTCGACGATCGTCGCGACTATCTGGTTGTCCGGGTTCTGAAAGACCATCCCCACGAGCTCTCTAACCTTCCAAACGTCGGACGGGTCGGCGGGATTGAGGCCGTCCACCTCAACCCTGCCCTCTTTTGCCGATAGGAGGCCGTTAATGTGGCGGGCAAGCGTCGATTTACCGGAGCCGTTCGGCCCGACAAAAGCGACGAACTCACCCTCTTCGACTCGAAGGTCCATGCCGGCGAGCGCGAGCCGTTCCGAGTGACGCTCTCCGTACCAGAACTTGACTCCTGAAAACTCAATCATTATCGCTCCAAGCTTCAGATCTTCCCATCCAGATTAGCATTTTTAATCAACCGCCAGTAGCTTTCGACGCCGGATATGAAAAAGCGCTCGTTTGATAAATTTTGATTTGACCTTTTTAAATACTTGATTACAATATACTAGTATGGGGCTTGGTTTTAGTAAAAATGGAGGTATGATGGCAACAAGAGGAAAAAGGCAGCATGCGGTGGCAGGTTTATCCGCGCTAGAGGCGGAAATCCTGGAAGTAGCCTGGGAGAGGGGCAAGACAAGCGTAAGAGATGTCCACGAGGTAATTTTGAAACTGAAATACGTGCCTTACACGACGGTTGCCGCTGTGATGAAGAATCTGGCAGCCAAGGGCATCTTGAAGCAGACGAAGGTCGGCAAGGCTTTCTACTACGCGCCGAAGGTCGACCGCCTCGCCCTGGCCAAAAAGATCGTCGACTCCGTGGTCAGCAAGATCTTGAGTGGCTCTTCCGTGCCCCTGGTCGCCTATCTGCTTGGCGGCAAGGTAAGTGAGGAAGAGCTGGCAAGCCTAAAAGAGAAGCTTGCCAAGTAGGATCAATCCCACTGCTTTCAAAGTAAAGAGAGCCGGCCGACCAGGGATTAACCCTCGCTGATTTTTGCGGGCACAAAACTAGTGCGGGAAAATTTCCCGCACTAGTTCTTTCGCACGAATTCGAAGATCAACCGTTGGCTTTCCATATGCTAATCGCCAAGGGGCTAGACAAGCTCGATGATGGCCATGGGGGCGGCATCGCCCTGGCGAGGACCGACTTTAAGAATTCTCGTGTAGCCGCCGTCACGGTCGGAGAAACGGGGGCCTATCTCGGCGAAGAGCTTGTGGACAAGCTCGCGATCTCCGTTCAGGGTCGACAGGGCCTGGCGCCTCGCGTGCAGGTCGCCTCTCTTTGCAAGCGTTATGACATGCTCGACGACCGGCTTAACCTCCTTGGCCTTTACTTCGGTCGTCGTCACCTTCTCGTGGCGAATGATTTCACCGGCCAGCCCCTTTAAAATAGCGTTACGGTGAGAAGCGTCGCTCCCGATTTTTCTTCCTTTTTTGCGATGTCTCATGTTCACCTTCCGACTTTACGCGTAAAAGACCTAACCTGGACCTGATGAATCCAGGCCTTCTCAAAAGAATGTGTTCCTTCTTCTACCGGCCGGACTTGAGCGAGAGGCCCAACTCCGCCAGCTTCTCTTTTACCTCTTCGATGGATTTCGCGCCGAAGTTACGGATCTGCATCAGATCGGCTTCAGTGCGCTCGACCAACTCGGAGAGGGTATTGACGTTCTCCCTCTTCAAGCAATTGTACGACCGGACGGAGAGCTCAAGATCTTCAATTGGGAGGTCGAGCTTCGCCTCTTTTTCACCGGCGGAGGGAGCGAAGATACTCCCGGCTGCTTGCTCCGCCGCTTGCTCCATGAAGAGTTGCATGTGGTCGTTGACGATCTTGGCGCCCATCGCGACCGCTTCCGCCGGGGTAATTGCGCCGTTCGTCATTACGTCCAGGATGAGCCTGTCGAAATCCGTGCGCTGGCCCACTCTGGTATTCTCAACCGTGTAGCTGATCTTGCGCACAGGACAGAAGATCGAATCGATCGGTATCGTCCCTAACACATCCGTCGGCTTCTTGTTCCGATCCGCCGTCACGAAACCCCGCCCCGGCTCAACAGTCATCTCAACCTCAAGTTTACCGTCACGGTTGAGAGTCGCTATGTGGTGGTCCGCGTTGATAATCTCGACGTTTTCCGGACATTGGATGTCGGATGCTTTTACATCCTTTGGTCCCTTAACATTAAGACGCAAGGTTGCCGGCTCCTCGCCATAGACCTTTACCACCAGGTCTTTAACGTTCAAGACTATGTCCGTGACGTCCTCTTTCACACCCGTAATGGAGGAGAACTCATGGGCCACGCTTTCGATCTTGATGGAGGTTACCGCCGCGCCTTGAAGGGATGAGAGCATGGCCCGGCGCATGGAATTACCCAGGGTAAAGCCATAGCCTCTTTCCAGCGGCTCGATAATAAACCGAGCCGAATTGTCCCGCTGTGCCTCGATGCTGATGCTAGGCTTGCGGATTTCAAGCATTAACGCATCCTCCTTAACCTTAGTAGCATGTAAGAATCGGACTCTTAAGCCCGGAGCCTAATCGGACTTGCGCGTCGGGAAAACCACGGCTCTATTTCGAATAGAGCTCCACGATGAGAGTCTCTTTGACCGGCTCGTCGATATCGTCGCGCTCCAGCGTTTTCAATACCCGGCCGCTCAGCTTCTCGTAATCCACTTCCAGCCAGGCGGGAACTTCAGCCTTGGTCGACGATTCGGCCGCCTCTTTGATTCTTGCGAGGTCGCCGCGCGCTTTGATCACATCTCCCGTCGCCACCTGGTAGGATGGAATATCGACCCTGTGGCCGTTCACCTCGAAGTGCCCGTGGCGTACGAGCTGGCGGGCCTCCGGTCGGGAGAACGCCAAGCCCATCCGGTAGACGACGTTGTCCAGCCGGGTTTCGAGGAGCCTCAACAGGTTCTCACCGGTAATGCCCTTTTGCTTGGATGCGACCTCATAGTAATTCCGGAACTGCTTCTCGAGGATGCCGTAGATTTGGCGAGCCTTCTGCTTCTCCCTAAGCATCACGTAGTACTCCGACTCTTTACTCCGACGACGGCCATGCTCCCCCGGGGGATACGGACGGCGCTCGACAGGGCACTTCTCCGTTAAGCACTTGTCTCCCTTGAGAAAGAGCTTCATCTGCGCCCTGCGACAGAGCTTACAGACCGGCCCAGTATATCTCGCCATAACTAGACCCTCCGCCTCTTCCGGGGCCGGCACCCGTTATGGGGCACCGGAGTGACGTCGGAAATACCGACGACCTCCAAACCGGTCGCCTGCAGCGTCCGGATGGCCGTCTCCCGCCCGGCGCCCGGGCCTTTTACTTTGACGTCCACTCTTTTCATTCCATGCTCCTGAGCCTTTCTGGCCGCCGATTCGGCCGCCATCTGGGCGGCAAACGGGGTGCTCTTCCGGGAACCCTTAAAACCGACCGTTCCGGCGCTCTCCCAGGAGACGGTATTCCCGGCCTGGTCGCTTATGGTAACGATCGTATTATTGAACGTGCTTCTGATATGAGCCACGCCATGGACTATGTTTTTACGCTCCTTGCGCTTGACGCGAGTGCGCACGCCTTTCTTAGCCAAATACCCGCCTCCTTATCTACCCTTTTTCCTAACTCCAACCTGACGACGCGGCCCTTTCCGCGTGCGCGCATTCGTATGCGTGCGCTGCCCGCGCACTGGAAGACCCCGGCGATGGCGCAGGCCCCGGTAGCAACCGATTTCCATCAGCCGCTTGACGTCCTGCGAGACTTCGCGCCTCAGGTCGCCTTCGACCTTGAAGTTCTTATCGATAAACTCCCTGAGCCGTACGACCTCTTCTTCCGTAAGATTGCGCACCCGTGTATCCGGGTTAACCCCGGCAGCCGCACGAATCTGCCTCGCGCGGGTCTGTCCGATTCCGTAGATGTAGGTAAGACCTACCTCCACCCTCTTCTCGCGCGGCAGGTCAACCCCTGCAATTCTCGCCAACTGTCAACCTCCTGTATAACGTTACTCTCTGCTTCTTCGTGTCGCTTCTTCGCGTTGCCGGCAGACAAGCTTGCAACCCTTGGACATACGCGCCTGCGGCACTGCTTTCTTTTATCAAACCGACGCTCCCCAAAACTCAGCCGCGGGAGAGCCGTCGAATAATCGTCGATGCTCGCGCTTTACAGATCACCATCGCCGCAAGCTTATGGTATCTTCAAGTTGCGCTAGGTGTTAAGGCATTTTAACCTTGGCGCTGCTTATGGCGCGGGTTCTCGCATATGACCAGAACGCGCCCATGCCTGCGAATGATCTTACACTTATCGCAAATCTTTTTTACCGATGGCCTGACCTTCATGCCGATCTCTCCTCAACCAACCCATCAACGGTTTCAAATCTCGCCAACCCATACCGTCTTGCGCCATAGCCGCAAAGCTTATACGTCCAGACAAGCAGACTTTTTGCTACTTGAACCGGTAAACGATCCTCCCCCGGTTCAGATCATAAGGAGAGAGCTCCAACCGCACCCGGTCGCCAGGCAAAATCCTGATGTAGTGCATGCGCATCTTGCCCGAAATGTGCGCAAGGACGCGATGCCCATTGTCGAGTTCGACTCTGAACATCGCGTTCGGTAGAGGTTCGACAACCGTCCCTTCGACCTCGATTACATCTTCTTTCTTCGGCAAACCGGCGCTCCCTCACATCGACTTTACAAGTCACAAACTTGTATTTTACCAAATAAGATTACCCTCGTCTACACAGACGTCAGAACGAGTGGGGTTCTCTCAGTTAACGCCACGCTGTGCTCAAAATGAGCGGACAGGCCGCCGTCGGCCGTGAGAACCGTCCAGTGATCGTCGAGCGTTGTGACCTCGGCGACGCCCGCATTGATCATCGGTTCGATCGCCAGGACCATCCCCGGCTCCAGCCTAGGACCTCTCTTCGGCCTCCCGTAATTCGGGATTTGCGGGTCCTCATGCATCGCCCGCCCGATTCCATGGCCGACCAAATCTCGAACGACCGAGAACCCGGCTGATTCCGCAACGCTCTGGATTGCGCTACCGATGTCCCCCAGGTAATTTCCGACCCGCGCCTGGGCGATGCCAGCTTCGAGACACGTTTTAGTTGTCTCCATCAGACGACGCGCCTCCTCATCGATCTCCCCGGCGGCAAAAGTAGCGGCGGCGTCCGCGTAGTAGCCCTTGTACTCTACCCCGACGTCGACGCTTACTATATCGCCCTCTTTCAGGCGCTTGGCGCTGGGGATTCCGTGCACGACGCCTTCGTTTATCGAAAAGCAAATGGACGCCGGAAAACCGCGATATCCCTTGAACGCCGGACTCGCTCCGGCGCTCCTGATAAACCGCTCGGCAAACCGATCTATCTGAACGCCGGTGACGCCCGGCTTTACCCTTTTCTCAATGAGCTCCAGTACTTTTGCCACGATAAGCCCGGCCTCGCGCATGATCGCGATCTCTTCAGGCGTTTTGATGATGATCATTCTTTACACTTCAGCT
>JAMCWL010000022.1 GCA_023481285.1 Actinomycetota bacterium | reverse complement strand
GGGGGGACAGCGGCAGCTTCTCTTCGGCTACGAGGGGGCGATGAACCTGATAGAGCTGATGGCCAACGCCCTCCTCGCGGAGGAGCAGCGGACTTATAGGTCGGACGTACTCAAGCTGATCGGCCAAAAAGAGTCTTAGAGTCTTGGCGGCCTGTTTTCATAGCGTTCGGGTATCAATGGGTCTTTTTACCAAGAAACCAGGGGACAAAGAGACCAAGAGGCTAGCGGCAAGGAGGAATCGAAATGGAAATGGTTCGTGCGCTTATCCGTCCCGAGAGAGAGTCGGCGGTGATAGACGCGCTGGAAAAGGAGGGCTTCGTCTCTCTGACCAAGATGCATGTCTTCGGACGCGGGCGGCAGAAGGGGCTCCAGGTCGGCCCCATCACCTATGACGAGTTGCCGAAAGTCCAGCTGACGTTGGTAGTCAACGACGAGGACACGCCGAAGGTGGTCGGCATCATCGAGGGCGCGGCTCGAACCGGAAACATCGGCGACGGCAAGATCTTCGTGAGCGAGGTTAGCGATGTATATACCATCCGGACGGGCGAAAAGGGCCTGTAATCTAGAGACTAGAGACTTGAATATAAGGTTCTCTAATGAGAAGGGGCTGTATAGAGGATGAAGGAAATCATAGCCATCATCAGGCGAACGAAGGTCCACGAAACCAAGACGGCGCTCGATGGTATAGGCTACCCCTCCATGAGCATATCGAGCGTCTACGGCAGGGGCAAGCAGATGGGCATCATGAGCGAGATCGATCCCGAGATGTCGAAGCTCGTGCCCGAGTTTGAAGGCTCCGATCCCATCGCCCGGTTCATTCCCAAGCGGATGCTTACTATGGTGGTGGATGATGCCAGCGTTGAGCCGCTGGTGAACGCCATCATCAGGGTCAACCAGACGGGCAACTACGGGGACGGCAAGATTTTTGTCCTCCCGATCGGAACGGTCGTGCGGGTGCGCACCGGTGAGGCGGGAGAGAACGCCTTAAGGTAGCTATGAGCTTGTCATCCTGAGGACGACCGAAGGGAGGACGAAGGATCTCAGTGCGTACGAGCGGTTTGTGGTAGCACGGAGATTCTTCGGGTCTACGACCCTCAGAATGACATCCGCGGCGGTCGGCGGTCGGCGGTCGTATTTTCAAGGTAGGTGATAACAGTGGAAGCGAATGAGGCAACGACCTTATTTTCCAGCATCAAAACGGCGGAAGATATGAGGGAGTTCGCCGAGAAGGCCAGGGGGCATCCCTGCTTCGACAAGCTTGCGCATCACAGGGTCGGCAGGATGCACATCCCCGTGGCGCCGGCGTGCAATATAAAGTGCCGCTACTGCCATCGCGAGGTCGGTGGCTTAGAGAACCGGCCGGGAGTGGCAGCCGGGATAATAAGCCCGGCGAAAGCTCTGGAATTGGTCGAGCGCGTGGTTGCCGAGGATCCAGCAGTCCAGGTGATCGGCGTGGCCGGTCCGGGCGATGCGCTGGCGGTTGAGAGCACCTTCACGGCGCTCAAGCTTATCCACGATCGCTTCCCCGAGCTAAGGAAATGCGTCAGCACCAATGGGCTGATGCTGGCCGAGCGGGTGAAAGATCTGCTCGCGGTCGGCGTGACGAGCGTTTCGGTTACCGTTAATGCGGTAACGCCGGAGATCGGCCGGCAGTTCTATCGTATGGCCGTGGTGGAAGGAAGAGTCCACCGGGAAGATGCCTTCGATGTGCTCAGCGTCCGTCAGCTCAAAGGGATCGAGCGGGCGGCGCGCGCCGGGCTCGCGGTCAAGGTCAACACGGTGCTCGTTCCGGAGATCAATGGAGAGCACATCGAGGAGCTCGCTCGCGAGATGCGCGCCGCCGGAGCCCGCCTCATGAATATCATGCCGCTCAAGCCGATCGGCGAGATGAGGAATTACCCGGCGCCCACCTGCTTCGAGTTGGAAGAGGCGCGGTACGAAGCGGAAAAGCATATCGAGCAATTTCGGCTCTGCAAGCAGTGTCGAGCGGACGCCATCGGCATTCCCGGGGCGCCGGCGGACGGTCAGGGTGACAGGCAGGGGTGTAATCCGACGCTGGGCGAGATATTTACCGGAGTGCCGCTCTATCACTAACGCCATGCTGAGTCACGGAACAGGAGGGGATCAGGGTGAGGGTGCCAGCGATTGGTTCCCTGTTGGGGGTGCCCGAAAAATGGTCAAAGCGGGCCTCGTGGATTCGAATCTGGATCGCTTGCTTGTTCCTTTTCGTCCTTGCGTCTGGTTGCCCACAAGCGCTCCAAAATAAGAGTGCCAAGGCGACCAAGACGGCGAAGGTCTTCAAAGAGCCGGTCGAGCTCAACGTTTGGGCAGCCGCAAGCCTGAAGGATGTCCTGCAAGCACTTGCTCCTGGTTTTGAGAAGCGCGAGAAAGCGAAGCTCGTCTTCAACTTCGCTGCGTCCGGCGATCTCCAGGTCCAGATTGAACAGGGCGCGCCCGCCGATATCTTTATCTCTGCAAGCATGAAGCAGATGGATGCGCTCGAGAAAGAAGGGCTCATAGACAAGTCGAGCCGCTCAAACCTCCTTGGCAACGAGCTCGTCATCGTTGTCCCCATCGCAAGCGCCGCGTCGCTCACGTCTGTCGGCGGACTCCGCGACGCACCGGGGCTCGACAAGATCGCCATCGGCGACCCTCAGGTCGTACCGGCGGGAAAATACGCTCGAATGACGCTGGAAACAGGCGGTCTATGGGAGGCGCTTCAGTCGCGTCTCGTCCTCGCAAAGGATGTTCGCCAGGTGTTGAGCTACGTTGAAACCGGCAACGTCGATGCGGGCTTCGTCTATCGTTCCGACGCCCAGGCTTCGAAGAAGACCCGGATCATCCTGAGGGTGCCGGGGAGCTATCACGATTCGATCGTCTATCCGGTCGCGGTTGTTACGGGTGGGAAGCACTCGAAGCTCGCCGTAAGGTTCGAAGGATATCTCAAGAGCAAGAGTGCCGGGAAGGTTTTTAAGGAGTTCGGGTTCACGCCGCTGGCCGCTGGCTACTAGCTACTAGCTACTAGCTACTAGCCTAAAAGGCCTGTCATTGCGAGGGCCGGAGGCCCGAAGCAATCTCAGGCGTCAACCGAGTGCTGACAAGTGAGGTGCATCGCCATGTCACCGATATGGTTATCGATCAGGGTATCGAGCATCGCGGTTGCGATTGTTTTCATCATCGGCGCATGCTTGGCTATCATTTTACATCGCGTACCGATCCGGGGTCGAACGCTCATCGAATCGATCATCATGCTGCCACTCGTATTGCCACCTTCAGTCGCGGGCTTTCTGCTCCTGCTTTTACTAGGTAAGCATGGGCCGGTCGGCCGCATGTTGGCCCACTTCGGTGCGCAGGTCATCTTCTCCTGGTGGGCGGCGGTCATCGCATCGACGATCGTATCGCTGCCACTCATGTATCAATCGATCAAGTCATCCCTTGAATCGGTCGATTCCAGCCTGGAGCAGGCGGCACGGACGCTCGGTGCTGGAGAATTGAAGATACTGCGCACGATCACTCTACCGCTTGCGTGGCCGGGTTTTGTTGCGGGGATTGTGATGGCGTTTACCCGCTCGCTGGGAGAGTTCGGGGCGACGTTGATGATCGCCGGCAACATACCCGGTAAAACTCAGACGATCCCGATCGCTATTTACTTCACATCTCAATCAGGCGATATGCTTCAGGCGGTGGCAATACGGGTGGTTTTGATGGCGATCAGTTTTTCACTGATCTTTGGGCTCAACATGTGGCGAAAACGAGCTATCAGGTGGTGATCGCATGCTGAACATACGATTCGAGGCGGAGCTTGACTACCTCACCCTCAAAGCGGAAATCGTTTCGGGCAACGAGATCATCGTTATCTCGGGCCCTTCTGGAAGCGGCAAGACCACGCTTCTTAAGTGCATTGCCGGGCTCATGACGCCGAAGGAGGGCTTTATTGCGGTCGACGACCGGGTGCTGTTCTCATCGGTGGATTCGATCAATATGCCCGCGAGGGAGCGCCGGGTCGGCTTCGTATTTCAGGATTTTGCGCTCTTCCCGCACATGACAGTCGAGCGCAATGTCCGGTACGGCATCTCTTCCGACGGCATCTCGGACGACGTCGGCATCTCGAAGATGCTTGAAGCGATGAACATCGCACACTTAAGGAAACGCTTTCCAGGGCAGCTTTCCGCCGGGGAGAAGCAACGGGTGGCGCTCTTAAGGGCTCTGGTCGCCGAGCCGGATCTGCTACTGCTTGATGAGCCCCTCTCGGCGCTCGATGTCGATACCCGGCTCGCACTGCAAACCGGCTTGAAGGATATCCAGCACATGAGAGATATACCTTTTGTTCTTGTAACGCACGATTTCGACGAGGCTTTGAGGCTCGGTGACGGCATGGCGGAGCTCAAAGTCGAAGATCACGAGCACCGCTTCGCCTACTACGGGTCGAGAAAGCACCGCAAGTCGCATCCCTTTCGCGTCATATCCGGGGGCGTCGGCTAAAATTTCCGTCCCGAAATATCTTTGAAACCCCAATGTATTCTCCCGGAAATCTCCTTGTCCAATTGTCTAAAACCCCGTCTTCAGATTTGTGTTCCGACATAAAGATTCTTCATTCACGCGTCCGTATCATGCACGTAACATGCCGTTTTCTGGACTGAAAGGAGTAAACCATTATGGCCGAGACGACAACCACGGGTGAGATGAAACGCACACTGGGTCTCACCGGCATCACCGTGAATGCCATGGCGCTAATCGCGCCGGGGGCGTTCCTCTGGACGACTTTCCAGATGCAATCCGCTCAGGTAGCCGGGAATTCCACGACAGCTTTCGATATGTGGACGGGCTTGTTCTTTGCGCTGGTACTGGCGTTCCTTACAGCATACAGCTACAGCGAACTTGCGCGCATCTACCCCCAAGCGGGGACCGGCTCGAGCTACTACTTCGCGGAGGCGGCGCTCCTAAACAAGGAGAAGGCCCATCTTCGCCGCTTTGCACGCGTAGCCAAACTTACCATCGGGTGGATCAGCCATCTCTATTACTGGATTTATCCGGGCATAATGGTCGCGTTCACGGCGACTCTCTTCGGCTACATCTACCAGACGCTCACGGGCCAGGCGCTCTCATGGCCGGTGCTCTCGGTCATCGCCATAGTCTTCGCACTCATTACCGGCTACATCGCCTTCCGGGGAATCTCCGGGTCCACCAACACGGCCATCGCTATCAACGTCATCCAGCTCACGACATTGTTAGCCTTTGGTATTGTGGCTATCGCCTTCCGTCTGAGCAACCCAACCCCGACGGGAGGTTATGAAATGGCGTCAGCCTCCTCGATAATCTTACCGCGTAACATCCTGCACCTGATCTACCAGTCGACGATCGCCATCCTGCTGCTGGTGGGGTTCGAGTCGGTCACGGCGCTCGGCGCTGAAGCCAAGCGCCCGGAGAAGGACATAAAGCGTGGCGTACTTCTTAGCTTGGCCATCCAGGGCGGGCTCGCCTACCTCTTCGAGTATTTCGCCGCCAACTTCGTGGTCGGCGGCGCGACCGTCACTGCGGTTGGCGATAAGGGAGCCAAGCTTGCCGGCTACGCGGCTGCGGCTACCGACTCGGCGCCCATCGGCACGATGGTGAAGACGATAGTAAACTCACTCTTCGGGGCGGGAGGGCAGGCGATAGCCTTGCTCATGGCGGCGACCGTCTTGCTTGCCCTCATCGGTACCACGCTCGCCTGCCTCAACACTGGTGTGCGTGTCACCTACTCAATGGCTCGGGACAAGGAGATGCCGAGCATCCTTGGTCTCCTCCACGGAAAGTTCGCCACGCCTCATGGAGGCATTTGGATTCTCACCGCGATTTCGGCGCTGTTCGGGATCTACGGCGTGAAGACCGTGGACACACTCACGCAGATAACGCTTGCCTCAAACGCTGGGACCTTCCTCGTCTACGGGATGACCTGCCTGGTCGCGATCGTGGCGTTTGCCAGCCATAAAGACCGGCATCTCGTCAAGCACTATGTTGTTCCCGGCGCGGGCATGCTGATGAACTTGGCAATGCTTGTCGGCATAATCTACCTCGGAGTAACGGCGGGCGGGGCCACTTCGACCAACGTTTACATCGCTATTAGTATAGTCGCCGTCTGGATCGTCATCGGCGCAGCGTGGGTCGCGTTGAATCCGAGCATGCGCGGCGTGAAACTGCTGCAGGATCCGCGCGGGACTGAGATCGCTCTGTAAAGATCGGGAACCGCGTGGCATGCGGGAGCCAGCCGACTGGGTCGGGGGTTCGTCTCCGGCCCAGTCGTTCATGCCTGTTTTTTGGGACCCAGTATCGGGTGATAGAAACGGCAGAGCGCAGGTATAGGGGGCCGATGCCGATGAATACGATGTCTGGGAAGAGCTTCCAGCCCGGGCGGAGGGCCGACCGTGGGACGTTGCCGCATGCGATCCAAGGAGGGCTAGACGCAAACCGGCCTTCTCTGGAGGGGGGCAACGGCTTTGCATCCGCGAACGCGGTTCTCTCCAAGCTCTCGTGGGCGCTCCGTTCGCACCCAGGGGCTGTGCGTCCCGAGAACGAGGACTTCGTAGGCGCCTATGCGCCGGAGGACTTCGATGAGCGCGGCCCGTTGTTCGTCGTTGCCGATGGCATGGGCGGCCACGCCGCCGGCGAGGTGGCGAGCCGTCTTGCGGTGGAGACCGTGCTTGAGACCTGGACGACCGGCCCGACAGCCTCGCCTCACCAGGCCCTCAGAGCGGCGGTTCGTGCCGCGAACGCTGAGGTGTTTGCGGCCTCTCTCGACCATGAGCAGCGGGGCATGGGGACGACGCTCACCGCGCTCGCGCTCGCCGGTTCTGAAGCGCTCGTCGCGCACGTGGGAGACAGCCGTGCCTACCTCGTGCGGGATAAGCAGTGCTCGCAGCTCACTTCGGATCACTCCCGCGTCGCCGAGATGCTCCGGATGCGGCTCATCTCCCCCGAACAGGCGGCCGGTCACCCCGCGCGGTCGATGCTCACTCGCAGCCTCGGCGCTGAGCCCGCCGTGCAAGTCGACCTCGAGCGTACGAGCATGGCGCCAGGCGATGCCTTTGTGCTCTGCTCCGACGGCGTCTGGGATCTGGTCTCTCGGCGTGATATCGCCGAGGCTAATGACACGCCGACCGCGAATGAAGCTGCCGAGACGATCCTCAAGGCGGCCCTGGAGCGC
>JAMCWL010000027.1 GCA_023481285.1 Actinomycetota bacterium | reverse complement strand
CACAGCGGACACCCTTGCCGTCCGGCTAACAGTTCCCCCTGCCGGGCCTGTGGAGGACTTTCACCTCCGAGTGCGTGCGCCCTGCCGGGCGCACCATAAGAAAAGGGACAACCCGAAAGGCTGTCCCAAGAAATACTAAAAAGTATGTCGCTTTATTGTCGTCTTAGATGAGACTCTTACCTACCAACATGGCTGATCTACGCGCGCTTCTTACCCTCTTCAATGAGGCGCTTGACTTTCTGACCACCCTTGTGGCCGATCTCCTCATAGAACTCGGGGCCGTACTTCTTCGAAGTCGTCTCGCCGCCTTTCTTCCCAATCTGCTCGTAGAACTCGGGGCCGTACTTCTTTGCTGTCGTCTCGCCCCCTTTGCGGCCAGCCTCAGAGACGGTCATCTTGCCCTTCTCTCCGGCCATCTAATTCACCTCCTTCATTCCTACTCAGCGATTACCATCCGCTCTGCTCTCGGCTTAATTACTCCCCGCCGAGAAAGGCTTTTAAACATCCTATCCATACCCATGGTATGGGCGAGCAAAACCGTCGGTAATCTAAGTTACCTAAGGCCGCCCTTTTGCTCGATCTTCCTGTAGGCTTAAGCCACTTTTTCCCTAAAGCTTTTCTGGCTGCAACCTAATTACCGCGTATTTTTGATTGTTCCCCTTTTTAGCAAGCTTTAAACATCTAATTTAGCAAGATTTTTCTTCAATCTTGAGCAAGGTTAAATCTATTATCGACTTGGCGATATCCCTGCCTGTTGCCAGTTCAAGACCCGACCAGGCGGGAGCCCCATTAACCTCAAGAACGACTAAACCTTCGGGGCTTTCGATGAGATCCACGCCTGTGTAGGCAAGTCCAACTATCCGGGAAGCTTGCAGGCAAAGCTCCTTGCCCTCTTCAGACAGGTTAAACTCCTTAACTGTCCCACCGGCAAAGACATTCGTTTTCCAGTCCCCGGGAGGCGCCATCCGGTATATCGAGGCGACAACCTTTTCACCGACGACAAAAGCTCTGATATCTCTTCCGGGGTTGGGCACGAAGGGCTGGACGAGGATCGCCTGATACTCGCTTACCAGCTCTTCTAGTCTCGTAATCGCCCTATGGTCACCGGCCTGAACCCTGATGACGCCTCGCCCCTGAAAGCCATAGAGCGGTTTGGCGACAATATCGCGGTGTCGCTCGATAAAAGAAAGGATATCGTCAGCGCGTTGGATGACGAGAGCTTCAGGAACGGGCAGGCCATGCTCGGCCAGGGTTAGCGAGGTGAGAAACTTGCTCTCGGCGATAGCCAAAGATTGAGGGGAGTTGAGAATACAGACGCCCCTTTTCGAGAGCTGGTCGAGGAAGTCAAATTGGAAGTCCAACTCGCCTACCGGGTTGAGAAAACGCACGATAAGGGCGTCATACCGACCAACCTCCTCGTCCCCGGCAAAAAAACGGCTTTCCTCCACTCTGAAATGGCCCGGGTCGATGGGCGCGGCGGCCCCCTGTTCCGACGCCCGCTCCAGGAGCTCGCGACTGGTCGGATCAGCCCCCAACGCGCCCGATATGATGCCTATCTTGCGCAAACATGACACCCCGATAAAGCAGACGCTAGACTCTAGACGCTAGACTTTGGACTCTGGACTCTAGACGCCAGACCTAGACCATGAACTCATGTTAGGGGTTATTTCCAGATTTAAGGATATTAATATAGATGGAAATAAGAACCGGAAGGAATGCTATGGCTACTGGAATGGCACACATAGGGACTTCAGGCTGGAGTTACGACTGGTGGCGCGGGGTCTTCTACCCGCGCGAGATAGCCAAAAACAGGTGGCTCACCTTTTACGCCTCGCGCTTCAAAACCGTAGAGATAAATTACTCCTTTTATCGCCTTCCCTCCAAGGCGGTCTTCGAAAAATGGCGGGATACCGTCGGCCCTGATTTCACCTTCGCCGTGAAAGCCAGCCGGTACATCACTCACAACAGGAAGCTTAAAGATTGCCGCGAGCCCTGGAAGCGCTTTTACGACGCTGCTTACGGCCTTGGTGACAAGCTGGGTCCGGTGCTGTTCGAGTTCCCAGCTACCTGGCCCAAGAATACCGAGCGCCTGGCTGGGTTCCTGGAGGTACTCCCCGGGACTCTTCGCTACGCATTTGAGTTTCGCCATCCAAGCTGGTTCGACGGGGAAATTTACGAATTGTTGACGGAAAAAAGGGCGTCGTTAGTGACCGCCGACTCACCTCATTTCCCTCAATCCTTCGAGGAGACCGCGGATTTCTCTTTTATCAGGTTTCACGGCGGTCGCATCTTGTACGGCTCCGAGTACTCCCTCGATGAGCTTCGCGTTTGGGCCAGTCGCATCGTAGACACGACGGGGCGAGGGCGGGACGTTTACGCCTACTTCAACAACGACGCCTTCGGTTTCGCCCCGAAGAACGCCGCGGAGCTTGAAGGCCTCCTCTACGGAAGAGAAGAAGAGGTCGCTTGACGAGGGCCTAAATGCTTAAGTGACGTAAAAGCGGTAAACCGCTTTTACGTCACTTTCCGAGCTGTTGAAGTTGTTGGCGAGCGTAATCGGCTGACGAACCGCTTGGCTCGAGCTTCAGATAGGTCTCAAACTCACGGCGGGCATCCTCGGGCCTGCCGGCGCTTGTATAAAAAATACCGAGGTTATAATGCGCTTTTGGATGGTTGGGTCGGACCTTTACACCTTTTAGAGCTTCATCGATCGCCCTCTGCACGTTGTTTTGATAGTAATAAGCGATCGCATTATCGATCCGGACGTCCACGTTGTTGGGATCGATCGCTAGAGCACGCTCGTAGGCTTCGTTCGCCTGTTTGTACTGCTTGTTGTCAGAATACCTGTTTCCCTGTTCGATAGCTTTTCGCAAGTTGGCCGGCGCGTTCGCCGGAACGTTGCTGATGGTGGTATAGGTGGGCAGCACATAGAGGGCGACGCTCGAGACAAAGCTTATTGCTATTATGACCGCAAAAGTTTTGGTAAAAGTCGAGACCCTTCTCTTGTCCAGCAACAATTTATCTCACCCGATTCCTAATTACCGGCAAAGGTTATCTCAAATGAAAGAAGCGCGCAACCTGTCGCGCGCCACAGATTAAGCGTTTCGCGACCACAACAAAAGGTGAGGCAAAAAGTTTCTCACCGATATTGAATGGCCTATTTTACTGACAAGCCCTTAATTGCCACCCGAAGGGGCGGATGGGCTTTGCCCCTGGGTGCTGCCGGTCGACGTGGCGGAGCCGCTCCCGTTGAGGTTCGGGTGCCCGGGTGGCAACCCACCACTCTTCTCGTACTTCTTAAGCTGGTCCTGGCTGAGGGGTGGCGCGGTCGTGGAAGCCCCAGTATTGTTGGGGGCCCCACTATTGTAAATCTGGCCGCTGGTATCGGGAGCGGGCTTAAAGAAGATCGCGTGCGCGACAAAGCCGATTGTAAAGGCGGCAATCGCTACTGCGATTACCCAGGTTAAATCCACCTTTTGACCCAGGTTAAAAGTAAAGCTCTCGTCAGGCGTCGTTCCCTTGGCCTCTCGTACCGCCGCCGCAGCACCACCTTTGCTCTGGGCGGATTTCTTGGCGGTCTTCCCGGTTACGTCGTCTTCAAAGAAGCCATCCGCCGCCTTCTTTACGTCGTCCTTACCTTTTACATCGCCCTTACTCTTTTTTTGAGTCGGCTTTTTGGGCGTCGGCTTCTCTTCATATATATCATCTTCAAAGAAATCGTCCGCCAACAGACTAACCTCCTTCAAAAGCTCATTTGAGAGAAACTCCCTTGATGCCTGTCAAATAATAACTCTTTGAAGCTTTTCAATCAACCTTTATAGGAGTTTGCGTCGAAGCGGCTCGACCAGGCGTAAGATTTCCTTCTCGTCGAGCGTCAGATGTTCACCATCGCGATAGACAACCCGACCATCGATCATGGTGAAAACGACGTTATCCTGGTTGGCGGTGTAGACCAGCGCCGAATAAGGGTCTCGCGCCGGCACCTGGTGACTGTGGGAGAGATCGACCGCGATGACGTCCGCGGTCTTTCCGGGTTCAAGCGACCCTACCGACCCATCCAGGCCGATGGCTTCCGCGCCCCCCACCGTCGCCATCTGCACGAAGTTTTCCGCCGATAGATTATCCACCGTCGTGTTGGTGGCGCGCTGGAGAAGGAGGCCGATCCTCATCTCGTCGAAGACGTCCATAGTGTTATTGCTGGCAGGGCTATCCGTCCCCATGCCGATCCTCAAGCCTCTCTCCATAAACTCGGCCAAAGGCGCGACGCCCATAGCCAGTTTAGCCGCACAGCCGGGGCAATGGGCGACGGCGACACCGTATTTCTCAAGAATGTCTATGTCGGCGGCGTCAAGATGAATGCAGTGAACGGCGAGTACTGGACCGTAATCGAAGACCTCCCACTGCTCGAGATACTTGACCGGCGACGCCCCGGTGGGCTGCCATAGAAGGTGGTTCCACCCCACAAGATCGCGATAGATCGTCGCGAAGGCGCCCGACCCGTACTTCACGAAATCATACTCGGCCTTCGAACCGGCCAGATGAGTACAGAGGATAAAGTTGTTGTCCCTCGCAAACCGACTTGCCGCCAGAAAGAGAGGCGGGGAAACGGTGTATGGAGAGTGAGGTGCGATCCCAAATGAGATGCGCGAGTCGGCCTTTGCCCGCCAATCGCCGAGCGTTTTCTCGGCCTTACGCATGATGCTCTCAACCTTGGCGTGATCCATCCCTAATACTTCGTAGAAGACGAGCGCGCGGAGCCCCGCTTCCCGGGCGGCGTGCACGCTCGCGCCGCTGTTGGTGATATCCACGATGGTGGTGATTCCCGAACGGATCGCTTCCAGAGCGCCCAACCTCGCCGAGTGGCGCCAATCGTCCGCGGTCAGCGGAGAACTTTTTCCGGTGAGCTGTATCTTCCAGGCTTCATATCCGAGGTCGTCGCAGGCGCCTCGGAATACGCTGTACTCGAGGTGGGTATGGAGGTCGATAAAGCCTGGTAGAATGGCCGCCAAACCAAAGTCAAGAATCTCCTCATCCGGTCGTTTCTTCCGGAGGTGTTCGAACTCACCAACCTCGATGATCTTGTCCCCGTCTACAGCGACCGCTCCGTTCTCAACCGGCCTGGAGCTTATTGGCAATACCCATTTGGCGGTCAGAAGCATAGTCACTCCTTTAGCTATATCTATCTATTACGAACTCCCCGATTGTGGAAAGCTGCTTGGCTACCGCCTGATTCGAAAGACCTCCCGCGACTGCTATCGCCCGGTCGACAAAGCTTCTCGCCTGGGCTTTAGCCCTGTCGAGCGCGCAGCTCCTTTCAACCAGCTCGATGGCGTGAAAGACCTCTCGATCGTCGGGATTTAAAGCTTCGATGACGGCGACGAGAGCCCGGCTCTCCTTCAACTCGTCCATGGCGTAGAGCATCGGCATGGTGACCGTCCCGTCCCTGAGGTCGGTGCCGGTCGGTTTGCCTAGCGCTGCTCCGCCCGTAAAATCGAGAATGTCGTCGTAAATTTGAAAAGCTATGCCAAGGTCGTATCCATATTTCTCGAGCGCTTCGATTTCGGGCTCGTCGGCGCCGGCCAGAATGCCGCCCAACCGGCAGCAGGCCGCAAAGAGAGCCGCGGTCTTCCGCTCGATTTTTCCTAGATAGCCCTCGACAGACTGGTGGGGGAGATGAGCTGTTTGCATCTGTTCAAACTCACCAAGGCAGAGAGCGACGGCCGCATCGGAGAGAGCGACCAGCGCCGCTGGATCGGATAGACCGGCCAGGCATTCAAAAGCCTTGGCAAAGAGAAAATCGCCCGCGGCGGAGGCCATCCGCTCTCCCCATGCAGCGTAGACGGTCGGCGCACCTCTTCTTATCACGGCGCGGTCCAGGATGTCATCATGGACGAGGGAGGCTGTGTGAACGAGCTCGACGGCGACTGCCGCGGGCAAGAGGCGCTGGGAGCTATAGTCGCCGGCCTGACCGCAGATGAGAACGAGAGCGGGGCGAAGCCGCTTGCCGCCGGCCGTCAGCGTGTCCAGGGCAATTTCCGAGAGTATCCCTCTGGGTGACGATACGGCCTCGATGAGCCCGCTTTCCACGCTCTGCAAATCTTCGGTTATTCGTTTCGACATCGGGTAGCTTTTCAAAGCGTTACCTTATTTACCAGGTGTTTTATACCAGTATAAACCAGTCAGCTTTCAACTGTCCACCTTGAAAATACGGCCGCCTGGAGGTGCCTCCGGCGCCGACCGCCCCTAATCGCTCATTGCTAATTGCTGCTTTCTAGGCGGTGAGCGCCGCCATGTACTGGGCCAGAGAAATAGCGGTTTGGCCCGGGAGGTCTTTGAGGATCGAGGCGGCGTCTTCCTTGACCCGCGCGACGGGCGGATGACTGCCGACGAGCGACTGGGGGAGCGTCCCGCTTTTTAGGAGATGGATGACTCCGGCGCGGCGCGTGAAATTCGACAGCCTGGCGATCGCCACCTCGTCGACTTCCGAAAGATGGCCCGCCAACTCGCCCGCGATGGCAAAGAGTCCGGCTCTTTCCCCGAGAATCTCCTCCCCGTCGCCGTTGCCGCCATCCAAACTGATGACCGCTTCAGCCGCCGCCACCTCAAGAATCGCCCTGGACAGGGCGTCGACGGCGCGCACGCAGGGGAGGTTCGAGGCGATGGATATGGCCCGGGCGTAGTAGTAATCGGCGGTAATCAGGCTCACGTTCGGATCGCCGGAGTGGGATTCGTAATGCCTGGCGACGGCAAGCTGCATCAGCTCCAGGGAAACGCCTACCCACTCCAGCTTCTCAGCGTCGTATTTGCCCGGTTCAGACGAGCGCAAGAGGAGTTCGGCGATGATGAGCCGGTCCGGAATGGCGACCCCGCTATAAGTGAGTAGCTCGTGCCCTCTAAAAGCCTCTTCGCCAAGGCGTTCTTTGATTCTTAAAAGAGAGCGTTCGATATCCAAGAGAGTCCCTCATCTGAATGAGATGAAGTGTGATTTACACTAGGACGCCCACCCTCTCGGCCTTCTGCAGATGGTATGAGAGTATCTGCAGCTCAACCGAGAGATCGACTTGACGGACGAAGACCTCGTCTGGCACCTCTATTGTGATCGGCGCGAAATTAAGGATGCCGCGAATGCCTGACCGGACGAGTTGATCCGCTACCGCCTGCGCCGCCGATGCGGGCGTTGCGATAATCCCGATATCGACGCCGCCGTTCTGCGAGACGATACTCCCAAGTTCGCTCATGTCTCGTACGATCAGGCCATCGACCCCTCTGCCAACCTTAGCCGGGTCGTGATCGAAGACGGCGACGATTCTGAAACCCTTCTGGGAAAAACCCGGATAACCGACGAGCGCGCCGCCCAGACGGCCCATGCCGGCAATCACCACCGAGCGATCCCGCAGAAGACCTAACCACTTGGAAATCTCGTTGATGAGCTGGTCGACGTCGTAGCCGACGCCCCGCGTCCCGAATTCCCCAAGGTACGAGAGATCCTTTCTGAGCTGAGCGGCATTAGATCCGGCAAGTTGAGCAAGCTCTTCGGATGAGACGATCTGGACGCCTCTTCCAGCCAGGTAGACGAGAGAGCGCAGGTAGACAGGTAGCCTTGCCACTGTAGTCTGAGGAAGTTTAGCCTTTTTCATCGAACCCTTCTCACTCCGTTGTCCAAGCGATTTTACCTTTGTCCCGACGACTTTGTGACTTTACGACACTTTGTGATTATGAGAACGATTCTATTCTAAATCAATCCTCGAACGTTGTCATCGCCTTTTTACCTGCGCCTGCTCAGGAAAGTCTGGTTCGGCTGTCCCTGAGTGTGGCAGCTCGAGCAGTAGCGCTCATCATGGCACTTGAAGCAATTCTCCGCACCCTTCTCCTTGACAATCCCCGGATGCACCTGCGTGACGCCCTTGGCGGCGGCCCAAGGCGTACCCTGCTGGTAACCCTTGTGATGGCAGGCGGTGCAGAATTTCTCCTCGGTATGGCACCTCTGGCAGGCCGCCGGGTTCGACTGGCCGATTACAGCATGCTCAGCTCGGCCCGCCGAGGCGACCTTGAAACTCTCGGGATGAGGCAAAGTCTTCAGCCGATGGCAATTCTCGCAGAAACTCTGAGCATGGCATTCGGAGCAGTACCTCTTGCCGCCCGGTGCTTTTGCCCCCTGGCCGTGGTCGGCCCGTTGGGTTTTCGCAAACTGGAGCCAGGAAGCCACCTTGTGGTTCTCAGGTTTCAGATCAAATCCCTTGGTATGGCAGAGCTCACACTTGCCGGGGGCCTTCGAATTAGCTTCGAGCCCATGACAACGCGTACACCCCTCCATGCTTATCAGGTTTGTATATGTGAACTTGCCGTTAACGACCTTAACCTCTTCAACGGCTTCCTTGGTTGCTTCTTCGCCCTTGCTCTTTTCACCCTCTTTTTTTCCGGACTCTTGACTCTTCTCCTTGCTCTCTCTAGCCTGCTTAGCCTCTTCTTCTTTTAGCTTGTTTAGCTGAGCCTCCGATACCTTCACGGTGAGGTTGGGGTGGCCGACGCGGTTATGACAGGAAGCACAGCCTATCCCCTTATCGATGTGTACCTTGTGATTTATGATGACGCCCGTTGAGGGGGTCACCTTCCTCGACTCGATCGAGTGGCAGGTGTTGCAGTTCTCGCTTGGAATTTCACCTGCCAGTTTCGCCCTCGCGTTTATAGGCCATTCGTACGTTCCAAAGACGGTCATCTTAAGCTCTCCGAGCGCCCCCAATTTATGCTCGATATAGCCCACGATGTTCGGCGGGGTATGGCAAGCCACGCACTGGATGTTGGCATGCGACGATTGCTCAAACGCCCCTACATCATACTTCATGAGAAAGTGACAGGCCTTCGCGCAAAAAAAGTTCTGGGAGGTAAGGGCCAGGGCGGTGACGGTCACCGTCATCAGGAGCGCAGCTGCCATGACGGCCAGTATGACCGTCTTCTTTTTGACTTGGGAATCCTTGAAATCCGGCATGTTAAATCTCAGCTTCAACGTACTGCACTCCCTTCACCTTGCGCCAGCGTTCACAACACCGGCCCTAAAACGGCCATCTTCGGAAAGATGGCGCTGGATATATTTACACTCAAATATTAACTTTTTTTACCAGCGAAAGGCAAGCATGCTTAAAATTTTATTGTAACCGCTTTATCGCTTCAACAGCCGTTTTGTCGCCCGGTTTGATAGAGACAAGCCTCTGGTAGCTGGCAAGCGCCTCCTTTCTTTTCCCCACAGCCTCATACGACCTGGCCAAACCGAGAAGTACGGCGTCGGAATTCTCGTCATACTTGAGAGTTTCCTGGTAGCTCTCGATGGCTTCCGTATACTTTTGTTCCATGCGATTCGTCTCCGCGTAAAGAAAGCGGGCCGGTACGGAGCGAGCTCTGATTTTCAGGGTGCTCTCGAGAACCTTGCGCGCCTCCGCTAGATTCGCCGGCGTTGGATTCATAAGGTAGGTATTGGCAAGAAAGACCCGGTGATCGGCTTCGAGGGGCTCGAATTCGACCGCCTCCTTAAGCGTCTCAACGGACCTTTGATAATCCTCCGGATCTTTTCGGTACCCGTAGAGCTGCAAGTAGTAGGTACCCAGGCTGTCGTAGTAGCGGCCATTGCTATAAAGAGAGATCGCCGTCTTGTAATTGTTAATCGCCGCTTCGGTATCGACCGGCGCTTTGGAGAGACCCGTCGCATAGTAGTAGTCCGCGATTATCATCTTGGCGGAGTAGAAAAGAGAGATGGCGCTCGTAAAAACGACCAGGCCGATGATGACCTTGTTCAGCGCCTCGTTCGGGCTGAACGAGTACTCCCGGACGAAAGCGGTCTGGCCGACCAGCACACCGAGGACGAGCCAGAATAAGCTGGTGCTCCCGCTGACGCTGACGCCGAAAAACAGGTGGACGAAGTAGCCGACGCCCGCCGCGAGAAATCCCGTTGTGATTACCAGTCGCTCCGTAGATTGACGCGAGACGGCGACCGCCGAGAAGGCGAAGATGGCGAGCGTCAGGAAGAGGAAGGAGATTGTGGCGAGCGTACCTGGTCCGGACGCAAGCTGAAGAATATAGTTGTGGGCGTTATCCGAGACGGTCTTCCCGAGACCGGTCTTGACATAATTGAATGTTTCGTAACGTTCGGAGCCGAGCCTGTACGTATCCGGGCCCAGCCCGATAAGCGGGCTCGACTTGACCATCGAAAGGCCCGCTTTCCAGATCTCAATACGGGCACCGGCGCTGCCCTCCGTTATCTTAGTCATAGATTTGACGCGCTCGACGATGTTGAGATTGGGTTCACCCAGCTTGGCGGCGAAAAGCGTCACGACGATACAGATGAGGATAAAAACACCGGACATCACACCGACGCGAACGAGGCTCTCCTTAGAAACACGCTTGGCGACATAGCCGTAGATTGTGTAACCGAGAAAGACCAGAAAAACGGCGACCGTCGCTATCCAGGCCCCCCGGACGAGTGATGTGAGCACGTTCACCGCCAGGAGCGCCGTGGTCGCCGAGTAGAGCAGCGTCTCCCGCCAACCCTTGGCCATGAGGAGACAGGCCACGGAGAAGGGGAGGGCGATGACGAGATAGCCGGCCAGAAGATCGGGATTCCCGAATGTCGAAAAGCTTCTATGCTGCTCAAAAGGCAAGCTCGCCCACTGAAAGACGTCCCAACCGACGAACTGGGCGACCCCGTAGACAGCGACCAGGCCCCCGGTTATCGCCATCGCCTTGGCAAGCGTCTTCAGACGGCGCTCGTTATAGAAAGTCTGGAGCGCCAGGAAGTAAAGGAGAGCGTAGTTGATATAGGTAAGCAGGCCCTCGTACCTCTTAAACTTGCCATGCAGGGAGGTCGGGAAGTGCCACGAGAAAATGGTCGATATCGTCGCGAAGAACAGGAAGGCAAGGATGGCCACATCGAGCGGGGTGAATCGCAACTTGGCTTGCCTTGCCATAAAAAGCTTGGCGACCCAAAGAGCCAATACGAGCAGGGTGAAGAAGCGCAAGGTCACGATCTTCGCTATATCGAATTGGTCAAACGTAAGTCCCCTGAGGGTCGGGTTGAGCCACTCCAGCGGGGTCCGGCTGAAAGCAAGCGGCACCAGCACAACGAGGGCCAAGTAAGCCCAGTACATCCACCGGTCCAAGGTCCTAACCGATTCGACACCGCCCTGCCTGGTTCTGGCTCTTGCTCTTACTTTACCCATTTACCTCGCTCCGCGTCCGGTTAACAGTACCTTGATCGTCTTGAGCATGATCTTAAGATCGAGAAAGAGGGACTGGTGGTGCAAGTAGATCAAATCGTATTTTAACTTATTCCGGGCGTTCGTGGCGTATCCCCCGTTTATCTGGGCGAGGCCCGTCAGCCCCGGCTTGGCCTTGAACCTCTCGATATAACCCGGGATAGTACTCTTAAACTCTTCGACGAAATAGGGGCGCTCGGGACGCGGGCCGACAAAGCTCATCTCCCCACGGATGACGTTGATGAGCTGGGGAAGCTCGTCGACTCGGGTCTTGCGAAGAAACTGACCGACGGGCGTTATACGATCGTCCTTCTCCGTCGCCAGCGCCGGGCCCGTAAGCTTTTCCGCCCCCTCGACCATCGTCCTAAGCTTATAAACCTTGAAGACCTTCTCCCACTGTCCCACCCTTTCCTGGCGGTAGATGGCGGGGCCGGGGGAGCCCAGCTTAATCGCTATCGCCGACGCCAGCAAGATCGGAGAGGTGATGATGAGCCCGAAGACAGCCAGGGAGATGTCGATGAGCCGCTTGGTCAAGTGGACCCAATCGGGGGCCGATTCCCTGCTGAGCTGGACGAGCGGAATATCGCTGATCAGGTTGTGGTCAAGCCGACCGATGTATATCTCGTAGAGATCAGGGATCACCTCGACGACAAGGCGCCCGTCCGACGCGTGGGCGAGCTCTTCGACGATCTCCCGGTGGCGTGTCGGGCTGGCGACGATAACCCGGTCGACCTTGCATTCGTCGATCAGGTCGGCGACATCATGAATCCCCCCGAGGACCTCGACGCCTTCAACCGGCTGACCTTTCATCGAGCCGTCCCTGTCCGTCAGGCCGACCACCTCATATCCCCACTGGGAACGGCGCCTCAACTCTCCCATTATCTCGCGAGCGGCCTCCCCGGTGCCGACGATGAGCACCCGCTGGGTGGGCCACTTGATCTTGAGAACACGGGCCCCGAAGACCCGCCAACCGGTCAGGAAAACTATCTGACTGGCCCAGGAGATTACGAATACCGATCTCGGAAAAGAAAAGAGGCCCAGAAAGAACGAGATGAAGACGGTGATCAGTGTTCCGAGGGTCACCGCCTTCATAACGGACGAGAGGACGTCCCAGGAGTTACCGGTCCTTTCGACGTCATAGAGGTCGTAGATGTAGAGGGCCACAAGCTCGACGGCCGTGATCGAGAAGGCGAGCCTCGTATAAGCCTGAAAGTTAAAGGCCGGAAGATCCCCGGAGAAGCGTAAGAGAAATGAGCTGACGATGCCCAAGTTGATCAGCAGGGCGTCGACGGCGAGAGAGATCGCTACCCACCGGCGCGTGCTCATTGTGATCGCTCCTTGCTCATTGCGGTAGCCCCCGTACTCATTGCGATAGCCCTCTCGCCCATTGGGGTCGTCTTCCCGACAGGACGTCCGAGTAGACTTCGATAGTACGATCGACCATGCGGTCAATTGTAAACTCGGCCAGGGCCCTTTCCCGGGCACGCTCTCCCATCTCCAACCTCAAGCCCTCATCATCGAGAAGGTTATTTAAAGCTCTAGCCAGCGCCTTGTCATCCGCCGGCGGAACGACGAAACCGGTCACCCCATCGCGGTTGACGAAGGGAACACCCGTCGGGAGGCGGGTGCTGACGACCGGCTTCCCGCACATATGGGCCTCGACTTGCGCCAACCCGTACGCCTCGCTCGGCTCCACCGACGGCAGGACGAAGACGTCGCACGCCCGGTAGTAAGCGGAGCGCTCATCCTCGGTGATAGATCCGAGGAAGACAACCTTATCCGCCACCCCGATCTCCTGAGCCAGCGCTTTCAACTTGCCCTCAAGCGGGCCCGTCCCGCCCACGAGGAGCATGCCTTTCACTTCAGTCATGGCCCGGATGAGATGGTCGACGCCCTTGTAGTAGATGAGCCTTCCCAGGAAAAAGACCAGCCTATCGCCGTAGGTTGCCTTGATTCCCTCGACTTTCCGGGCAACTTGATCGGTCACCTCGAAAGCCTTCGGGTCGACGCCGAACGGAATGACGACGCACTTGTCTTTCACCGCCTTCACCTGACCGAGCAGGCGCGAGTTGTATATCAGGTTCGGAGAGCCGACGATGATCCGGTCGGCCCTGGCCAGCAGCTTTTCGGCGAACGGTTGAAAGAGTCTGCCCAGGCGCTTCTGCCGGACTATATCGCTGTGATAGGTGACGACGATCGCCTTGGCGACTTTGCGACCTGCGTTTGCCAGGGCGATCTCCGGAAATCCGCTTGGGAAGTGGAGGTGCTGGATGTCGCAGGCCCCGTCGGGCAGCCTCCGCAAAAAAGCGGGGGCGACCGGCGCCGACAGCCCGGCGTACAAGTTTGGGAGCCTGGTCACCTCTATGCCGTCCACCACGTCGTGAGCAATGCGCGGCCCATCGTTGGCGCAGAGCACGCGCACGTCCGCCCGGTCCTTTAAACCGACCGATAAGCTCCTCACGTGATTTTCAACGCCGCCGACATGGGGATAGTAAAGTTTGTTTATCTGCAGGACTTTCAATGCATTCCCCGGACTTCATCAGTTTAGTCGGGCACGGACTTTGAGCTCGCCTGCCCCGGGCTAATTATAAACGATGGCCCGGGGGATTTCACCATAACGGGGATGTCTTTATGGGCTCGTCATTGCGAGGAGGAGCAATGCGACCGATGGCCACGTCGCTTCGCTCCTCGCCACAGGCTGTGCAATCTCATCCCAGCAAGAGGTTTGATGTAGAGTCAGATTGCTTCGTCGGGCTAAAGCCCTCCTCGCAATGACACTTTTGCCTGCTCAAACGCATATTTCTTAAACATATAACCGGCGCAGCCGGTGGAGTGCTCGCAATGATGACGTACTGATACAGGCGGTATTCAAGACGAGGGTGGGATTACGTTCTACCCTCGTCTTCCTACCCATCCTCGCATTAATGCTGCTAATACTTAAGCCCAAGATCACCGTGGGAAGTGACGATCCTTATCAAGGCGAGGCCCGGCCTGGTTATCTTCTTCTCTCCTCCTTTGTCCTCGATCTTGATCGGGGTGATGTTCTTCTTGCGGTCGTACCTGGCTTTAACCTCAAGTTTGTCTTCGAACTCGACCTTCTGGTTGAGCATCTTAATCGACCCGTCCTCGTTGACCGACCACTCGAACTTCAGCTCGTTCTCTTGTGCGATACTCTCTTGGGCACCGTTGTAGGTTAAGCTTGAGATCCCCGCTTTGAGTTCCTGGCCTTCCCGCTTCACCTTGACGGAAAGCGTCAAGGTATTGCCCGCCTCGTCGGTAAGGGTGTAAACCCTCAGCTTCCAGCCGCCGCTTTCGTCTTCATCGTCTTCTCCATTATCGTGGTCGTCTTCATTCGGCTTGCCTTTGAGATCTTTTTCGATATAATCGGCGCGGACCGTTCCACCGAGGTTGTCGAACCCAACGACTGCAAGGTCTTTAATCTCGGGATCGAAGTAGATGCCCGCCTCCGGAGCGGTCTTGTCGATCTTTATGGTTCGGGACTTGGCGGACTCCAAATTCCCGGCCCGATCGGTCGACCTGAAGATAATTTGGTCGGTCCCATCGTTGTCGATCGCAAAGGGCGACGAGTACGGCGTCCAGGTTCCGCCGTTATCCAGGCTGTACTCGGTGCCGACAACCCCAGAGATGGCGTCGCTGGCCGACAGAGACGCTGAGACTGATGTTCTATACCAACCGTTGTCCCCATTTGGATGGGCCGGGTCGAGCGTTATTGAGGTCGTGGGAGGAGCGGTATCGACCGTCAACTTCCAGGTGGCGGAATCGCTGTAGTTGCCTGCGTAGTCTCGAGCGCGCACAAACCAGTTGTGCGTGCCATCTGCGAGCGGGGAGAGAAGGGGCAAAGAAGTCTCCGACCCGTTGATCGTCGTTACGGGAAGACCATCAATAAAGAGGTCGTAAGCCTCGATGCCGGAGCCGATATCTGTGCTCGGAAGCCACGAGAAGGTGAGGTTCGGGTTGTTCCCCAGATACCCATCCCGTGGTGAGAGGAGCCCGAAGGAAGCGGGCGGAGCCAGATCGACCTTTGTGTAGTACCGCTTGATCGCCTCAGCATTACCGCCGCCGTCGACCGAGTAATATTCCAGCGTATGAGCGCCCTCCGGCGCCGACAGCGGCGAGGAGTACGTCTGCCATACACCGCCATCCCAGCGGTAATAGGTGGTCGAAGGCTCGTTGGTAAAAAGATCAATCCTTACCGGAGTTATAAAGTAGCCGTTGCGCCCATCCGGCGTCCGCGGCGTCGTCCTAACCCCAGTAACCGGCGCCTCCGTGTCCATTACGACGGTAACCTGAAGCGGATTCAAAACCTGCTTCGAAAACCGCTCTATCCCGTCATAGTTGTTGGATATATCGGAGTACCAGTATATTCTGGCGTTTGGCCGACCTGAACCCTCTGCCACAAGAACTCTGTCCCAACCACCGCTTTGCTTTGCCGCAGATTGCCAATAGGCAGCCTCTGTTGCAACAACGCCGAACACCATCCCAGTAGAGCTTTGGCGGAAGGCCATATACCTGGGATTTACGATAGTACTCCAGTAATAGGTTACCCATGGACCTACGTCCCATGAGCCGTTGTTCGGGATGAATCGTTCATTTGCCGTACCATTTTTCTCATAATCATAAAGCTTACTAAAAAACCAAGCACTATCCGCCTCCCCATTACATTCAATCCAACTTTTATTATCTCGGTAATACCTAACTCTCGCATTGCCTAGCTTTAGCTCAACAAAGATTGGGCCATTTCTTGTAACCTCGCCGATACTACTCCCAAACCCTGTTGGACGAGGAGCTATGTATGGGCCGATATAGCCATAGCTCGGCGCTGGATCCCAAGCGTTCTGATCGTTCGTAAGTCTGTTTATACCAGATGCAGGATTATTTGAATCCGAGTCGTCGAACTTGAGCGCCGTTACAACATCAGTTGTCGGCCAGTAGTACCCCGCTAAGCCGCCCCATTTGATAAACACGCCATCGGTCTTCCATGTACGGGTTAGATTGTCAACAATGGAGGTTAGCTGACTATAATTCGGAGCCACTGATAGAGGATTGTTGAAATACAGATAGTAGTTTTTGCTGGCCGCAGCGTCAACGTTTGCTATGAATGCAATTCTATAGCTACTAGTTACGTCATCTGCTGAGACGATCTGGTAAGGGATCTCGATACCCTGATGGTCGGTAAGACGTAAATCAGCACCATTGGCTTTAATTAGCTTTGATTGAATCGTTATTTCCACCGGTTCGTTGATTCGACCAAGGCTTATTGGTTCATTAACCCTGACAGTCGCACGAGAGCCCCAGCTTCCTCCACCAGAATTGCTTAGTGCTACTGCAATGGCTTTGCTTGACCCGCCTAATGTTGCCATTCCAGTCACAAACAAACAGGTAAGCAACATTGAAAGCAATTTCCTAAATGTTTTCCCCAATTTGAACACCTCCATAAGATGACGAACTGCTTAACTTAAGAGCACTTTTCAGAACTATCCTCCTTTCCTACTAAGTAATAGACTGTCAAGACGGTCCCAATGTCAGATTGCGAGAGGTTACATGATCAGAGCTAGAAGTTAAATGCTTTGTTAAGTGCAGAGACATTTAGTCGGCTATGTACAATCTAGTTATCGGAAAGCTATCGTAACAATTGAGCGCGAGTATCTGTTTTTCTGGCGCCAGCTATGCTTACGACACCTTTCTAAATAAATAAGCAATTGGCAAATCACCAATTGCTTATTTCGACATTTATGCAAGAGTACCTTTAACCAATTAAATTTTCTTAATCTCTTTCATAGCTTCCTCATAGACAAGCATGATTCTTTTTAGCATATCTTCGACAGTAAACCTTTCTTTGACCCTACTAAAACCTTTTGTCCCACATCTAGCCGCAAACTCTGGATTATCAAGCATATAAAGCAGTGCTTCAGCTAAAGAAGCAGGGTTGCCTGGTGGAACAAGCAGACCTGTTTCTTTATCGATAACAGCCTCGGGGATCCCATCAACATCTGTTGAGACAACAGGTTTCTCGAATGACATTGCCTCAAGGATTGCATAGGGAAGACCTTCCCAAAGTGACGACATTACGAAAACGTTAGCAAGGCATAAATAAAAATCAGTGTCACTTTTTTCCCCCACAAGAATGAAATTGTCATCCGTTAGATTAAGTTCCTTCTTTTTTGATAAGAGAGCTTGCTTCTCTTCGCCATCGCCAACAACCAGGAATAATGAATCTGGCCTTCTCTTAATCACGAGTTTAGCAGCTTCAAGTAATGCACCATGGCCCTTTTGCTTATGCAACCTCCCAATATTTACAATTATCTTCCGGTCTTTTGCAATGCTGACAAGCTTATGTACCTCGTCACCAGAGTAACTATCAAGTGATTTAGCCGTATCTATGCCGTTGTAAATCACAGTCGCTTTGTCTGGTTCAACTACGCCAAGTAAAAGTCCTTTTTCAAGATCGGCTTTACAAACACATATAAATCTATTAGTAGAACTTCTTAGTAGCCGCTCGCCAAGTATGAACATCCATTTCTTAACCTTACTCCGATAATGAGGGTAATGAAGGCCATGGATAGTATATATCAGAGGTATGCTAAAGCCCGACAGATTGGCTAAACGAGCATACCAAGCTGCCCTTGAACCGTGCGCATGAATAAGTGATATGGCATTGTTTCTTATAAAATGCCTTATTGAAAATACGGAAATGAGGTTAAGTATGGTCCCCATTGGGATGAAAGCAATTGTAGCATTTAGTTTGCTTAATTCGTCAGCTAAACGTCCCTCGCGAGGCAATATTACATGGGTTTGATATTCTTCTAGCTTCGATAAATGACTTGCTATATCAAGTAGGTTTCGTTCCCCACCGCCAAGACCAGAATCTGAAGCAATCAAGAGAATTTTTCTGAACAACTTGCTCTCACCTTTGGTTAACAATTTGTTTGTGATTTTCTTTAGCGACGCATGCGATGCAAAACATTGTCAGTTAACGACCCGCGCGATAGTTTTCCCTGAAACCAATAAGTTACTCCACAGCCAATTTTTAGCTTAGAATCCAATCAGCGGCAGTCATCAAGTCATCGGCGATGTAATCCGGTTCCACCTTGAGCTTGTCTTGTTCCTCCCGGCCGTAGCCGGTAAGAACGAGAATAGACCGGCAACCGGCTTTCTGGCCCGTCTCCACGTCTTTAACCGTGTCGCCAATCATGTAAGAGAGCGAGAGGTCGACATCGTGGTCGCGAGCCGCCATAAGGAGCATCCCGGGATTGGGCTTCCGGCATGCGCACTTTTCGCAGTCGCCATTCGGGAAATCAGGATGGTGAGGGCAGTAGTAGATGGCTTTTACCTTGGCTCCCCCGTCCGCAAGCCTCTCCCTAAGACGCTTATGTATCTCCCTCACAGCATTTTCATCGAAGTATCCCCTGGCGACGCCCGCCTGGTTGGTTATGACAAAGACGTCCAGCCCCGCCTCGTTCAGCCGTTTGATCGCCTCAACCGAGCGAGGCAACAAAACCATATCGTCGGTGTTGGAGAGGTAGCCGACTTCTTTATTTATTGTGCCATCCCGATCGATAAAAACAGCCCCTCTAGCCATTGGAACCCTTCTTGAAGAGAGCGCTTTCGATCAGCGAGCATATTACATGACCCACCGCGATATGCGTTTCCTGGATTCTCGGCGTGCTGTCGGACGGAACGCGGAGACATATATCCACCAACTCGCGCAGCTTCCCGCCGGTTCTGCCCGTGAAAGCGACCGTCTTCGCGCCGACCTCCCGAGCGGCCTTCATCGCCTCAATAACATTGGGCGAATTGCCGCTCGTGCTTATGCCGACGACGACGTCTGCCGGCTTCGCCCAGGCTTCGATCTGGCGCGAGAATACCTGGTCGAAGTCGTAGTCGTTGCCGACCGCGGTGAGAATCGATGTGTTTACGTTCGACGCTGCGGCCAGCAAAGCAGAGCGCTCTATTTCGAATTTACTAACGAGCTCGCAGGCCAGGTGCTGGGCGTCCGCCGCACTTCCGCCGTTTCCGAACAGGATAACCTTACCCCCGCCGAGATAAGAGTCGACGATCAGACCGGCTATCTTAGCGATCACTCTAACCTGGTCATCGCTTTCAAGAAGCAACCTCTTTACATCCGCCGAATCGGCAAGTTGGTCTCTCACCGTGGCGACGAACTTCTCAAAATCGACACCGGTCTTCTTTGTCGTCTCACACCCGTTTTCCATTAACGCCTCCGGTTTGAAGTACCTTGCGGCCTCCGAAGATGCCAGCCCCCTCTAATAAAAAATCTCATTTCAGCAGCTAAGGGTGTCATTCTGAGGGAGGCCTCCTGAGCGAAGCGAAGGATCTAGGCCGACCGAAGAATCTCCAGATGGGCAGAACCTTGGCTTACAGACCAAGTTCGAACAACTTCGGAGATTCTTCGTCGTCGCCTGCGGCTCCTCCTCAGAATGACGTGCATAACACACTCGTCCCTGTGCTATTGCACGTTTCTTAAACATGTAATCGGCATGCCCGGTGGACTCCTCGCAATGATACTTAGGTAGAGTCTACTATAAAACCACACATTCTGAAGTCGCCGCCTAAGCGGCTTCCCATGTTTGAAGCCCGGCAAAATCAAAGGCAAACTCGACGACCTGGCCGCCAACCTGCTCGAGCCTCTCCGCTATAGCATGCTTCTTGTCGAACGGACAGAAGACGAGGAGGTAGCCGCCGCCGCCCGCCCCGAGAATCTTCCCCCCGACAGCCCCGCGCTCCCGCGCCGCTTCGTAAAGTTCATCTATTTGCAAGCTGGAGATGTTTGCATCAAGCTTCTTCTTGCTGAGCCAGGCCTCGTGGAGAAGATCACCGAAATCATTCAACCTACCTTGAAGCAGGGAGTTTTTCATCTCGATGGTGAGGTCTTTGAGAGCATCGAGCGCCTCTACGACCTCTTCTTTCTTTTGGATGTAGGCGTCGGTTTGGTGTTCGAGTATGTGCGCGGAAAGGCGGGTTCGCCCCGTGTAGCAGAGAAGCAACCGGTAGTTGAGCTCATTTAAAATATCCGGCTTTATCCTCAAGGGGTTTACGACGACCGTCTCGCCCAAGAACTCAATGAAGTTAAACCCGCCAAAGGTCGCGGCGTACTGGTCCTGCATGCCACCCTTGATGCCCAAATCAATCCTTTCGACCTCATATGCCAGCTCGGCTATCTCGTAATCGGTAAGAGGTCTTTTGAGCCAGTGCTTGAAGAGCCCGATAAGACAGACGACCATAGTCGACGAGGACCCGAGGCCCGATCCGGGAGGGGCATCACTGTGGAGAAAGAGCTCTAGACCCTGGGTCGAGCCCATCTTTTTGATTACGGCTTTGACGAGGTCGAGCTCGCCGTCGTAAAGAAGTTCGTCGTCAGCTTTATATTTGGCGACGACATCGTAGTCGAGCGAGGCAACGCTGATTTTGCCGTCGCCCGTCGGGCGCAAGCTTCCGTAGGCGTACTTGTCGATCGTCGTCGAAAGAACCACCCCGCCCCTCTCTTCCGGGTACGGGCTTACATCGGTTCCACCGCCGCAGAAGCTTATCCTGAGTGGGGCCTTACTCCTTATGTACATTAAGCCCTCCAGCAAAGTACCGCTTGGCGAAATCGTAACTCTCCGGTGTTCCGATGTCGATAAAGCAGCCCGGCATAACCAGGCCGAAGACTCTTTCGCCCTCCCCTAGGAGCCTTGGAATAACCTCTTTCTCCAGCGAAACCCTGCGATCCTTTTGGATATGGGCGAGAACCCTTTTATCTACGACGTAAACTCCGCCATTAACCAGCCCGGGCCCATCCCCGGCTTTCTCAGCAAACGCAAGGATGCGCCCGTCTTCGTCGAGGCCTACCGCCCCATACCGGGAAGAGTCCGCCACTGAAACGAGAGCTATGGTAATGAGGGCGTCTTTTTCGCGATGGAACCGGATGAGCTCATTATAGTCGACGTCGAAGAAAGTGTCCCCGTTTAGCACGAGAAACGAGCTATCGAGAAGCTCTTCGGCGTTTTTCAATGCGCCGCCTGTCCCCAGCTGATCCTCCTCCCTGGAATAGGAGATTTTAAGCCCGAGCGAGGAGCCATCGCCGAAGTGATCGACGATGACATCCGCGAGGTAGCCGACAAGCAAAAGGATTTCGGTAAAACCCTTCCCCTTCAAGTACGCCAGTTGGCATTCGAGAAAAGGGCGGCTGTCTATCGGAGCCATCGACTTGGGTAGGTCTTTTACAGCTTCTCTCAACCGTGTGCCGAGCCCGCCGGCCAGAATAGCTACCTGCATCTGGTCTCTTGGTCTCTTGGTCTCTTGGTACCTTAGCAAAACCTCACGCGCCTTTCTTCGTGCCGCGTTTCCAGTTTAGAGGGATTGAAAATGGCTGTCCATAAAATGTGACCACCTAGAGATAGCTCAGTATTGCGAGCGTGCCTTCGTTTAGCTAGTATTCTGAGGGATGTAAGAAGAAAAGCGAACTTTATATTCATCATTGGGGAGTAGGTGTCATTGCGAGCCCCGCAGGGGCGAAGCAATCTCACCCGGACGCTAGACGCTTGACTACATGCATGCATCAATTCAAACACAACGCCTTAATGAATGACACTGGCCCTGGGGCCTTCATTCATGAAGGCCCCAGGGCAGAGGTTCTATGGTTGCTATTAAAGATTAAGTGAAGGCGCGCTCGTGATCGAAAAAATGCAGAGATTCATAAAGAAAGCCTATATCAGGGATGTCTTCATTCTTTTCGCGATCTCTCGTCTTCTAATTTTCGGGGTAGGGGAACTCGCCTACAACGTCTTTCCGAAGTATGACCGCCCGGCCCGCTACCGGACGGTGACAATAAATAAAGGTTACGCCGACGTCTTGCTCCTCCCGGTAAGGCCGACAGAGTTTACGCTCTTCAGCGTCGAGCATTGGAACCGCTTTGACAGCCTTTGGTATGAAGACATCGCCGTCAATGGCTATGACGAAACGCCGATAAAGAAAAAACATCCGCAGGCCAATTGGAATTTCTTCCCTCTTTATCCGATGCTTCTCAGGCTCATCTCATACATCGCTCCCATGAGGCTCGGCGGGATCATTATGTCGAACATCTTCCTCTACGCCGCTTTGGCGATCCTCTACCGCTTCATTGAGAAGCGCTATTCCTCAAACATCGCAGAGCGCACGGTCTTTTACACCCTCATAGCACCGGCGAACTTCTACTTCTCGGTCGTCTACTCGGAGAGCCTCTTTTTGTTCCTGATGGTGCTCGGCTTCTATCTCGCCTATGAGAAGCGCTTCATCTGGGCGAGCGTCGTGACGGCTCTCGCGGCGATCACCCGCATCCCAGGATTTCTCCTCTTCTTCGTCGTCGCCTACAAATACCTCGAAACCAGGGGGATCAATCTTTACAGACCTAAATTGACGGACCTTAAGAGGCTCGATTGGACCGTCGGCGCTCTCGGGCTTACTCCGGTGCCTCTACTCGTCTTCCTTTACCACTTGAAGACGCTATCAGGGGATTTTCTCGCCCCATTTCACGAGCAGATGCTCTGGGGGCGAACGACGACCTTCCCACTCTGGCCGATCATCCGCTATATCCTCGACCCGTATTTCACTACGGCGACCGGCTGGGACCTGGGCATCTTCAGCTTCACCATAACAGTCGTCGCCCTGACTAGCCTCGTCATAGGCTGGAAGAGAATCGACAAGGTGATGCTCGCCTTTGCCTTCGGGCTACTCCTCCTGCCGCTGGCAAGCGCGAATATCTACTTCGCCGGAATGGTTCGCTATGCTCTCGTCGTCTTCCCTCTCTACCTCATCTGGGCCCAGTGGGGAGAAAAGAGTCATATCTTCAGCCAGGCCCTCACGATGTACCTGCTCGGCACCTCAACTTTCTATCTTATCGCCTTCATGACGAACTTCAGGTTTGTGGCTTAGAGGCCGAAGGAGAAAAACAAAACGCGGCTTGTGGAGTCGGGTGATGAGAAGGAGAGCTAGCTTACGGCCCTCTCGTAAACCTGGAGAGTTTCGGCGGCCGTCTTTGCCCACGAAAAACGCTCGGCGTTTTTAAATCCTTTTTTGACCAGGTTCCGGCGAAGTTCATTGTCGTTAACCGGGGCCATAATCAGATCGGCTAGCTGCTCCTTATCGGAGGGATCGAACAGAAGCGCCCCGTCACCTGCAACTTCGGGCAGTGACGACGTATTCGAGCAGATAACCGGAGTTCCACAGGCCATGGCCTCGATAACGGGGAAACCAAAGCCCTCATAAACGGATGGATAGACGAAGACCTCGGCCCCGCTGTAGAGGGCTGGCAGATCTTGATCGGCGACGTAGCCGATAAAGGTGACTTTGTCGGCGAGCTTCAGCTCGTTGACTCGCTTGAAAACCTCGTCATATAGCCAACCCTTTTTACCAGCAACAATCAAACGGTAGTCAAGAGACCGGTCTCGCTTACAGCAAAGATTGTACGCCTCGATAAGAAGCGGAAGGTTTTTGCGGGGCTCAAGGGTGCCGGTATACAAGATGTAGGGTCTCCTGATGCCAAGCCGGGACAACGTTTCCTCAACGCGGTCTTCAGATGCTGGACTGAACTCGGTGCTGACGCCAGGGTGCACAACGATGAGCTTATCGTCGGGTATACTAAGCAGCTCAGCGGCGTCTAACCGGGTATTCTCAGAGTCGGCGATAACTACATCGGCATTGGCCGTGGAAAAAGCCGCCATTTTCTGCATGTAAGTCCGGTTGATCCAGGTGAAATGCTCGGGGTAGCGCATGAATATCAAATCGTGGATCGTAAGAACGCTCGGCATTCCTTTCGGGGCTGGAAACGCAAAATCTGGTACGTGGAAGACGTCGGCCTTCTCGAGCAGATGGTCCGGCGTGCGCCCGAGCATTTTCAAAGCGAGCGCGTAGGCACGCAGCGCCCTCCCATTGAAGTTATACGCACGCAGCTCAAGGGATTTGACCCCAAGACGCGAAGTCAGTACAGATGCGTCTCCATAGAAGGAATAAAGAACATACTCGTTATACGCTTCCGCTTTTAGCAGGGATTTTACAAGCCCCGTAGTATACCGGCCGGTCCCTGCGGTCTGGTTCACGGCCGAAGACACATCAATGCCAATCTTCATAGAAAATAAAGCCTTTCGGATATTTTCTTAAGTATAAACGCCACTGCCGACCCAATAAACGCGCCATCAAAAGAGAAAGCGCTCCTGGGCCTGGCTCCTAAAGGTTACAGTGGCGCTTGAGCTTGCCCTCCACGAAAGCCCTCAGGTAATCCCTCCGCTCCTCCGAGTTCGCCTCAAACCTCAGGACCAGGACTGGCTGGGTGTTTGACGCGCGGACCAGGCCCCAGCCGTCCTCAAAGATGATCCGCAGGCCGTCGACCGTAATGATGTCGCGTATCCTTGGCTCCTGCCCACTGGCCCGGTGCTCATCGAAGACCTTACCGAGAGTGTTGATGGCCTCCTTCTTCCGGGTGTCCGGGCAATCCGTGCGGAGCTCGGGTGTAGCATAAGTTTCCGGAAGCCCTTCAAATAAACTGCTCAGACCGGGAAAGTCGCTGTCGCCCGCCTTCTTCTTCTTCACGATTTCGATCAACCGAGCCGCAGCGTAGATAGCGTCATCGAAGCCGAAATAGCGATCGGCAAAGAAGAAGTGCCCACTCATCTCGCCAGCCAGGGCAGCCTTTTCCACCTTGATCTTGTCCTTGATGAGAGAGTGTCCGGTCTTCCACATGATCGGCTCGCCACCCAGGCGGGCTATCTCATCGTACATGACCTGGGAGCACTTAACCTCGCCGATGAACTTGGTCCCTAGGCGCTTCCTTAATATGTCGGTCGCGTAAAGGATCATCAGTTTGTCGCCCCACAGAATACTGCCCTTCTCGTCGACCGCACCGAGGCGGTCGGCGTCGCCGTCGAAGGCGATGCCGAAATCGCAACTCTCCTCAAGGACGACTTTGATGAGATCCTTCAGGTTCGCCTCCACCGTCGGGTCGGGATGATGATTCGGGAAACATCCATCGGGCTCGCAGTAGAGCTCGACGACCTCACAGCCGAGAGCTCGATAAAGCCCCGGCGCCAGAAGGCCCGCCGCCCCGTTTCCTGCGTCGATGGCGATCTTGATCTTCGGAAGGTCGATCAAATCCTTAAAAGCTTCCTTTAGATAGGATACATAAGGGGGAATGATCTCGTACTTCGTCGCCTTGCTGGGGGCTCTGTCGGCGACCTCGACGTTGTAGTAGAGATCTTTCAGGTGCTGGATCTCCCGCCCGTAAATCGTGTCTCGGCCGGCGCAGACCTTGAAGCCGTTGTATTCCGGCGGGTTGTGGCTCGCGGTGATCATGATCCCGCCATCGACTTCCAGGTGAAAAAGGGAGAAGTAGAGGAGCTGAGTCGGGCATGGGCCGAGGTCATAGACGTCCGCCCCCTGGCCGGTAATCCCCTCAATCAGCGCCATAGCCAAGTCGTCGGAGCTCAAACGGATATCATGACCCACGCTTACGGCAAGCGCCTCCTTGCCAAGCTTCGCTCGCAAGTACTCGCAGTAGACCTCGCCCAGGCGTCTGGCGAAACCGGTCGTCAACTCCCGTCCGAAGACGCCCCTGAGATCGTACTCCCGGAACATTGACTCTTCCAGCGCTTGTATATCCTTAACTTCTGGCATAATCGTCCTCTGTTCGCGTGATATCGTCCTCTTCCAGGTATTCGCCGTTTTGGACCTCGATCACCTTTAAAGGTATCTTCCCGGGGTTCTCCAGCCTGTGCATGGTCGAGGCGGGAATAAAGGTGCTCTCGTTGATATGGACGTCGAATACCTCGCCGTCCCTCGTTACCCTGGCCGTCCCCGAGATGACGACCCAGTGTTCGCTCCTGTGGTGATGCATCTGCATGCTTAGCCGGGCGCCCGGCTTGACTTCGATGATCTTGATCTTAAAACCGGGTCCTTTCTCCAGAAGGGTATACGAGCCCCATGGCCTGTACATCGTTCGATGAACCAGATACTCCTCGGCTTTTCTTGCTTTCAGCACGTCGACGATCTTGCGCACGTCCTGCGCCCTCTCCCTGGGGCAGACCAGCGTGGCGTCGTGCGTATCTATCACAATCATGTCCTTCAGGCCTAGCGCCGCGACCAGACGGTTCTCTCCAAAAACGATTGAGTTCTCCGAGTCGATATCGATCACGTTGCCGGAGATCGCGTTGCCGCGCGTATCTTTCTCGAGAAAATCGCCGATTGCCGTGAGGCTACCGACATCGACCCAGTCGAGCTTCACCGGCACGACCGCGACCTTGTTCGACTTTTCCATGACGCCGTAGTCGATCGACGTAGCCTCGACCCCCGAGAAGATGGACTTGGCCTCTTCGGATTTCCACTCGTTCAGCGACAGCTCTTTGAACTGCGCGAGCTGGCCATATAGGTCCGGCATGAGCCGTTCGATTTCCTCAAGAACGGTGGCCGCTTTAAAGACGAACATGCCGCTATTCCAGAAGTAGTCGCCGGCTTTCATGTACTGTTCGGCTGTCTTCCTGTCGGGCTTCTCAACAAAGCGCTCCACGGCATAAGAGGGGTAAGCCCCGCTGAAATCCTTGAGCTCCGCCCCCAATTTGATATAGCCGAAGCCCGTTTCAGGGGTGATCGGCTTGAGACCCAGCGTGACGAGGTAGCCCGCCGCAGCGAGGTCGGCAGCTTGCTTTAGCACCACCAAGAACTCATCTGGATTCCCCAGGAGATGGTCGGACGGGAGAACCGCCATCAAGGCGTCCGGATCCACGCTGGAAAGATGCACGGCAGCCAGCCCGATCGCCGGAGCGGTATTCCTCGCCTCGGGCTCAATCAGGTAGCCAACCTTGGTAAACGGCTCTTTTTCCGTGATGAGGCTGGTCCTGATCTCCTCGGCGAGCTTGTCATTGGAGATCACGTAGACCTGTTCCTGGGGAACGAGCGGCAGCAGTCGCTTAATAGTCTTCCAGATCAAGCTTTCGGCACCGAAAACCTTGAGCAGCTGCTTGGGAGTAAGCTCGCGGCTCAAGGGCCAGAAGCGAGTCCCAGAGCCTCCGGCCAAGATCACGCCGTATAGATTCTTTGAATTTTTCATGCGCGCTCCCTTGACTTTGGATTACACCAGTTAAAGAGGTGGCATATGTATTACCTGCATTCTACCGGCATCTAAAGCTAACAATCAAGCAAACCGCGCCCCCGGAGAGATAGCACCGTCAGACCGGAACGGCCGTGGCTTAACTTAAAGACTTAGCTCTGGTAATGTTCGTATTCACTTCATAGTAAGCTGAGAGGTTTTGTAATTTAATGTTATAATTCGGCTGTTCCACATGGACCAAGA
Source organism: Actinomycetota bacterium (assembly GCA_023481285.1). Lineage (GTDB taxonomy): Bacteria > Actinomycetota > Aquicultoria > Aquicultorales > JAMCWL01 > JAMCWL01. The sequence continues at coordinate 3,062 of JAMCWL010000027.1, read as the reverse complement.
GGTGAAGGATCTGCATTGAACGTTCTTATAACCGGCATCTCGGGTTTCGTTGGCGGTCACCTCGCCGAATTTCTTAAGGATATTGCCGACGTTAAGATCTTCGGGACCGTTTACGGTCCCATGCCCGACTACTTCGACGCCCTAAAAACAAAGACGGGCGTTAACACGTTCGAGTGTGACCTGCTCGACAAAGAAGCAGTATCGCGCCTGGTCGAAACCGTCAAGCCAGACCTGGTTATTCACTTGGCGGCCCTTTCATCCGTCGCCGATACGCTAAACCACGCGGAAAGGGTCATAACAAATAACGTCATCAGCGAGCTCAATCTCCTCGACGCTGTGAAGGAATTCTCGCCCACTGCGCGGACCCTCGTTATCAGCTCGGGCGAAGTCTACGGCAAGGCTACCGAGGATGAGCTGCCTCTGTCTGAGACGACCGACCTGAGACCCTTAAACCCCTACACCGTCAGCAAGCTTGGCCAGGAGTTTCTCGCTTACCAATATTATGCAGCCTACGAACTCCCCATCATCATCGCAAGGCCGTTCAACCACACCGGCCCTCGCCAGGAAGGCAACTTTGTAGTACCGAGCTTCATAAAGCAAATTGCTCAAATCGAGGTAGGGCAGAGAGAACCAATTATGCGAGTCGGCAACCTAGAATCTGCGCGTGATTTCTCTGATGTGCGCGATATTGTACGAGCATACTGGCTTCTAGTAAACAAGGGGGAACCCGGAGAAGTGTATAATATTTGCTCAGGGAAGGCGCTCCGGATTGGAGAACTCCTTAATTTCTTAATCTCTCAATCAACCGCCAAGATAGAGATTAAGGTCGATCCTGAGCTCTACCGCCCGGGCGATATACCGATTCTGCTTGGCGATTATTCGAAGTTGAGCGAGCAGACGGGTTGGGCGCCCCAATTCGATATCGAAAGCACCCTCAAGGAGACACTTGGCTACTGGCAAAATCAAGTAACTAATAATTGGGAGGATCAATGAAGAAAGCCTTGATCACAGGGATCACGGGGATGGCGGGAAGCCACTTGGCAGACTACCTGTTGACGCTCGGAGATGTTGAAGTGCACGGGGCGCTGCGCTGGCGCAGCCGACCCGATAATATCGAGCACCTGACTGGCAAGATAGAGCTTCACGACTGCGACTTGAGAGACTACCATAACGTCCTCCAGGTAATGGATAAGATTAAACCGGATTTTATCTTCCACTTGGCAGCGCAGAGCTTCGTGCCGACGTCGTGGGTTTCACCGGCGGCGACGATGAAAGACAACATTGAGATGCAGGCGAACGTCTTCGAAGCCGTCCGGGAGATAGGAATCGATCCGTCGATCCAGATAGCTCTCTCCTCTGAAGAGTACGGACTGGTTTTACCGGATGAGGTGCCGATTAATGAAGACAATCCGCTCCGTCCCTTGAGCCCTTATGCAGTCAGTAAGATCGCTCAGGACATGATGGGCTACCAGTATAACCAAAGTTATGGTCTTAAGGTCGTCCGCACCAGGACATTTAACCACGAAGGCCCACGTCGAGGTGAAGTATTCGTCACGAGCAACTTCGCCAAGCAGATCGCCGAAATCGAAGCGGGCAAGAAGGCGCCCGTCATCGAGGTTGGGAACCTCGAAGCAAAGCGCGACTGGAGCGATGTGCGAGACGTTGTCCGGGGGTACTGGCTGGCGGTCAATAAGTGCATCCCAGGAGAAGTATACGTGATAGCGAGTGGCGAAACCAGGACCGTCCAACAGATGCTCGATATCCTGCTCGGCTTCTCAACCGTTAAGGTGGAGATCAGGCAGGACCCCTCTCGGATGCGTCCGTCGGACGTCGAGATCCTCTGGGGCGATTACACGAAGTTCCACAAGCAGACCGGCTGGGAACCGACTATCCCATTTGAGAAGACGCTCGAGGATTTACTCAATTACTGGAGACACAAAGTCAGCAAGTGCTTATAAAACGCCTTGTCGAGGATGGGGGTAACTGGAGTGAGTTTCTGGAGCGGTAAAAGAATTGTTGTTACTGGCGGTGCCGGTTTCTTGGGCTCCTACGTGGTTGAGAAGCTGGAGCAAACCGGCTGTGCTGATATTCTTGTTCCGAGAAGCAACGATTATGACTTGACCGACAATGGCTCAGTCAAGCGGTTGTATGCCGACGCCAAGCCGGACATAGTGATTCACCTGGCAGCAGTAGTTGGCGGCATCGGCGCGAACAAGGAGAATCCAGGCAAGTTCTTTTACGACAACCTGATGATGGGAGTCCAGCTCATCGAGCAGGGACGACTAGCCGGCCTAGAGAAGTTCATCGCCATCGGAACCATCTGTTCGTATCCGAAATTCACACCGGTCCCCTTTAGAGAAGAGGATCTCTGGAACGGCTACCCCGAAGAGACGAATGCGCCGTACGGTCTGGCGAAAAAGATGCTCCTGGTACAGTCACAAGCCTATCGAGACCAGTACGGCTTTAATTCGATCTTCCTGCTCCCGGTAAACCTCTACGGACCGCGAGATAATTTTGATCCAAGGTCTTCTCACGTCATTCCGGCGCTCATCAAGAAATGCGTTGAAGCGATAGAGAATGGAGAAGATGAAATCGTCGTCTGGGGTACGGGCTCAGCGACCCGGGAGTTCCTCTATGCCGAGGATTGTGCAGAGGGCATCCTGCTGGCAACCGAGCGCTATAACAAGAGCGACCCGGTCAACCTGGGAGCGGGCTTCGAGATATCAATCAAAGACCTCGTGCACTTGATCGTCGAACTGACAAGCTTCAAGGGCAAGATCACCTGGGACACCACGAAGCCAGACGGCCAACCGAGAAGGTGCCTGGATACGACGAGGGCCAAGCGAGAGTTCGGCTTCAAAGCGGAGACGGACTTTAAAGAAGGTCTCAAGAAGACGATTGAGTGGTACAGAGAAAACAAGCGTGCCTTGGAGCACTAGCCCAACTTTCCTACTTACAGCCTCCAGCTCGCTGCCAAACATAAAAAACAGGAGGTAGAACGGCATAAGCGCTTGCCCAAGTATGTATTACCTAAAATGGTGGATTACATAAGGTGGTATAAG
>JAMCWL010000009.1 GCA_023481285.1 Actinomycetota bacterium | reverse complement strand
AAGCGTCGGATTGATTTTGCGTCATGAACCGCCGTGTACGGAACCGTACGCACGGTGGTGTGGGAGGACGGGGGATGCGAATCCCCCTCCTACCCGATCTCTAATGATCTTTGTCCGGTGTTCTTATATAAGAGGTGCTTAAATGAAGCTTACTTGCGATTTACATGTTCATACGGTCGCGTCGGGGCACGCCTTCTCGACCGTTCTTGAGGTGGCGCGTGCGGCCGCCGATAAAGGCGTCGAGCTCGTCGCTCTCACGGATCACGGGCCTGCTCTCCCCGGCGGGGCGCACCCCTACCACTTCTGGAATCTGCGGGTAATCCCGGAGAAGCTGGGGGGCGTTCGCCTGTTGCGTGGAGTCGAAGCGAACATTATAAATGAAAAGGGCGAGCTCGATCTCGCTCCAGATCTTTTAGGATCGCTCGACGTCGTACACGTTGCCTTCCATAATCATTGCGGCTATGAAGGCGGCGATCGCAAGAAGAATACGGATGTCCTCATCAGGGCGATTGAGAATCCTTATGTCGATTTCATCGCTCATCCGGGGAGTGACTATTTTCCCCTCCATCTCGAAGCGGTCGTTGATGTGGCAGCAGAGAAGGGCATCCCGATTGAGCTCAACAACAGCTCGCTCCTCGAAACGACGAGCCGTCCCGGTGCGCGAGAGCGCGACCTGGAACTGGCCAAACTGGCGGCTGCCAGGGGCTTGACCTTGCTCGTTACAAGCGACGCTCACATCGCGACTGATGTCGGCAATTTCTTCGCGGCCGCTGAGCTTGCTAGGGAAGCGGGCATTCCGGAAGAGCTTATTCTTAACTCATCGGCCGAAAGGGTGCTCTCGTATCTAGCAAAAAGAAGAGAAAGTAGAGAGTAGAAGTGACGTAAAAGAAATAAGGTGGTGGTTAGAGTGAAAACCAAGATTCGTGAAGCCGCAGTGACCGTCGGCCGCAGCCAACTTGTCAAGGAGTACCTCGGCATCACCCTTGGAATTCTGATAACCGCCGTAGGGCTCGACATATTCCTCATTCCGAACCGGTTGGCCGCAGGTGGTGTGAGCGGTTTGGCGACCGTTCTTCACTACGGGCTGGGCTTGCCGGTCGGCGTCATGATGCTGGTCTTGAACGCGGTTTTGCTCACAATCGGAACCCGCGTTTACGGCGCGCGATACGGCATGAAAACTATCTACGGAGCGCTCGGTCTTTCCCTCATGGTCGACCTTTTGGCGACCGTATTCAATTTCACGCGCGTCCCCGGCATCGCCGATCCCATCCTGGGAACGCTCTACGGGGGGATCCTCACCGGTATTGGAATGGGCATCGTCTTCCGGAACGGCGGCAATACCGGCGGTACGGACATCATCGCTCAAATACTCGTCAAATATACCGATCTGGGCGTGGGCCAGCTCTTCCTGCTCGTCGACGGTTTTGTTATGCTAGTAGCGGCGAGCGTCTTCGGCATCAAGCTGGCGCTCTTCGGTTTTATAGCCGTCTTTATTATGGGCTGGGTCATCGACACCATCCAGGAAGGTATCGGCGTCAACAAGGCGGCTTTTATCATTACCGAGAAGAGCGGCGAAATTGCCGGTGCAATCCTAAACGAGCTAAAAAGAGGCGCTACGGGCCTCTCAGGCCGGGGACTTTTCACCGGCGAAGAAAGGGAGACCATCCTATGCGTGGTTTCACGACGAGAGATAGAATTTTTGCGCAGGGTCGTGCACCGAGAAGATCCTCGAGCCTTCATGCTTGTCACGGACGTTCGCGAAGTGGTTGGTGAAGGGTTTGGAGAGTTCAAGCTGTAGGGGTGCGCCGGCGGGGTGACCGGGAGCCGATTCAAATGGTCACGCCGAGCTGTGTCCGTTGGAGCTCGCGATAGCGTGCTCCAGATACACAAGCGCGCCGGCGGCGTGCCCGTTCATAGCGATAAATCAAGACCGGATCGGAGCTTCAGTTGAAAACAGATGGGCTTATCGCCGCTGCGGAATCGGTTGAGTCGATCAAGAGGAAGGCCAGGCGGATTCGTTGGGATATCGTGAAGATGGTGGGCACCGCCGGATCGGGTCATCCAGGAGGTTCACTCTCCGCAGCGGATATCTTGGCTTCTCTCTTCTTCCACCAACTCAACCACCGCCCCAACGACCCGGGTTGGAGGGAGCGCGATCGGTTCGTCCTTTCCAAAGGCCATGCCGCGCCTGTCCTTTACGCGGCGCTCGCCGAAAGCGGCTACTTTTCAAGGGAAGAGCTCTGGGACCTCAGGAAACTTGACAGTCGTTGCCAGGGTCACCCGGATATGCGGAGGCTCCCCGGCGTCGAAATGTCCACCGGCTCCCTGGGCCAAGGTCTCTCCGTGGCTGCGGGAATGGCTCTTGGCTTGCGCCTGGACAAGCTTCCGTCAAGGGTTTACGTATTGATAGGTGACGGGGAGTCACAGGAGGGGCTCATCTGGGAAGCCTCCATGTTCGCCGCCCAGCAGCAGCTCGATAACCTCGTTGCCATTCTAGACTATAATAATCTGCAGATAGATGGGCGAGTGAGCGACATTGTGGATATCGCACCCGCATCGATGAAATGGTCCGCGTTTGGCTGGCATGTCATTGAGATCGACGGTCACGAGGTCCCGCAGATTATCGAGGCCTTCAGGCAGGCCGGGACCACCAAAGGTAAACCCACAATGCTTATAGCCCGCACGCTCAAAGGTAAAGGCGTCTCCTTCATGGAGAATCAGGTCGATTTTCACGGTAAGGCTCCAAGCGCCGAAGAGATGGAGCGCGCTTTAGCCGAGATTGAAGCATCGGGGCCGTTCTAGTACCGTAGTACCGTAGTACCCTAGTACCATGGTAGATAGTCGGGTGGTGCATCAAGCTTTAAGTGCACGCAAGGATCTGACTGCTGTAGCGATGTAATAAAGATCAGTCTTTTGCTGAATGGTTAAGTTGGTGCACCCAAGATGGGTTATGCACGAAACTTTCTACCAAGGTACCAGGAGACCAGGAGACTAAGGTACTAGTAAGGAGTGAACATGGCGAAACGTGCAACCAGAGAAGCCCTTGGTGAAACCCTCATAGAACTTGCCGAAGAGCACGAGAACCTGGTTGCGCTCGACGCCGATCTCGCAAAGTCGACGACGACCACAAAGTTCGCGAGCGCCTTTCCCGACCGCTTTTTCGATGTCGGCGTCGCGGAGCAGAACATGACGTGCGTCGCCGCGGGACTCGCCACAACGGGAAAAGTCTGCTATACGGGGTCTTTCGCTGTCTTTGCATCCGGGCGAGCGTTTGACCAGGTACGAAATACAATCGCCTACGCCAATCTCGACGTAAAGCTCTGCCCCACTCACGCCGGCGTTACCGTGGGGGCGGATGGGGGTTCTCACCAGTCGGTGGAGGACATAGCGCTCATGAGGGCCGTCCCTAACATGAAAGTCGTCGTCCCGGCGGATTACTACGAAGCCCGCGCGGCAATACGGGCGGCTTTTTCGATCCCCGGTCCAGTATATATCAGGCTCGGCCGCGAACCGGTGACGGCCATCTTCGACGAATTCTACGAGTTTAACTTTGGAAAGGCCGTCAAAATCCGGGAAGGAAGCGACGTCTCTATTCTGGCAACCGGCATAATGGTCGGCGCGGCGCTCTCCGCGGCCGAGATGCTCGCGGCCGATAATATATCTGCCGAAGTGGTCGATGTGCATACCTTGAAGCCGCTAGATGGCTCCGCTATACTCGAATCTGCCGCAAAAACGGGCGCGGTCGTTACCGCCGAAGAACACAGCATAATAGGCGGTCTGGGGAGCGCCGTTGCGGAGCTTCTCTCGGAGAAGCAACCCACAAGGCTAGCAAGAATTGGCATTGGAGACGAATTCGGGACCTCCGGTGCCGCCTCGGAATTGCTCGAAAAGTACGGACTGACCGCAGGCGATATCGTACGGGCGGTAAGAAAGCTTATCTAGCTGGTTTTACTCCAATTACCGCAAGCAGGCGGCTCGCTGGTTTTGATTTATCAGATGCCTTCTGTTAGCCTAGTGACCTGGGAGTGATGGTATCGATGATAACCATGCAAAACGTCACAATGGTCTACAACGGATCGCACCGCCCGGCTCTCAATGACATGGATGTCGAGATAGAGAAGGGTGAATTCGTATTCTTGGTAGGCCCATCCGGCTGCGGAAAATCTACATTTATTCGCCTGCTCCTACGGGAAATCTTACCGACCAAGGGCAAAATTTTCGTGGCCGGTTATGACGTGCCCAATATGCGCCGGTGGCGGGTGCCGCTCCTCCGGCGCAATATCGGTTGCGTCTTTCAGGACTTCAAACTGCTGCCAAACAAGACGACCTATGAAAATGTAGCTTTCGCCCTCGAGGTGATCGGTCGTCCATCCAGGATTATCAAGCAGCAGGTCCCTGAGGTTTTGGATCTGGTTGGCCTCGGGGAGAAGATGCGCAGGTACCCCGATGAGCTATCCGGCGGTGAGCAGCAGCGCGTCTCGGTCGCTCGCGCTTTCGTAAACCGCCCACCGATTCTCCTGGCGGATGAGCCGACGGGAAACCTGGACCCCGGTACATCCGGCGGAATCATGTCCCTTCTCAGCAAGATCAATCAGACCGGCACCACTGTGCTCGTGGCGACGCACGACCGCGATATGGTGGACTCCATGCGCAAGCGGGTTATAGCGCTTGATGACGGCAATCTGGTAAGGGACCAGCTTCGTGGCGTCTACGGCTACGAGGAAATCTTGGATTAGAGGGGAACTGCTATGTTACTTTACTTCCTAAGAGAGTCCTTGATAGGCTTCCGGAGGAATCTGGTGATGAGCACGGCGGCGATCATCACCGTCGCGATCAGTCTCGTTGTCGTTGGCGGGGTGATCATCGGTGCCGCCACCATCGGAAACATAATCAGGTCGATGGAGCAGAAGGTGGAGATCGTCACCTACATCAAGGACTCGACGCCACCGGAGTCGGTCGACGCGTTGCAGAACGAGATCGTCTCCTGGGCGCAGGTTAAGAGCGTCGCCTACGTCTCGAAAGACGAGGCTCTCAAGAGGTTGAGGAACGACCTCAAGGACAACCCGGAGATGCTCCAGGCGATGGAGGGCAACCCGCTTCCCGCTTCGCTGGAGGTTCGCCTCAAGGACCCGCATGATGTCGACGGCGTGGCCGCCAAGCTGAAGGGACGCCCCGAACTCGAGGACGTCAAGTACGGGCAAGACTACGTTCCGAAGCTGTTCGCGGTCTCGAGGGTCATCCGGGGCGTTGGCGCGACCTTCATCGTCCTGCTCTCCTTCGCGTCGCTCGTGCTGATCGCCAACACGATCAGATTGGCCATCTTCGCCAGGCGTCGGGAGATAGGCATCATGCGTCTGGTCGGTGCTTCGAGCTGGTTCATCCGCTGGCCATTCCTCCTGGAGGGGATATTCCAGGGTCTCGTGGGTGCCACGCTCGCCATCGGCGCTCTTTACCTCGTAAAGGCGACGGGCCTATCGTGGCTCATGCGCAATCTGCCATTCTTGCCGCTATCCTTCGATACGGCCCTCTTCTGGCAGATGGTCTTCGCGTTGACCTTGGGGGGCGTGGTCATCGGTGCGAGCGGAAGCTCGTTTGCCTTGAGGAGGTTCCTCAAAGTGTAGCCTTCTATAACGAAGGCTGTTAGGTGGGGGCCGGTCGACCGGAGAACCGGCTCTCCACGCCTATTATCAAAGAATATCTGATTAAAGAGTACCGCCTCACCTTGAGGCAGCCCTCACCGAGGGATAAGACTCTTCGTCTATCACAAAAAATCAAACCACTGTCCATACGCAAGGGCTCCTTTTCTAGTAATCGCTGGTCATAAGTTCTATCTCAAGGGGCCGGACAGCGCAGCAACAGGGGTGATAAATGATGCAGAAACGATTACGAAAGCGTCTGGCAGCCGGGATATTGGCGGGAGCGATCATCTTAACGCCGGCGACCGTAGCCCTGGCAGAGCCAGGCACCGACTTGCAGTCTCAGCTCGACCAGATCAACGCGCGGAATTCGCAGACGAGGTCGCAACTTGATGGAAATAAGGCGCAACAGAATACCCTGGTTAAACAGATAGCCGACCTCGATCAGCGCGTTGTTTCGCAGACGGCTGAGCTTAACAGGCTGACGGGAGAGCTCAATGCAGCCGCGGCGCAAAAAGCCCAGATCGAGCAGCAGTTGGCCGCTCTTCAAGCTGAGCTCAATAAGACGTTGCAGGACCTGGCGGCAGCCAAGGAGAAGCTTCGCTACCAGCAGATGATTCTTGGAGGACGAGTCAAGGGCGTCTACAAGAATGGCAAGAAGAGCTACTACGAGATCGTCCTAAACTCAGGAAGCTTCAAGGACTTAGTGAATCGCTTCTCCTTTCTCCAGTTCGTGGTCGCGCAAGACGCTCATCTCGTGAAGAAGGTACAGGAGACGAAGGCGGTCATCGAGGCCAAGGAGAAAGAGCAGGAGCAGCAGAAAAGCGCGATTCAGGCGAAGCAGGTCGCAATGGCGGCGGAAGTGCAAAGAATAGGCCAGCTTAGAGGCGAGCAGGAATCGAGGTTGGCATCTCTCCAGGCGGAGAGGGTACAGCGACAGGGTCTGATAGATAAGCTCAAGCAAGACCAGGATGCGCTCCTGGCCGCCCAGCGTCAGGAAGAAGCTGACGCCAACGCGATCGTCGCGCGCATCAATGCGTGGAAAGCTTCGCAGACTGCGGGCGCAAACAGTGCGCTCGGGAGCGCCAAGTCGGCGGGGGGCGTAGCGCCGTCGGCTCCGGCTCCAGCGGCTGCGCCATCGGCGGGCGGCTGGGTCTGGCCGACCGGTACGCAGGCCGACATAACATCGGTCTTCGGTTCGAGAAGCGCCCCCACGGCGGGAGCGAGCTCCTTCCATGAGGGAATCGATATCGCCGTGGCGGAAGGGACGCCTGTTGTCGCCGCGAACAGCGGGACCGTCATCGACGCCGGCTACTTCGGTGGATTCGGCAACTTCATCCTTATCGATAACGGGAACGGCCTTTCGTCTTCGTACGCTCATCTCTCCGACATCGCCGTCTCGCCGGGGCAGAGCGTTTCAGCCGGCCAGGTCATCGGCTCCGTCGGTTCGACGGGCGTTTCGACCGGTCCGCATCTGGACTTCCGCATCTATGTGGATGGGGCTGCCCAAAATCCCATGAACTGGTATGGTGGATAGCAAAAAGGCCCCCGAAAATAAAGAAGGGCCCCTGAAAAGGGGCCTTTCTTTATTGTGGTGCGCCCGGCAGGGCGCACGCACTCGGAGGTGAAAGTCCTCCACAGGCCCGGCAGGGGGAACTGTTAGCCGGACGGCAAGGGT
>JAMCWL010000029.1 GCA_023481285.1 Actinomycetota bacterium | reverse complement strand
CCGTCATGGTCTACTCGACGCCTTACTGGAACAACGCTGCCACCAGATGGGTGATGCCATATTAACTGGTGCCTGGCACCGTGCACTTCAGCTACCAGGCGTTATGCTTACAAAATGTGCAATTAGCATATGGATTATCGGTTGTGGATAACTGAACTTGAGTTCAGTGTAAACCAGCAGGTGGAGGCGGTAATGGAGCTTAAATTCGTCAATTTGTCCACTCAACCCTATGGCCTTGAGCCTATTGCCTAGAGCGACCGTTCCGGCGACCGTTTCGGCAGTCGGCGGTCGGTCGGCCTGAAGGTGCCTCTAGGCGGTCGCTACTATTTATTAGGAAGCTCTGGGTACTTTGTGAGCATTGTTTCGATGCTTTTCTTCTTGTCGCGAGCGTTGGCGCTGTTTCTGTCGAAGCCCAGCCGGCGCCATTTGGTAAAATCTATGAGCTGCTTATCAAGCGACGTTACATAATTCGAGCCTGCTTCGCTTATCAGATTTCGGTTGCTTGAGAAACCGGCAATACTTTTGTCATCGAATTCGTAAGGCGGCGAGCCGGCTTCAAATATTATATTGCCGGTGGACCGGCAGCCCGTGCTTTTTTTATGAATATTCAAGCCTCCGTAGCGTGGGCGGTATATCAAGTTATCAACGATTCTTGTATTGGGGCTTGCTTTAATGCTAATGCCCACGCTATTACTTTTATAAATGACATTGCCGACAATGCGCACTCCTCGATAGTTCTCGAGCATAATCGGCAGATTGTGGATGTTAAAGAAGATGTTGCGCGAGATAAGGACCGAGCCATTGGTGCTGCCCGGGGGCCGGTAGAGCTGTAGCCCATCGATATGCGCTTCGGGATTCGTTGAGCGGAGCTGGTCATGGAGGATGTTTCCCTCAATCACCCCGCTCTCGTCTCCAAAGAAGATGGCGTCCTCGTCAAGGTTGCGATAACTCTCGTTCTTCCTTACTGCGGTGTCGACGCCCTCCACCGTATAGATGCCGCGTTTTCCGTTGTCATACGTTTTGGAACCGATTACTGCGTTGTTCGCTCCACCCTCAAGGCGTATGCCATGGCCGCCGTTGCTGTAGATTTCAGAGTCGACAATTCGAACATCGCCCTGCCCTTTCTTAAACAGAGCCTCGATGCCGTCACCAGTAAACCTGGTTATGGTAAAGCCCCTCACCGTGATATGGCTTCTGTCACCCAAGTCCATGCCTTCCTTCAGTGACCGCCGGCCATCAAGGGTGACTCTGTGGCCAGGATAAGCAGCAAACTCTAGAGACGCACCAGGCTTTCCCGAATTCAGGGGGCTCAAGGTTTCGTGATAGGTGCCTCGCTTAACAAAGACGGTGGTACCCTTTTTAAGCGGTTCAACTTGAGCCGCCCGACTTAGCGTCCTCCAAGGTTTCTCTTCTGTACCAGGGTTCTCGTCGCGGCCGAGAGCTCCGTCAACAAAGAAGTAGGCTTTTTCGCTGGAAAGCTTTAATTCTTGCTTGATGTTCAGCCGCTCTTTGATTAAGCCTCCTAGAGAGCGCCAGTAGATAGTGCCAAAGAGCGCGCTTGCCGGGATAGAGATTAAGATGATCGTCGTGACGGCGGTTTTAATCAATCTATACATGGCCGATCTTCATATTCCCTGAGGCGAAAAGGCTAAACACTCATAGGAATCCTAGTCGGAGCTGCTATCGCTGATTCTCTAACTGAAGTTTCCTTTGGCCGTGGCGTGATTTTAGATTCCGCCAAATAGGGAAAAAAGCGGTATTGCAGCTCAGCGGCGGGCAACGCCATTTAATTATCGCTGAGCAATATAGAGCACAGGCGGTAGCAGTCCTTCCAAAAAGGAGGTTAAATGAGCGAGAAAGCAATCCCCCTTGTTGACCTGGTAAGTCAGCACCTGGCCTTAAGCGATGAGATCGGGAGGACGCTCAGCGATGTTATTGCTGACGGCAGCTTCACCCTCGGAAGCCCTGTCAAGATGTTTGAAGAGGAATTCGCCTCCTATTGTGGAGCTAGACATGCAATTGGGGTGGGCTCGGGTTCTGACGCCCTTCATTTAGCCCTGCGGGCCCTGCGTGTGGGGCCAGGTGACGATGTGATCACCACGCCGAACACCTTTATCGCCACAATTGAAGCGATTATCAGGTGCGGCGCGCGTCCCGTCCTCGTCGACGTCGACGAGGATACTTACCTCATGGATCCAGCTCGGCTCGAAGGAGCCATCACCGGGAGGACGAAGGCGATTGTGCCCGTACACCTGTACGGTCAACCGGCCGATATGGAGGAGATATGCGGGATGGCCGCAGAACATGGCGTCAAGGTCATAGAGGACGCCTGTCAGGCGCACGGCGCCTCGATCAACGGTATGAAGGTCAGCCATTTTGGAGACGCAGCCTGCTTCAGCTTCTATCCCAGCAAGAACCTTGGGGCGCTCGGCGATGGCGGCATCGTCGTCACCGACGACTCCGAAGTCGCCGAGCGGGTGGCGAGGCTCAGGAACCATGGGGAGAGCGGTAAGTATAACCATGCCGAGCCGGGTTTCTGCAGTCGGCTCGATAGCATACAAGCCGCAGTTCTCAGGGTAAAGTTGAAATACCTGGATCGGTGGAACACGGAGAGGCGTCGCGGCGCCGAGCTGTACAACGCTCTTTTCAAGGACTCTCCGGTCGTCGTACCGTTTTGCAAGCCCTCGAACGATCATGTCTACCACCTCTACGTCATCCGGGTTGAAAACAGGAACTTGCTGCAAGAACGCCTTGCCGGTCGGAATATCCAGACCGGCATCCACTATCCCATTCCGCTCCACCTTCAACCGTCTACTAAAGAGTACGGATACGGGAGGGGGGACTTTCCTGTCGCCGAGCGATTGGCCGACCAAATAATCTCGCTACCCATGTTTCCCGGCTTGCGGAAGCCGGATATCGAGCGAGTCGCCTACGAGGTCATCGAGTTCTCATTGAGCGGTTCCGGGGTGGCGTAGCTTTTTAAAGGGACGGCTGTTAAATCGATGCTCGTGCCTCTGGCCCGCCCCCATTTTGCGTAACATGAGCGGGGATAGACATGCTCCTTTAGGAGCGCTTAGCAGTATCGCTGATCAGTGTAATCACGTTTAAGAGGAGCCTAAATCTGGCAAAAACCGATTGAGGCACGGTGACTTATTATATGCTGCAAGGTGGTGGTTGGCATAAGACAGGGTGAAGTGCTGGCGGTCCAGGGCTCTAAAACCTATGGAACCTTGGGAGCTTTCTTGAAGCGGTCGATCGATTTGGCCGGGTCAATCATTGGCCTTACCTTGCTGTCGCCGCTTTTACTGGCCATAGCCATACTGATCAAGTGCGATTCTTCAGGCCCGGCCATATTCGTCCAGCGAAGAATCGGTGGAGGTGGAAAAGAGTTCGCCTTTTATAAATTCCGCTCGATGTACAGCGATTGCGGTGAGGGCGTCCATCAGGATTATATGATGAGGCTCATCGCGGCCGGGTCGGGCGATGGCTTAAGGGGCAAGAATGGCTGCTTCAAGATGGAGGACGATCCTCGGGTCACGGGGCTCGGCCGATTCCTTCGAAAGACCAGCCTCGATGAGCTTCCCCAGCTTATAAACGTTCTTAAAGGTGAGATGTCTTTGGTCGGACCGAGACCGGCTATTCGATATGAAGTCGAAAGTTATGAGCCATGGCACATGAGGAGATTATCGGTTCTGCCCGGCATAACTGGTCTCTGGCAGGTAAGCGGGCGATCCGAAAAAAATTTTCATGGGATGATCGCATCGGATCTCGAGTATATCGACAACTGGTCGATCTGGCTCGATTTGAAGATAATCCTGAAGACCTTTTTAGTGATTTTCAACACCCGAGGAGCTTGGTAATGGCGGATGCTGAGAGGTTGACGCTAGCGCTGGTCGGTTACGGCTACTGGGGGCCGAACCTTTTACGTAACTTTATGGAGTTCTCAGAGTGCCGAGTAAAGTACGTCTGCGATAGATCCCCCATTCAGCTTGAAAAAGCGGCACTGAAGTATCCCCACCTTCTCCTCACCCAATCGTTTGATGAAGTGACCGATGATGATGAGGTCGACGCGGTTGTCATCGCCACCCCGATATCGACTCATCACGCGCTGGCAAAGAAGGCGCTGTTGCGGGGAAAGCATGTCTTTGTCGAGAAGCCTCTGGCGGCGGATTCGGCATCGGCTGAGGAGCTGGTCGGGTTGGCCGAAATGCAGAATCTGATCCTTATGGTAGGCCATACCTTTAAATACAATCCCCCGGTTATAAAGATCAAGGAGTTAATCGATACAGGGGAACTCGGCGATATTTACTATATAAGCTCGAGTCGTGTAAACCTGGGCTTGCATCAGCCGGATGTTAGCGTCATATGGGATCTCGCACCCCACGATCTTTCAATGCTCTTTTACTGGCTGAATGAGGAGCCGTTGCAGGTTCACGCATTCGGCAGGGGATGTTTAAGGCCGGATAAGCCGGACGTCGTCTTTATTAACCTGGCGTTTGAGTCAGGCGCCGTCGCTGAGCTCCAGCTTAGCTGGCTATCGCCAGTCAAGCTGAGAAGGACGGTGATAGTCGGGAGCAAAAAGATGCTCATCTACGACGATACCGAAAGCGTGGAGAAGGTGAAGCTCTTCGACCACGGTGTGAACCTCGTCGAACAAGGTTCTTTTGGAGCGATGGCGGACATCAATTACTTTGTCGAGCCCAGTTCGTTCGGAGAGTTCCAGTTGAGTTATCGGTGCGGTGATATCATCTCGCCGCATCTTGATAATTACGAGCCGCTGCAGGCTTTGGCGAAGCACTTAGTCGAGTGCATCCTTGATGGTAGGCGCCCGAAGACCGATGGGTTGGACGGCCTTCGCGTGGTAAGAGCTCTTGAGCGGGCGGAAAGCTCGCTTATGTGCAACGGCAACTTCGTGGAGAATGAGAGATGGCGAACTCGACTGTCCGGTTAGATTTCACACGTATTTATCCGGGAGCTAAGATCGGTGACGACACGAGAATCGGCCCGTTTTCTCTCATCGGCTTGCCACCCCGCGAGTCAAGAGAGGGCGAGCTGAAGCTGGTCATAGGATCGAATGGCATTGTAAGGCCTTTTACTACGATCTACGCCGGCTCGGTGATAGGGGATCATTTCCAGACCGGGCAGGGGGTCTCAATCCGGGAGGATAATCTGATAGGAGACTATGTAAGCATCGGAACCAACACCGTTCTTGAGTTTGGTAATAGAATCGGCAATCGTGTCAGGATCCATACCGGTTGCTTTTTAGAGATGGTGACGATCGAAGACGATGTGTTTGTGGGGCCATACGTCGTTTTCACGGATGATCCGCATCCCATGAATTGTCCGAAGTACAAGGGGTGTAAGGGCGGCGCTACCGTAAAGGACCTCGCCCGAATCGGGGCGAACGCGACGATATTGCCCGGCGTAGTCGTCGGGCGAAACTCCCTGGTCGGTGCCGGTTCAGTAGTCACCGAGAACGTGCCGGATAATACGGTCGTCGTCGGAAACCCGGCGCAGGTTGTCAAGCACATCAACGATTTGGAATGCTCTCTTGGCGCCTTCGAGCGCCCCTACCTATGGGAACCCTACCTCGCAGACAGCTCGTCGTAGAACGATTCGTAGCTTTCGACGACTTTAGCCAGGGTGAAGTTTTGCCTGATGTGATCCGATCCCGCTTTTCCCATATCGGGCCAGCCCTCTTTCTCATCGACGAGCTTAAGGACCGCCCTCGCCACCCCCTCGGAGTCTCCTTCATCGACAAGGAAAGCGGACTTTCCCTCCGGCGCAACGTATGGAATATCGGCGTGGCGTGTCGCGACGACCGGAAGGCCGGACGCCTCCATCTCCAGCAACGTCTTGGGCGCCCCGCCCTCTGTATCACCGTTAGAGGCGGTGACGCTCGGCACGATGCCGATATGCGCCGAGTATATCTCCTCACGCAATCCACCGTGGGGAAGGAAGCCGGTGAGTTTTACACGCTCTCCGAGTCTCTCCTCCTCGATCGCCTTTTCGATATTGCTCCTTAAAGGCCCATCTCCAACTAGGCGGAGCTCGAAGTCGAGCCCTCCCGCGGCAAGTCGTCCAGCCGCGCGGACGGCGTGCTCGACGCCCTTTTTCTCCACGAAACGACCGGCAACCAAGATCCTCAGCCGCTCGCCATGCCGGAGGGAGCGTGGCTTGAAGACATAGCTACAGGGGTCGATGCCGATGTGAACGAGCCTGATTTTCTCCTCCGGACAACCCATACCAATCAGGCTTCGCCTCATGTACGGGCCTTCTACCAGGAAGAGGTCTCCTTCAGAAAACATCGCTTGAAATCTCCTCAATCCCCTTGAGCTTCTGGTGCACATCGTTACGTCATAGCCGTAAAACGTCGTTATTAGCGGCAGGCTGAGCTTCTTCGCCGCCCTCATCACGGCAAGCCCCATCGGTCCGAAGTGGGCGTGTAGAACGCGGACTCCTCGCTCTAGGCAGTTGCGGCGGAGGAACCCATTGAAACCGTAAGAGCCGTTAAAGCGCTTAAAGAGGCTGGCGACGAGGTTCCCGTTACCGTCGGCTTCAAAAGCTTCGATGTCCTCATAGGGGAACGCTTCAATGTTTTCCATCCTCTGGACTAGGACGACGGGCCGCCATCTTTTCATCAGCAACAGGGGTTCGTAGATAAAGGTCTCGGAAGGTTCAAGGTATATGCGCTTAACCCATGCGACCGTTTTCATGAGCCACTCCTTGTGAAGACGCTGCTCATCGCCGGTTTGCAAGGTAAGGAGCTCGGGTACCGCGATAAGCTACGGCCTGTCCCCATGCGCCTGAAGATTTATGCGCCGAGCGCACCGGCTTTCGAGTATCTATCGGCAACCTCGCGGACCGCCTCAATCACGTCACCCACATCATCGTCAGTGAGCTTAGCCGAGAGCGGCAGGGAGAGCGTCCTGTCCGAGATATACTCGGCGTTTGGAAAATCTCCCCGCTTGTAGCCTAAGGTATGGGCATAGTAAGGGTGGAGATGCAGTGCGACAAAGTGGATGCCGGTCCCGATGTTCTTCCTGTAGAGCGCCTCTTGGAAGCGGTCCCGGTCAAGCGTCAACCGATCCAGGTCCAGCAGTATCGTATAGAGGTGACGGGCATGAACGGTCTCCGGCTCAGGTGGTGCGGGCATAGTAAGCGGCAGATCCGCGAAGGCCTCGTCGTAAGCACGCCAGATCTCCTCACGGCGCTTGTGGTACCGCTTAAGGCGAGGAAGCTGGTGGATGCCGATGGCCGCCTGGACGTCCATCATGTTGTACTTGTATCCAGGGCGAACGACATGGTAGTGCTTAAATCCCTCATCTGAATAGCGCTTCCAGGCTCCTTTATTTAAACCGTGCAATGCGTAGACTGGGATCTCCTCGGCCCACTCCTCGTTGTTCGTCGTCACCATGCCGCCCTCTCCGGTGGCTAGGTTCTTCGTGACGTAGAAGCTAAAAATGGTGAGATCCCCGATATTTCCTATCTTGCGGCCCTTATAGACGGCCTCGATGGAGTGGGCCGCATCCTCGATCACAAGGAGGCCATACTTGCGGGCCAGATCGAGGATAGGGTCAATCTCGCACGGCCTCCCCGCCATGTGGACAGGAATTATCGCGCTCGTCCTCTCCGTGATCTTCTCTTCGATGAGCGAGGGATCGATGTTCGTTGTCATGGGATTGATGTCGACGAAGACGGGGGTCGCGCCCGCGTGCAGGATGGCGTTGGCGGTCGCCGCAAAGGTCATCGGTGTGGTGATGACCTCATCGCCCGGCTTGATCCCCGCCACCAGCATGGAGAGGTGAAGCCCGGCCGTGCAGGAGTTCAGGGCTATTGCGTATCGGCAGCCGATGTACTCCTTGAACATCTCTTCGAAGCGGGCAACTTTAGGACCGGTAGAAAGCCAACCTGAGCGAAGCGAGTCGACCACCTCGTCTATCTCTTCCTGTTCGATCATCGGGCTTCCGAAGACTAGAAAGGTATCTCTTACGGTTTTATCCTTTTTAACCGCGAACTCCAAGGTAGAGCGCTCCTTATATCCCGAGCCTTTGCCACTTAGCCATAGCTGTTATACCCAGTTCAAGCCCCGACCAATCACACAGGCGGCGCAAACCTAACTACGGTAAGCTATCAATCTCTCTAATTAACCGCTTCCATCTGTGGATGATCCGTTTAGCTCGGGGGTTTAAAGGAAAAATAAGGAGTAGTTTGTCAACGGAGTAGCGCATGCTTCTTAAGCTTACCAGGCATCCACACTGCGACTTTCCGTAGTTACGGAGCGTATGGGTCGCTCATAACGCCTCTGAGTATATGAATGGCCCTTTGACAGTAGAGGAAATAAGGAGTGTCATGGATAAAATCGGTGTGATAGGCTGCGGTTACGTCGGTCTCGTCACCGGGGTATGCCTGGCGGAGCTTGGCAACCAAGTCCTATGCAGCGAAGTCGACGGGGAAAAGGTCGAGAAACTATCGTTGGGCGTATCGCCGATATACGAGCCGGACCTTCAGCCCCTGCTTGCTAAGAATCTAAGTCTACGAAAAGTCGAGTTCACCACCGACTTCAATCGCGTTATCCGTGAGGCGAGCATCCTTTTTGTTGCCGTCGGCACTCCGACAACCACGATCGGGACGACCGATCTCTCGCAGGTAAACGGCGCGGTTGACCGGATCCTTTCGATGGCGACCGGCGAGAAGATCGTCGTTATGAAGAGCACCGTTCCAGTCGGAACCGGGTCCAAGCTCTCCCGGCTCTTCAGTCGCAAGAGGTCGGCCAATATAAGCTACCTTTCGAATCCCGAGTTTCTCCGGGAGGGGCAGGCGGTGCGCGATTTCATGACTCCGGACCGCATCGTCATCGGCGGCGATGTCCCGGAATTGATCGAGCGAATCGCGAGCTTTTTCGAACCGCTGAAAGCACCGTGCATCCGCACGACTTCGACGAATGCCGAGCTAATCAAGTACGCCTCGAACGCCTTTCTGGCGACGAAGATATCCTTCATCAACGAGATCGCTAATTTATGCGAGGAGGTTGGGGCTGACGTCTCGGTCGTTGCCGAGGGGATGGGGCTCGACCCGAGAATCAACAACCACTTCATGAGAGCGGGCATCGGTTACGGCGGCTCTTGCTTTCCTAAAGACGTCAAGGCATTGAAGCAGTTGGCCGGCCACAACGGCTACCATTTTGAGCTCCTTTCAGCCGTGATAGAGGTAAATGAGATGCAGAAAATGAGGCCCATCCAGAAGCTGCGCAGGCATCTAGGTCGGCTCTACGGAAGAAGGATCGGCGTCCTCGGCCTCACCTTCAAGCCGAATACCGATGACGTAAGGGACTCCGTCGGCGTCGATCTGGCGAAGCTCTTACTGTTCGAGGGAGCCCATGTCACGGCCTTCGATCCGCTTGGGCTAGAGCAGGCGAGAAAGGTCCTGACAGGAGTCGATCTCATCGAAGATCCTTACCTGGTCGCTGAGGGTGCGGAAGCTCTGGTCATCGCGACGGAAGATCCACTCTACGCCGGGCTCGATTGGGAGCGCATCCGCGGTCTGATGGCGAAGCCCCTGGTCGTTGATGGCAGGAACACCCTCGATCCGGCTGATCTTCCTGACGGTTTTATCCTCGAACAGGTCGGCCGAAGGGTCAAGCGTATTATTTCGGAATGCGGCGAGGTAGGTGTGGCTCAAGTCGGCCTCGGAACGACCAGGAGAGTCTCTTAATCGACCACAACATCGGGTTTTACAGCGGGGATCGATAAGGTGTCTGTCGGCTTGAGAAGAAAAGTTATCCGCGGGCTGATCTGGACGTCCCTGTCGTTCGGCGTATGGAAAGCGATTTCTTTCATCGCCGTTCTCGTCCTCGCGAGGCTTCTTCAGCCTCGCGACTTCGGGCTGGTCGGGATAGCCATGATCGCGATCGGCGTCATCAGGATGTTTCAGGATATGGGCGTGGGGTCCGCCCTCGTCTTTCGGAAGGATTGCCCGGAGAGGCTTACCAGCACGGCCTTTTACATGGTTCTCGCTTCCGGCCTGATTTTCACGCTGGCTAGTTACTTCTCGGCCGATCCGATCGCACTTTACTTCAAGAACCGGGACGCTGCTCCTATACTCAAGGTCCTCTCCTTCGCCATCCTACCGATATCGATCGGAACCATTCCGAGCGTTCTTCTTAACAAGGAGTTACGCTTCAGAAAGAAAGCTATTCCCGATACCGCAGGAGCTCTTATCCAAGCAGTGGTTTCGATCGCACTCGCCTTGATGGGTTATGGCGTCTGGAGCTTGGTCTTCGGCGAGCTGGCAAATCGCATCGTCAACGCCGTACTCCTCTGGCTCGTCTCTCCGTGGCGCCCAAAGCTGGTTTTCGACGTTGAAAGCGCCAGGACTCTCTTCAGCTATGGCAAGTTCATGACGGGCTCGAGCATCGTCTCTTTTGCGACGTCCAATGCGGATAACGCGGTGACCGCCCGCATGCTCGGGGCCTCCGCCCTCGGTTACTACTCGCTGGCTTTCAGGATTGCGAGCCTGCCGTCGACGTTAACCTTCTTCATCGTTTCCAAGATCACCTTTCCCTTCTTCTCAAAGCTTCAGGATGACGTGGGAAAGCTCTCCGAGGCTTTCTTGAAGACCCTCAGGTGCCTCGCATTTATCTCGCTTTCCGC
Source organism: Actinomycetota bacterium (assembly GCA_023481285.1). Classification (GTDB taxonomy): domain Bacteria; phylum Actinomycetota; class Aquicultoria; order Aquicultorales; family JAMCWL01; genus JAMCWL01. Next base: position 20,847 of record JAMCWL010000029.1, on the reverse strand, counting down.
GGCTGTTTTGATGTACATGCTCGCTCCGGAGCTCCTTGGCCTGCTTCTGGGGGCGAAATGGGGGAGCTCGGTGGCACCGCTGCGGGGGCTGGTCGCCTATGGCGTCCTCAGCTCCTTTATTCTCCAGGCGATCGAGGTTTTCAAGGCGACGGGAAGGCCACAGATATCATTCAGGGCGGAGTCAATCCGGCTCTTAATATTGATCCCTCTGGCGATTGGGGGTGCGACCTACCACGGGATCGTCGGGATCGCCGTAGCGCAGAGCCTCACGGTGGCCGCCGCCGCCGCCTTCTACTTCAGGCCGGCACTCCGAATTCTGGAGATCAGGCTGAGGGACGTTTCTGCGGCTCTGCTCCCAGCGGCTCTTCCCGCGATCTCTGTTGCACTGGTTCTCGCTCTACTCCGCCTGGCATTGCCGATTCAAACGTCCGCCGTTGCATATCTGGGAGCAAGCCTCTTCGCGGCCGGAGCGGCGTTCGCGGCTTCGTCGGTTCTGCTGGCCCGCAGGTCCATCGCCAATTGGGCCAAAAGATCTCTGCCAAACTGGCGCATTGCAGAGATGCTATCGGCTCTGGGTGCAAGAAAAGGTTAGCAATCCAGAAATCCGGTTAATAAAAAAACGGTTAGGGTACTTATAAAGTGCTCGTCCATTCCCGATCTTCTCCTCCCTTCAACGAATGGCGAAAGCGTAGGCTCTCATGAGCTGGTGATGCCGATGGGGATAAATGTGATCATGTTCTGCCTGGGCGACAAGTGGCAGGACTGGGAAAGCAAGGGGTTTGCAAACAGGAGCGCGAACGTCGCGTGGGCGCTGAGCCGCCACCCGGCGGTCGACACCTTGGTTGTGGTGAACAATCCGACCAGCTACGTCAGGACCTTTGTCAGGTGGTTGTCTGGAGGACTAGCCGGACGCAAGCTTTACCGGCGCTCGATCCACGGTTACTTCCTGGATGAAGTTTCTCCGAAGACGACCGTCATCGAGCAGATCAGGTTAATGCCAAGAGAGCGCTCCCACCGGGCCGCATTTCTGTTGAACGGCCTTCTTCACGATGGTGAGCTCATCCGGCTGGTTAAAGATATGGTAGCAAAAAAACCGCCGGCTCCGCTTATCCTATGGCTGAACAGCCCCGTCTTCGCCAAGTTGACCGGCGAGATCGGCGAAGACCTGGTCGTCTACGATGCCCGCGACGATTGGCTATTCCATCCCCAGCTTCAACCGATAAGAAGGATGATAGCCGATGGCTACCGTCTGATTGGCGAGAGAGCCGATCTTATCTTCGCTGTCTCGAGGGTGCTTGCACGCAGGTTCGGTGGCGGCCGTTCGGAGGTCCACGTTGTGCCTAACGGCATCGATTGCGATCTTTTCAGCCCAGCAGGGGTAGAGATCCCGGCTGAGCTTGCGAACCTGCCCAGGCCCATCATCGGATACGTCGGTAAGATGCAACAGCGCTTTGACGTCGGCTTTGTGGCTGGCACGGCGGCGCTGATGCCCGAGGCGTCCTTCGTCTTGGTGGGCCCCGTGTTCACCCCCGACCACTTTAAGCATCTCGAGCGAATGACCAATGTGCACTTCCTCGGACGTAAGCACCAGTCGCTCATACCGGGTTACATCGAAGGCTTCGACGTCTGCATGATGTCCCACACCGACGATAATTTCACCGCCGCCATGAATCCGCTCAAGCTCTATGAGTATCTTGCGATGGGAAAGCCAACCATCTGTACGAAGGTGAGGGGCCTGGAGCAGTTTCGGGACCTGATCATGACAGCGCCCGATCCGAAGTCATTCGTCAAGCTCGTCGGGAGAGCGCTGTCGGAGCCCGAGGAGAAAAAAAGGGAGCGGATGGATTTTGCAAGGCGGCAGGGTTGGCAAGGGCGGGTCGACCGGATGATCGAGCTGGTGAACAACAGGTTGAACGACAAAGGGATCCGCTCCGATATAGACCGGTCAAAGTTTTAGAGCTGAGTTCTACGGGGATATAATCCAGCGATTTTCGAGCGCAGATCACTTTAGCCATCGACCTTAGGGTGTGCCATGGATATAGGAAGGATTTTAGCGGTCCTGTGGAAGCGCAAGCTCCTCATATTGCTGGGGGTGATCGTCGGCGCCGCCCTCTCGTTCCTGGTGGGATACAGCGTTCGAATGAACCTTAACCCCAGCGACGGGCCATTCGTCTCTTACCGTCAGAGGGTGCCGGCGACCTACATGACGACCGTCAAGCTGGTCTTGGATGAGTCGGGCTTCGGCCTTGGGCGCGTCGATCGCGACGTAAGGGGCCAGTGGGAGAGGACCGAGAGAATTAAAGACCTGGCCGCGATCTACTCCCATTTGATGATGAGCGATCAGTTGACGGGACGACTGGCTCCGGACATCAAGAAGGTCAATGGGCAGATCAGCGCGGCCCCCCTCCAAAAGCTGCCGATCGTCGAGATCTCGGTATCGGGAAGCGATCCCGAGGGCGTCAGGAGCCTGGCCCTGAAAGCGGCGAATAATTTCATCAACTATGTCAAGTGGGAGCAGGCGAAGAACAAGATACAGCCCGTGGATCGGATCGTCATAAAGGCTATCGGTCAGCCCTCGCCTCCGACCAAAGCGCAATCTCGCAGAGGCGAGCTCGCTTTTCTCGCATTTGTGCTGCCCGTTTTTGGGGCGTCATTCATCGTGTTTTCGCTCGAGAATATGGAGCGACATCGGCTCAGTAAAAACCCGATATAAGCGGCGATAGGGATACTTGCGGACTTTTCAGTCGAAGGAGGACCGTTGAGCAAGCATCATCGGATGGATTGGATTCCGATAATCGACTGGAAAAGCCTGCTCATGCTCTACCTGGCGGTGCTCTTGCTCATACCGGTAGAGCTGTACAGGGTAGGGTCCGGTTTGCCAGTTGATGTGCAGCTCGACCGGATAGTCGTCGTTTTGATCTCCTTTCTCTGGCTGGCGTCCCTGCTGGTCGATATAGACACCGGGATCACCGATTCGTCGGCGGGCGTCGCCCTTCTCAGCTTCGTCGGGGTGGCCTTTCTCTCCTTTGCCCTCAATATATCGGACCTAGCTGAGCCGATGAAGCTCGCTGACGCTTTCAAGCGTTTGCTATACGTATTCTCGATGGCGCTCATTTTCTACCTCATCCTTTCGACGATAAAGAGACGCGATCAGGTGAATTCGGTTCTCAAGTTTGGGGTATCGCTCGCCGCTTTCGTCGGCGCACTCGGAGTGGTCGAGTTCCTAACCGGATTCAACTTTTTTCGCAACGCGCACGAGGTGCTTCCTTTCCTGACGCCCAGCTTGGAGAGGGTCGGCAATGCGATGTTCCGCGGCGGTCACCTGCGCGTCGTCGGTTCGGCAAGCCATCCGATCGCACTCGGAGTACTCCTATCGATGTTTCTTCCCCTCGCCCTCCACTACTTTGAGTTCGCCAGCTCTCTAAAGGAGAGAGCGAGATACGGCCTGTCGATAGCGTCGGTCGCTCTTGCCATACTGCTGACAATATCTCGGACGCCCCTCATAGCGATCGCGGCCATGCTCGCCGTCTACTCTTTTTACAAGCCCTCCAGGGCCTTAAGGTTCGGATTGCTCCTGCTACTTGCAGCTTTCATCGTCTATCTGGTTTTTCCGAATATCATCGACGGGTTGGTAAAGCTCTCTTCGCTCTCTTTTCTCGAACAAAACGAGCTCTTTAATCCCAACGGCAGAGTAGCCGATTATCCGAGGATATTAAGCTTTTTCATCGATAAGCCGCTTTATGGGCATGGATACGGCTGGTGGAACAATAATGCGCTGTTTTATGTTGACAATCAGTACCTCAAAGTCCTCGTTGAGCTGGGGGCTCTCGGGCTTGTCGCCTTGATATGCTTCTTCCGCAAGTTGGCGGTGGAGATTTGGAGGGCGAGCGCTATCGCCATGCCCGAGGAGAGGGACCTTCTCGTTTCGATCCTTGCCTCCTGCGCTGCCTACATCGTCACTCTCGCTACGTACGACTCCTTCGGCTTCACACAGGTCACATACGTTTTCTTCGTCATCGCGGCCCTCGGCGTGAGCCTTGCCGGATACGTTCGAAGTCAGAGACCCGTTTCTGACTCGTTGGTTGGGAGCTGATCTGGATGGCGGCTAAAGAGCCGGACGTATCGGTGGTGATCGTCAGCTACAACGGAAAGGTGATGCTCCGGGAGTGTTTGAGATCCGTCTTCGACGAGACGAGGGGGGCCTCTTGCGAGGTTATCGTCTCTGACAACGGCTCTCAAGACGGGAGCACCGAGATGGTTAAGGAATACTTCCCATCCGTCGTCCTGATCGAAAATGGTGACAACCTTGGCTTCGCCAAAGCCAACAACGTCGCTTTCCTGCGCTGCTGGGGAAGATACGTCCTTCTCTTGAATCCGGATGCGCTGGTTTTATCCGGAGCCATAGAGAGGCTGGTTCGGTTCATGGATTCGACCCCCGTCGCGGCTGCGGCGGGGGCGAGGCTTTATAACGAGGATGGCTCGCTCCAATTCTCAATAAGGAAATTCCCCACCCTTTTGGGCCAGATGGCCGAGAGCTTCTTCCTGCACGAACTCTTCCCGCGCATGTCCCGGTTCGGCGAGATCATCAAGGATCCCAAAGCTTACGAGAGGCAGGGGGAGGTTGAATGGGTCACCGGCGCGGCGTTGATGTTGAGAAGAGAAGCTCTGGAAGACGTGGGGCTCCTGGATGAGAGGTTCTTCATGTACTCGGAAGAGAAGGATTGGTGCTTTAGGGCGAGGAAGAAGGGCTGGAAGATCTACTTTACCCCCGATGCGCGCTTCGTGCACGTCCACGGAGACTCAGGGACCAACCCGCTACTCTACTCTTACCTCGTAAGAAGCAAGCTCAGCTTAGTAAAGAAGCATTATTCTTACGCGGAGGGATTGCTCGTCGTCCTGCTGGTGAGGGTCGGGCTGGGCTTACGCGTCTGCGTCTGGCTTGCGCTCTCCCTTCTTAACGGCTTTAGAAGTGAGAAGGCGGTCGGTCGGTTCAGAGCGAGTTGGGCGGGCTTTATCGGATCGATGGGGCGGGGCGCCGGCTCGAGATGATGGCGGCCCAATTAATGGAGGGGCGATAATGGAGAGCAGTAGAAAAGTCCTGGTGATTCTAGAGAACGGCGCCATAGCCACGGATATCAGGATGCAGAGGGAGATACTTGCCCTGAGGGACGCCGGGTATGGGGTATCGCTTATCGCCCCCCGTGAGCGCGAGGAAGAGGGCAACTGGGAGGCCGATGGCGTCTCCATATACCGCTACAAGCGGGCGGCGGGCGGCGGGCGAATATGGTCGTATCTCTTCGAGTACGCATATTCGTGGCTGGCCACCTTCTTTCTCAGCATAAAGGCCTTACTGAACCAGGGTTTTGATGTGATTCACTCGTGCAACCCGCCGGACATCTTCTTTTCGATCGCCTTGCTTTTTAAGCCACTGGGTAAGAAGTTGCTCTTCGACCAGCACGACTTGAGCCCGGAGCTCTATCTCGCGCGGTTCGAGCGACCGAGGAAGCTCGTCTACAGGGCGCTTCTCTTTCTGGAGAGGATGAGCTACCGGCTTGCGGACGTCACGCTAACCACTAACGCCTCTTACAAAAGAATCGCCTCTTCTCGAGGGGGCGTACCGGGCGAGAAGATATTCATCGTCCGGAACGGCCCGTACCTCTACCCGCTCGAGTTCACAGTCGCGGCGGATCCCGGGCTTAAAAAGGGATACAAGTGGATGGTCTGCTGCATGGGCCAGATGTCTCCCCAAGACGGGATAGAGCATCTACTGTCGGCAGCCGATCACCTGATAAACACGAGGTGCAGGCGGGATATCCTTTTCGTGCTCATCGGCAACGGTCCTTCCGCTCCCGAGCTCCGGCGTGCCGCGAGAGAATTCGGCATCGAGGAGCATGTCATCTTCACCGGCTGGATCTCTGATAAGCGATTGATCCTCGAGTATCTCTTAACAGCCGACGTCTGCGTTTCGCCCGAGCCAAAGAGCCCTTTGAACGAGCACTCGACCTTCATCAAGGTCCTCGATTACATGGCCGTCGGCAAGCCGATCGTCGCCTTTGATCTCGCCGAAACCCGCATCTCGGCCGGAGAGGCGGCGCTTTATGCGCGGCCGAACGACGATGCGGACTTGGCGGCGAAGATACTTGAATTTCTGGACGATGGGGAGAGAGCCAGGCGGGCCGGGGATATCGGCAGGCGCCGCGTTGAAACCGCGCTCGCCTGGAAACATGTCGAACCGAACCTGATCAAGGCGTATGACTTTTTATTCAGCGCCGGGAAAGAAAGCGGAGAGGTGGAAGTTGAGCGATTCACTGGGATCAAGAGCCGCTTTCGAAAATTCTTCAAGAACTTGGTCTCTCTGATGCCGCTGAATTCGCTCCGGGTTCTCTGCCTGAGGCTTGCCGGTTACCCGATCGGTAATCAGGTGTGGATCGGGCGCGGTCTCCTGATCGTCGATGATTGCAACGGACGGGAAAAGCTCAGGGTAGGCGATAGGGTGGCGCTCGCTCCAAGGGTATCGATAGTTCTTCAGAGCTATCCGAATAACTCTCTGATCGGAGAGTGGGCGCCCACAAGGAGAGGCGACGTCTTTATTGGGGAAGATACCTGGATCGGGATAGGGGCGATCATTCTCCCGGGAATCAGAATTAGCAAACAGAGCGTCGTCGGTGCGGGTTCGGTCGTGACGAAGGACGTGGCGGCCGGTACGGTCGTCGCAGGGGTCCCGGCAAAGCCGCTTAGAAAGTCTGATGGCCTTGGCAGGTTGAGGTTACCCAAGCAGGCATCTACGGGTAAATATGGTAATTAGGTGAGCCATCGGAGGTCAATGTGAATCTTGCCAGGTTTTTAATCGAGTCCAGAGGCCCGGTTAATCTTGCACAGAGGATACCCACGCTCTTCGCCCGCTTCGGGCTTACCGACGAGAAGATAAAGCGCCGGCTCGATGAGTTGGTAGAGATATCGCAGCGGCACGGCGCCAGCCCGACCCTGGCGGTAACGGCGAACATACTGGTGAGGCATCCGGCGTTAATCAAGGAGCTACAATCAAGAGGAGTAGAGCTTGCCATTCATGGACTTGTCCATACCGATTATTCGAGCCTCAGCTTTGAGAAGCAAATCGACCACCTGAGCCGGGCTCAGCAGGTTTTCATGGATAACGGCGTAGAGTACTTCGGTTTTCGCTGCCCTTACTTGAGGTATAACCAAGATACCTGGAATGCGGTGGACAGGCTTGGGTTCAAGTGGGAAAGCAGCGACGTCATAGCCTGGGACGTCTTGGATGAGTTGGAGGTTAGCCAGTCGCATAAGAGAGCATATGAGAAGCTTATCGCTCTCTACAGCGCCCGGTTATGTAAGGAAGCGCCCGCTCTGCCCAGAAGGATAGGTAACTTCATCGAAATTCCGGTCTCGATACCGGACGACGAAGCGGTCGTCGATAGACTGGGCATCACAGACCCGGAGTCGATCGCCGATCTATGGCTTAACATCTTCAATGAGAGCTATAAGCGGGGCCATCTCTTTACCATCCAGCTTCATCACGAACGGATGCCTTTTTTCCGGATGGCACTCGACCGCGTTTTAGGCGAGACGCATCGCATGCATCCGGGCGTTTGGATGCCGAAGCTTAAGGACATCGCCGACTGGTTTTTCGAGAAAGAGCGGGTGAAGGTGGTCGTCTCCAGGTGTGAGAGCGGCTACCGGGTCAATGTCGATGGGTCGCAGAAAGTCACGCTGCTTCTGAAAAACGGCTCTACAACCTTAGTAAATGAGGCCTGGTTTAAAGATTACCGGCTGGTCAAGAGCGGCGACTTCGTAGTGCTTGGCAATAAGAGACCGTGTGTCGGCGTCGGGCGGCGGGTCGATGAGTCCACCAGGGAGTTCTTGAGGTCACAGGGATTTGTGGTCGAAGAGGCCGATGATAAAGGAGATTACTCCGTCTATTTAACGAGCTGCACGTGGGAGACGCGGGAGCGGGCTCTAGAGGTGATAGAGAGAGCCAAAACCCCCATTATAAGAGTCTGGCACTGGCCTGGCGGCACGAGGAGCGCCGTGACCGTGACCGGAGATATAGATTCGGTAACTCTGATCGATTTCGCAAGCCGGATTTTCGAGGTGTGATGGAGCGAGGCGTTGGTCTGGATGAAATCGCAGGCGAATCTAGGGTCAATCGCCCGTTAGGCAAGCCGGGTGGCGTGGTCCTCGGCGGCGATTATCAGGGCCTGGGCATAGTGAGAAGCCTGGCCAGGGCCGGCATACCGGTTATAGTGGCCGATAGAGAGCTATCGATATCGAGGTTCTCCCGTTATCCCGCGGGTTTTTATCGCAGGCCGGATTGGGATGACGAGCTCGGCCTGGTCTGCTTTTTACTGCGTCTCGCATCTGAGAAAGGAGTCGCGGGCTGGGTGCTTTATCCTACCGACGATGGGACGGTCGAGGTGCTTTCGCGCAACAGGGGAGTGCTTGGAAGAAGCTACATCGTTCCTACTCCTGAATGGGACGTCGTTAAGCACTTCTGTGATAAGCGAGTTACTTATGAGCTTGCAACCAAGCTTGGGGTCGATATTCCCAGGACCTATTTTCCTGGTGATTACTGGCCGCTCGCTTTGCTGGATATCCCCTATCCTGCGATAGTAAAGCCGGCTTCCAGGGGGCGCTTCTATTCAGCGCTGAAGAAAAAGGCGCTTCCCGTCAACGACTTCAAGGAGCTCGTCGCCGCTTTTAGGCTGGCCTCATCGGTCATCGACCACTCGGAGTTACTGGTTCAAGAGGTCATACCGGGCGGCTCGGAGAACCAGTACTCCTTCGCTTCGCTCTGCAAAGACGGCGACGTCCTGGCAAGCTTGGTTGCCAGGCGAACAAGGCAACACCCGATGGACTTCGGCCACGCCAGCACGTACGTCCAGACCGTCGATATCCCTGAACTTGAAGTAATTGGAAAGAGGCTGCTTGCCGCGGTCGGTTACAGTGGCCTCTCGGAGGTCGAGTTCAAATACGACCCCAGGGACGGAAAGTTTAAGTTCCTTGAGGTCAACCCCCGGACTTGGGGTTGGCATTCGATCGGGACCAGGGCGGGCGTTGATTTTACCTTCCTTCTATACCGGAGCCTAATGGGCGAAGATGTGCAAGTTGAGGGATTCAAGATTGGCGTCAAATGGCTCCGACTCGCGACCGATCTGCCGACGGTCGTCCGGGAAATCGCGAAGCGCAGGATCGGGCTTCGGCAATATCTCGACTCCTGGACGGGGGATGTCGAGTTCGCGGTCTTCTCGCTCGAGGATCCTTTGCCATTCTTCGCGGAGTTTCTGATGGCCGGGTATCTCTACAGGAAGAGGGGCTTTTAAGATGGAGATTGAGCTTATCCTTTCAAGCCTTGCCGTGTCCGGGTCCATTTTCATTGCGCTCGGTGCCAAGGGGCACGTGAGGCTTGCACCCGGTATGTTCTGGGCGATAGCCTCGTCGCTTATCTCCGCTTACGTCGTCTTCAGGCTGTTCGGTCCTCTTGAAAACGCGTCGCTCGTCCGGCTTTTTCTAGTAGAGATTGGAGTAAACGGCCTCTTGATAGGGGTTGCCATCGCCTTCATGTTCTACCGGGACCCCGAGAGAGTTCCCGAGAGAGCAGATGGGAGCGTAGTATCCCCGGCCGACGGGGTTGTCAGGTATGTCAACCGCTTTGAAGCGGGAGAGACGCCGGTGTCGGACAAGAAGAGACGCAAATTTAGATTATCCGAACTTGCCGACGCCGGCCTGGGTAACGGCGAAGGGCACCAGATAGGCATCGAGATGAACCTATTCGATGTACATGTCAATAGGGCTCCGGTCGCCGGGAGGGTCGTCCTGCTCAAGCCGATTCGCGGATCATTCTCATCGCTTAGAGACCCGGCGGCCGTCTTTAGGAATGAGCGGTTCACAACGCTCATCGACAACGGCGACTTCAGCGTCGCTGTCGTGCAGATCGCTTCCAGGCTGGTGCGCAAGATAGTCAGCTATCTGGAAGAGGGGCAAATGGTGGACTTGGGTCAGAGGATTGGGGTGATCAGGTTCGGCTCGCAGGTCGATCTCATTATTCCCGACCTTGAGTCGCTCTCCATATCGGTCAAACCGGGGGATAAGGTTTTCGCCGGCAGGTCTGAAATAGCTCGATACGCTCTGAACATCGAGCAAGGGAAAGGGTCGGATGACGTAAGCGTGATCGACGGCGTCGGTCCTGATATAGGGATGGTGAGCGGATGAGTTTTGAAAGAGTGCTTTTCGTGAACCCGAGATCGCATGGCGAGTGGCGGGGCATCAGGCCCCACATCGGTCTAGGCTATCTGAGCCAGGCGATCGCAGACAACGGCGTCGCCTACGACGTCATCGATATGAATCTGGGTTATGGTTTCGCCGATCTGAGAAGGAGGATAGACGAGTTCAAGCCGGATTTGATCGGCCTCAGCCTCCTATCGCTGGAGTACAGGAAGTTTTACGCGCTGATCGCCGAAATCAAGAAGGGCTATGATGGCGTTAAGGTCGTGGTCGGCGGGCCGCACGTTACCATCCTGAAGGATAAGGTCCTTTACGATTGCCCGGAGATAGACTTCGGCATCGTTTATGAGGGAGAGGAGACGCTCGTCGAACTTTGCCGTGGAGATAAAGCTCTACATGAGATAGAGGGTCTGATGTTCAAGGACGGCTCCAGGGTGGTGGTCAACGAGCAAAGGCCGTTCCTCATGGATCTCGATAAGCTCTCGTTCCCCCGTTACGAGAAGTTCGAGCTCTCCCGCTATATAAGAGAAGCGGAGATCTACTCGAGCAGGGGATGCCCGCATCAGTGTATATTTTGCCCGAATCGCCTCATCAGCCCGGTTTTCAGAGCGAGAAGCCCCAAGCATGTCGTTGATGAGATGGAGCACTGGTACGGGCTGGGCTACCGCCAGTTCAACTTCGATGACGACAATTTTAACCACGTGCGACCCAGGGTTTATGAGATCTGCGATGAGATCGAGCGGCGCGGGTTGAAAGGCCTCTTCTTGAGGTGCTCGAACGGGATCCGGGCCGACCGGGTGGACCGGGATATGCTCGCCCGAATGAGAGAGGTTGGCTTCCATTACATCGCGTTCGGAGCCGATGCGGGGAACAACCGCATGCTCGAGATAGTGAAGAAGGGCGAGACCATAGAGCAAATAGAAGCTGCGGTTAGAAGCGCCTGCGAGCTCGGCTACGATGTAAAACTGCTATTCGTCGTCGGCACCCCGCATGAAACTCGGACCGATGTTGAGGACAAAGTAAGGCTCAGCCTCCGATACCCTATCGCGGATGTTCACTTCTACAACATAATCCCCTATCCCGGCAGTGAGCTGTACGATTGGATCAAAGAAAACGGGCTCTTCCTGCGGGAGCCGGAGGAGTATCTGAATGACGTTACCTGCATCGAGAACACTCCGGTTTTCGAAACCCCCGAGCTCCGGGCGCGCGAGCGCGTCAAACTCTTCAAATACTTGAAGGGGGTGCAGAAGCTCGTCCACAGAAACGCCATCACCTCGCTTCTGGATCGACTTGGGCCGCTGAGCCCCACGGCGAGCTATTTCCTGGCGAATAGCGTGGTTGAGAAGTTATTCTATCAGAGCTTTGCGGTTAGAAAGTTGGCGGAGAAGCTCAGGTATGGCAAAGCGGTTGATAATTCAAGGGCGTCCTTTCGAGAGTAGCACCCTCCAACGTGAAATGCTTAAAGTTGAGATTCGAGTGTCATCATTGCGAGGGCCTGCCTTTTAGGCCCTAAGCAATCCATCCATGAGTTTTCAGCTACCCGTACCTTCGATGAAGTGCCGGAACGAGCACCCCTCGCCTTTTCGCGTAAATCGCATTACCGGGCTTGAGAATGTTTTGGCGCCGCATCTTCCGTGTGCACGCAGGCGTTGCCCCTAAGCGGTCAAGGTTATTGATAACTTTATTATTAATAACTTTAATGAATTTGTATATCAACATCTAACAACATTTATGCATTTCGAGCGATCCTTACATATGGGTTTGATGTTTAGGTTAGAACACGGTAGGGAATGAGGCGGTGTGAGAGACCAATAGGAGACGAAAGAGTTGGTTCCAGTACCTTAGGAGGGGGGTGATTGAGTATGTTGACAAAGCTCTACTGCCGGGTGGTTTCCCGCTTGAAGAGCGAGGAGGGGGCGACCGCCGTCGAGTACGGCATCATGGTGTCGCTGATCGCCGTGGCAATTATTTTAGTCGTTACCGCGATGGGTGCGCAGCTCAAGACTGTGTTTAATAATGTTGTGACGGCGTTGGGTGGCATAGCTGTTCCGTAAAGAAAAAATCGTGAATGGGGCCCGTCCCCTGCGGGCGGGCCCGCCCAAGTAAGCGGGTTTTTAATGATTGTTTGGTATTCGGTAATCTCAAGGATCAAGCATACGTATAGTGACGATAGCGGGGCGAGCGCCGTCGAGTTTGCGATTATAGCGCCGGCGCTGGTCCTCCTTGTGGTCGGCATTATCTATTTTGGACTCATCTTCAATAATTACTTGTCGCTTACGCACGCAGCCCGAGAGGGAATCAGGCACGCTTCGCTTCACGAAAGCGGCGCGCTCACGGAGACCGCCATTCGCAACACCGCCGCCTTGCTCGACCAGGCGAAACTCAGGGTTACAATCACACCCTATGACGATAGGCCGGATGGCGGGATGGTTACGGTGAAGCTTGACTACCCCGTTCAGGTAGAGGTGCCGGTAATCAAGCAGATTCTCCAACTCTCGCCCGCCTGGGATTCCGGCATAAGCAGCCTTTGGCTCACGACGCAGGCGACGATGCGCATCGAGTAGGAGCGTATTGAGTAGGAGCAGGCTATGGATTTAAGAAGGTCAACAAGAGGTGAAGAAGGAGTGGTCGCCATAACCGTGGCCTTGCTTCTCATAGGCTTCCTGGCCTTCACGGCTCTCGCCGTCGACTACGGCTACCTCGCATATATTCAGAGGAAGCTGCAGACGGCGGCCGACGCGGCGGCGCTGGCCGGAGCGCAGGAGATTATATATAAGGGGCTGGACCAGGCTGCGATCTATAGCAAGGTCAAGGAATATGCCCAAGAAAATGGCGTACCCGAAACCGAGCTTCAAAGTGTGGAAATCGCGAGCGACGGCGTCAAGGTGTCGGTCTCCAGAAACGTAGGTCTCTTCTTCGCCAGGGCGATTGGAGTCGGCAACGACGCCAGGATAGCCAAGGCCAAGGCGAAGGTGGTTTGGATCAGCGGCTTGAATGACCTCGTTCCCTTCGGCGTGGTCGACGTTCGCCCGGACGAAATATGGGCGGGCTTCGACGGGAAGTTGGTGAAGCTCGCCGATCTCGATAACGATAGCATTTTCAACGGGTCGGTGGGGGCTCCTCTTAGCGATGGCAGCCACGCCGTCATCGCCAAGACGGTGGATAAGGACGCGCCAGCCAATGGAGTGACCGTTGATCCGGCGGCGGCGGTCCTGGTCGGGCCCACCCCGGTAAAGTGGGTGACGCTCGGAGCAAATCCATCCCCGTCTTCGGGCTTCCTAAGCGCGAGGGTTGCCATCGAAGCGACGGTCATGCCCGATGCGGTGGCTCTCGTCGTCGGGGGCACTAAGCATACTCTTAGCTATGGCGGCGTTGACGGCTCCGGTAATCGCGTCTACCAGGGCGCTTTTGCCGCGCCCGCGTCCGCCGGAACTTATCCGGCCGATGTCGAGATTCGACGTGGCGGCGCGGCATCTGAAACCGTCGGGCCTGTCGCCTACCTGAGGGTCGTCGACGGCTACTCGGTCATCGGGGAGGTCAAGGCGACGCCGACCTCGGCACAAGCCGGGTTCCCAATTTCTCTATCGGTGAAGGTCAATGGGTTCGAGTATGGTCAGGAATACAGCCTCAAGTTGACTTCCGACCCTTACGGCGGCAACTTCATGGCCCTCGCACTCGACGACGAGAGCGGCGGCAATGCGTTCCGCGTCAACATAAGCGAAGGTTCGACATACGAATACTTCATCGGCGACATAGTGGTGACCGAGCCGGGGAACATGCAGGGTCCCACCAATCAAGGGCTCAACAACAGGATCCTCTCGGATACCCATAACTGGACGACGTGGAGCCCAACCAAGCCCCCCTGCCCGAGGGTCATAACGGTGCCCCTGGTAGCCTTGACCGGTTATCTCGACAGCAACGGCCGGCACAAGATGGTCATCACGGGATTTGCCCGCTTCTTCATAGAGAGCTGGAGCAGCAAGGGAACCATCAGGGGGTACTTCGTCGAATACCCGGAGGTCGGAAAGGGTTGGACCGACAAAGACCCCGGGGATCCGTTAAGGCCAAAGACGGTCAGACTTGTGCCGGCTAATTGAAAGATTGTACGCCGGTAAAAGAGAGGAGGAAATTGCATGAAAACCAGGGTGATGGTTGTCGGCATCTCGGTCGCGGTCGGTCTGATTGCCGCACTGGGCTTGGCAACCTATGTCAATGGGATAAAGTCACAGGTTGCTAAGGGAGAAGAGTTGGTCGCGGTGGTCATGGCGCAATCAGACGTGCCGGTCGGGGTGACAGCGGAAGACCTGATCAACCGTGAAGTCTTTGTGGAGAAGAAAATCCCCAGGAAATATACGGTTCAGAACGCCGTCCCGTCGTTTAAAACCATCGCAAAGCAGGTCGTCGCCCAGCCGATCGCCAAGGGCGAACAGATAACGACGGCAAAGTTTAGGGAGCCCACGCAAATCGGTTTCTCCTACCGAGTGCCGGTCGGCAAGAGGGCGGTGTCGATAGCGATCGACGATGTAACCGGAATATCGAAGATGCTCATTCCCCACGACCGTGTGGACGTCATCGTGACGCTCAAGGATGGGGCGGACGGAAAGCCAATAACCAAGGTGCTCCTCCAGGACGTTGAAGTTCTGGCGGTAGGCAAGACGGTAGTAAGGCCGGGGGAGGACTCCAAGGATGAGCCCGCTGACGCCACGGGCGGCGTGAAGATCAAGATGACCGAATCTTCCGAGAAGTTACAGGCGAGAGCGACGGCCACGCTTGCGATAACACCGGAAGATGCCGAGAAATTGATCTTCGGTGCGGAAGAGGGGAAGCTCTGGATGGCTCTGCGTCCGGGCCCTGGCGCCGAGAAGGCCGTTACGACCGGGCAGACCATAAGCACGGTCTTAAAGTAGGAGGAACGATAAGACTTGATACCTGTAATCCTGGCGGAGAAAGCAAAGTCGTGGCTCAAGCATTTTAAGAATTCGGTGCCGACGGTAAACGGGTTTCTCGGTTCGGTTAATGAGCTCAAGGATATTGAGGGGCTTTTGAGGAAGGGAACGCCAGCCGTGGTACTCCTCGGACCAAGTTTTACCGCCGAGGAATCTCTGGAGTCTTGCGCCGCGTTTCGCGTGGAGCGTCCGGAAATAGGCTTTCTCTTGTTGACTGACGAGGTAAGCACGGAGACCCTGCACTGTGCGCTGCGGGCGGGCGTACAGGACGTTATCGGTTTACCCGTAGACCCCCCGGCCCTCGACAATGCGATACGGACGACTTACGCTCGGGTGTCCGCACTGGCGAACAAGCTCCAGGTCCCGACCGCGGGATCGAGCGAAGAGGCGGTAAAACCAGAGACAACGACGGTTGCCGTTTTCAGTACCAAAGGCGGAGTCGGAAAGACTTTTATCGCGGTAAACCTTGCAGCCGCGTGCGCCGAGCGCAGTCAAGGGAAGCGCACGATCCTCGTCGATTTCGACCTTCAGTTTGGGGACGCCGCCGTAACGCTCCAGATCTTCCCGAAGCATACCGCCTACGACGCCGTTGCCAACATCGACCGGCTGGACGTAGAGATGATGGAAAGCTTCCTCACCCGCCATCCCCTCGGTTTTGACGTACTGGTCTCACCCGTCCAGCCCGAACTGGCCGAACTGATTTCCGCCGACGACCTGGCGAGTATCTTAAAAACCATCGAGCAGACGGGGGACATCGTCATAGTAGACATGCCCCCGGCCTTTTCCGAAAAGGAGCTGGCGGTCCTCGATTTATGCGACCACATTTATCTCGTTTCTACTCCGGACATTCCAAGTATCAAAAACACCAAGCTGGCCCTGCAAACCCTAAGGCTTCTAAAGTATCCGCCCGAGAGGATCAGCCTGGTGCTGAACCGCGCGGATAGCAAGGTGGGATCAAGCGTCTTTTCCACTTCCAAGACGCTTGATATGAGAGTGGCTTTGCAAATACCGAGCGACAGGATCGTTCCGATTTCGATAAACCGCGGTGCGCCGTTGGTGCGGGAGTTTTCAAAATCCGGTGTTAGAGAGAGCATTCTCAAGCTGCAAGAGCTTTTGCTTAAAGTGGTACCGAATGAGGAAAAAGAGGTCCTGCGAAAACAGGCCGGGAACCATCAGTTGGGGGAGGTAACGCACGGTGTTCATTAACAAGCGATTGGCCACTGCCAGAACGAATGGGTGCACAGTTGACGCTCACGTGGTTCCAGAATCCAAAGTATTAGACGGGCTGTCACAGTTGGAATCGCAGATTCATATGGCGGTAATAGACGAGCTCGGGCCGGAGCTTTATGAGCAAGACTCGAGCCACGATAAGCTGGCCATAAAAGTAAAGGAGACGATAAAGGGCATTCTGAGTAAGGTGGATATTCCCCTTTCAGCCTCGGAGAAAGATCAGTTGGTGACCGACGTCATGAATACCGTCGTCGGCTATGGTCCGATTGAGAAGTACTTGAACGACCCCGAAGTGACCGAGGTTATGGTGAACAACCCGGAGACTGTTTATGTCGAGAGGTACGGCAAGATTTACGAGACCGGTAGCAAGTTCATCGACGAGGACCATCTTCGAAGGCTGATCGACAAGATTGTCGGGCGGGTGGGCAGGAGGATAGATGAATCCGTTCCCATGGTGGACGCCAGGCTTCCCGACGGCTCCAGAGTCAACGCTATAGTCCACCCGCTAGCCATCAACGGTCCTATGCTCACGATCAGAAAGTTCGCTAAAGACCCGTTTAAGGCGACGGACTTGATCAAGCTGGGGACGTTCACCGAGAAGATAGCCGAGTTCCTGGAGGCTTGCGTTAAAGGGCGGTTGAACATCATAGTCTCCGGCGGCACGGGCACCGGGAAGACCACAACGCTCAACGTCTTGTCGAGCTTTATCCCCGTGGATGAGCGGATAATCACGATTGAGGATGCCGCCGAGCTGCAACTCAAGCAGAAGCATGTGCTGAGGCTCGAGTCACGTCCGGCCAACATCGAAGGCAAAGGTGCGGTAATCATCAGGGACCTGGTGAGAAACGCGCTCAGGATGCGTCCCGACCGAATTGTGGTCGGCGAAGCGAGAGGCGCGGAAGCTCTGGATATGCTGCAAGCCATGAACACCGGCCACGACGGCTCTCTCTCCACCGTCCACGCCAATTCGCCGAGAGATGTGATTTCGAGGTTGGAGACGATGGTCTTGATGAGCGGCATGGATCTCCCCGTCCGAGCGATAAGGGAACAGGTATCGTCGGCAATGGACCTCATTATCCACCAGGCAAGGCTCGGCGACGGCACCAGGCGCATAACTCATGTCGCGGAAGTACAGGGCATGGAGGGCGATATCATCACCCTGCAAGACATCTTCCGCTTCGACTTCTCGATGGGGGTCGACGAAGAAGGCAAGTTTACGGGGCGGGTTAAATCCACCGGTATTAGGCCCAAGTTTAGCAAGCGACTTGATGACCTTGGGATTAAACTTCCGGCGGAGATATTCGAATTTGAACCGTTTAAACGATATTAAGGATCGGTGAAAAATGAAGCGCTCTTTTCTTGTCTCGATATTGCTCTTGCCGGTGCTCCTGGCCCGCCCGGCTATGGCTTCGCCGGCGCTGGACCTTAGAGCCGTTGACGCCTCACGTTTTCCGAACGTCAAGATGGCGGTCATGCTGAGCGGCGTCGATCCCGTCCGCAAGCTTGAAAAGCGCAACTTTAGTTTAAAAGAAAACGGAGAGCCTGTGGGTGGATTCGAGGTAAGGGACATTTCCACCCCGGCCAATCCCATGGGAGTTGTGCTGGTCGTCGATACGAGCGGGAGCATGTATGGAACGCCCCTCGAGGATGCCAAGAACGCCGCCAGCGCGTTCATCCAAGCAAAAGGTGTGCAAGACAAGATCGCCATCGTCGGGTTCAGCTCGGTTCCCACGAAGCTGGTCGACTTTACGGACGATGCCGGGATTCTTAATAATGCCGTAAACAGGCTAAGCGCCACCGGGGGAACTTCGCTCTACGATGCCTTGGCGCTCGCCGTGGAGAGCTTGAGCAAGAGCAGCTTTTCGCAGAAGAATGTGATAGTTCTCTCGGACGGGAAAGACACGGAAAGCCTTGAAACAGAGCAATCGGTGGTGGCCAAAGCGCTCGCCATTCGCGCGAACCTCTTCACCGTCGCCCTAAAGTCGACGGAGCTCAATACCGCCTCTCTGGAGAGCGTCGCTCAAAAAACCAACGGCAAGTTTTTGATGGCGCCAAACTCCGGCGCACTTACGGGGCTTTATGCCCAGCTCGCCAACGAACTCCACAACCAGTACGAGATCTCATACTATTCTAAAGCCAACACGAGGGACGTAAATCTTTCGCTAACGGTGGATTCGGCTGACCTAACAGTGGGCGGAAAGGCCAAATACGCCAATCCAAGTTACCGGCTCAAGCCAGCCAGCTTCCCCGCCGTAAAAACGCGGGCCGGCGCTCCATCATTCAAAACTACATCCGAGATCGTCTTGCTGATGAGCCTGGCCGGCGTCTTTGTGGCCGTTTCCCTCTTCGTTGTAAATCTACTGGGAGCGCTCTTTCCTGGGCGAAGCCTTCTCAAAAAGCAAATCGATTTTTACGAGGAGGTCTTCAAGAGAAGTCATGCGGAGGCCAAAGAGGTCGGAAAGAAGGGGGCTGAATTCTACGAACATCTGCTCAGGGCAACCGGTCTTCTTGCCGAAAGACGCGGTTTTAATGAGGCGATTCAGTTGCTCCTCGTAAAGGCTGGCGTGCGCCTGAAGGCGAACGAGTTTATACTCCTTCACCTAGTGGGGGTGCTGTTTTTCTCGATAGTCGCTTATATCACTACCGAAAAAATCTGGGTGAGCTTGCTCGCGACCGTGCTCGGCACGGCGCTTCCACTTTTCTACCTACAACTTTTAATAGAGCGAAGAAAGGATAAATTCAACCGCCAGCTTCCCGACGTCCTTACGATGCTCGCCGGTTCGCTGCGCTCGGGCTATAGCTTCCTGCACTCTTTAAACGTGGTGGTAGAGGAGTGCCAACCACCCATTAGCTTGGAGTTCAAGAAGGTGTTGGTCGAAGCGCGGCTCGGGCTTTCGCTGGAGCGGGCCTTGCTAAACATGGCCGAGAGGGTCGGCAGTACGGATTTCAACTGGACGGTCATGGCCATCAACATCCAGCGAGAGGTAGGCGGCAATCTGGCCGAGGTCTTTGATATTTTGGCGAACACGATGAGAGAGCGGGAGAGAATTCGCCGGCAGATAAAGGCCCTTACGGCTGAGGGAAGGCTCTCCGCGATCATTCTTTACGTTCTGCCCTTCGCGATCGGGTTTATCCTAGCGGTCACCAATCCCGCTTATATAGCCACCCTTTTCTCGACGGGGCTCGGCATCGCCATGGTTGTAGTGGCGCTGGCCTTGATGGCTATCGGTGGGCTGTGGCTGAGAAAAACGGTGAGCATTGAAGTCTAGATAAGGAGCGCTAGCATGATATATCCCCTATCTCTGGTTCTTGCTTTTAGTTCGGTATTCCTCATTTCGCTTTCGGTAGCTATACCCGCCGCGGAATCGAGGAAGGTAAGGCGGTCGATCAAGCAACTCGCGGCTTATGATATTGAGCGCAAAATAGACGAGAAGGACCTTACACAGCCCATACTTGACAGAGTCATCCTTCCCTATGCCAGGCGGTTTGTGGACTGGATAAAGAGGCACAGCCCGGCCGGCGCCACCGAATCCATGCGGGAAAGGTTAACCATGGCCGGCGCACCCAGGGCGCTCGATGCCGACTCCTTTGCTTCGATCAAGCTGGCTGGCGTGATTGTAGGAGCTTTGCTGTCTTTGGTGATTTGGCCGCTGGCGGGAGTCAGTCTTGCTCGTTCCATGCTGGTTTTGATTCTTCTATCAGGGCTCGGCTTTTACCTGCCCAACTTATGGCTGTATTTCGAGATTGCGAAGAGACAGCGCCAGATAAGATTGGTGCTCGCCGATACGCTCGATCTATTGAGCATAGCCATCGAAGCGGGCCTCGGGTTTGATTCGGCGCTCACGAAGGTTGTACAAAATATCCCAGGGCCGCTCTCCGAAGAGTTCTTTCGAGCGCTGCAGGAGATACAGATGGGAATCTCACGGAGGGACGCTCTGCGAAACCTCGGCACCCGAACGAAAGTCGAGGAGCTTCACTCCTTTATAATGGCCATAGTTCAGGCGGACGTTTTTGGGGTGAGCATCAGCCGGATCCTCAAAGTTCAGGCCAGAGAGATGAGAACCAGGCGCCTCCAGCACGCAGAAGAAATTGCTGTAAAAGCACCCGTTAAGATGGTTTTTCCGCTGCTTATGTGCATTTTTCCGGCCCTCTTCGTGGTGATCGTAGGACCTGCCGTGATCCGCATAATCGGCGCTCTGTTCGGAACCGCGTTCTAGGTCCGGAGGCCGCGGGTAGTTAAAACTCGACGATGACCGTCGCCATGAGGGGGCACGCCACTGGCCTGCCCTGGCCTGCGGAATGGAATGGGGACGTTGGTTGCACAAGTTGCAATCATACGCTCATATGCTGAACCTCTGTAAACTTAGCCTATGCCAAGATAACCAAGGCTTGAAGCACCGGGCCTTCTCTATCATGTGATCGCTCGCGGTGT
>JAMCWL010000060.1 GCA_023481285.1 Actinomycetota bacterium | reverse complement strand
TCTACGCTTACTGGCGCCTTTACCAGATTGACGATCTTCAGTATCTCGGTTTTTAGTTGGTCGGGAGAGATGGATTTATCATCCGCCAGAATCTTGGGGTTGGTGGTGACGCCCGAACAAATGCCCCATTTAAAGTACTTCTCGATCTCAGAGTACTTTGAGGAATCGACAAAAATGGCCATTTAGCCTCCTAAAACGCCGCCTAACTTTCTATATTAAAGCCCAACCTTGGGAAAGGAATGGACTACTTTTCCGCTTAGGATATCATCCAAAGCCTTAGACAACGATTCCACCAAGATATCAGGGAACGCTCTCTGTCTCATAACCATAAGCTCAAGTATATCGAGCTTGAGCTTGGTGACAAGGATGGTCTTACAGCCGGCAGCTTTACCTGCTTGGATATCGGTGATTCCATCACCTATCATGTAGCTTTGCGAAAGATCGACGTTATGCTCCTCCGCAGCGATTTTAATTAAGCCTGGTAGAGGCTTCCGGCACTCACACACGCGGATGTATCGGCTGTCGCCAAGGGGAGAACCGGTCGGGTGGTGAGGACAGTGATAGACTCCGTCAAGGCGCCCCCCCTCGGCAGCTAGGCCCTCGGCTAGCTTTTTATGAATAGCTGATAAGTTTTCCTCAGTTAAAGTGCCCTTCGCCAAACCCGGTTGGTTGGTAACGACGATCGCTCTTATGCCCGCTTCGTTGAGCGCCGCTACGAACCTTCCAGCACCCCGTTTAAGATGCAAGTGCTCTGGAACGAACGGACTATCCAGCACGCCGTGGTTCTCGTCGAATACCATCTCGTTGAGTATGCCGTCCCGGTCGATGAAGACAGCGCGTTCCTTGCGAGCCAATTCCTATCAGACCTCTACTAGGTCTGAGCTTCTTATCCGCTCCGTAAGAGCGTTCGTTATAAGATGCTCCAAGACGAGGTGAAAGCCTTCGGTGTGCGGCGTCGACTCTACGGGAACCACGATGTTGACATCACAAAGTGTCTCCATCGCTCCCCCGTCGAAACCGGTCAACCCGAGGGCTTTACCGCCGTTATCCTTCGCATACTGAAGCGCCTTCAGCAGGTTCTGAGACCACAACCCCGCCTTGTCCTCACCTGTCCCGCCGTGGACTGAAATCCCGATGGCAACGTCTCCCGGCCTAAACCAGGTCTTGAGCTGTTCAACGTAGACGTCGCCCCATCCGTTATCATTGGTGAGAGCGCTCATGAGGGGCATGTTATCGTTCAACGACATACAGCGGAAGCGCTTCTTGCCCTCAACCCAAGTGCATTTAAAAAGATCACAAGCCCAGTGCTGGGAGGTGGACGCCGACCCGCCGTTGCCAAAGAGATACACCGTGCCATCATTCTTCCAGCACTCAAAGAGAAGATCAACGAATTTTTCGACGCGCGTTACGTCGATTCTCTGTAAAAGCTCTGCCGCTTCCTGCACATAGTTACTTATGTAATCGCTCATTCTTCCCCTTTGCAGTTTGTCTGAAAACCAACCTGTAGTAATTATAGAATATAGGGGGTGTCCCAGCAATTAAATGGATTTGGGTAGGGATAGTTCTTAAAGTAACCGTATAGCTTCGCAGAGGAATCTCTATAGTGACGCTGCGTTAGTCGTTTTTTCGGTTTGACAAGGAAATGATTGGTTAGCAAATTAAGCTCTCGTAAAGCTTCAAGGTCTTCCTTGCGGTTTTCAGCCATGAAAACTTGCGTGCCCTCTCCAAACCTTTGCCACTAAAAGATTCTCGCTTTTCAGGATTGCTAAGCATATCCCCGAGAGCATGTGAAATCGATTCAACCGACTGGGCATCAACCATAATAGATGCACCTTCAGCTATCTCTCTTAGCGACGAGCTATTTGACGTAACTACTGGGGTGCCACATGCCATGGCTTCTACCACTGGCATTCCGAACCCTTCATAAAGAGAAGGGTAGACGAAAAGTGTGGCCGCACTGTAAAGCGTAGGTAGGTCTTCGTCCGCAACATAACCTATCGACTTCACAGTGTGCTCAAGCTTTAAAGCTCCCAGTTCAGCATATATATCTTTATTAAGCCAGCCACCGCCTCCAGCAATCACCAAGCTATAAGCTTCCCTAGCGTCTTGGTCAAGAAGGGCGTACGCCTGCATTAAGCGCTTAAAATTCTTACGAGGTTCGATTGAGCCAAGAGAGAAAATATACTCACTGGCTATGCCATACTTAGCTAGAACGCGCTCCTTGATCTTAACATCAACTACCGGCTTGAATATCTCCCTGGGCGCCAGATAAGTTACGACTACCTTGTCTTCGGCAACATCGAAGTACTGCATCAAGTCTCTTTTCGTATTCTCGGAAATCGCGATCAACTTTTGACATCGGCTTACCGACTCGCGAGTACCTTCGAGACAATGAAGCCTGTTTGCTTCAGTATGGCATTCTGGGAAGAGCACGAAGCTTAAGTCGTAAATAGTCGAAACAGTCTTGCCGTTAAAGCTTTTAGGAACAAAAAAGCTTGTACAATGGAGCAGATCGACACCCTTAAAGTAGCGGCGGTTGTCTTTGCCAAGCACAAACCGCATTGCCCTTAATAGGGGTCGGGGTGCAGAATTCAAATACAAGCGGAAATTTTCAGGCTGCTGACAATTGACACCTTTCAATGCATCGGGGAAAAAGTTGCCGAAAAATGGATAGAGTACGTAATCATTTTTTTGATCAATCTTCGCCAACGCTTCTAAGAGATTTGAAACATAGTACCCTACGCCGACTTTTTCACCAGAAGCCAAGCTGACGTCGATCCCGATTCTCATATTCTTTTGATTCCTTTCGCTTTAAGATGCGCGAGAAACCTGCTCCCCCATTCTTTCAAGTCAGCTGGTTTAGGTAATACGCGGTTAACACGATGGTTATAATAAGATACTAGGATTGTTAGTAAGCTCACATAGATAACATCCTTGGTTTTGCTGTCGCGCGTTAAGAATCGATCGAGAACGTAATGGCTATATGCGTAGATCCAGTTCATCGGGACCACACCATAGTGCTGTTTGACCGTCTTGATGATTTCAGCATGCGCCTCGACACGTTTTGATAATGTCTTCGTATCTTGATACCACCTCGTGCTGGCTAGATGCTTGGGCAGATAGCTAACCTTAAAACGTTTGGCAATTCTTATCCAGAAATCATAATCCATGCAGAAATGGAGATCGGTATCGAGCATTCCCACCTCATTGAATATGTTTGCTCTCACAAACACGGCCGGCTGACATATGTAACATGTTTCAGCCAGCCTCTGAAAATCAAATGGCTCGGTCGGGTACTCTTCCATGAACTCGCCATTTTCATAAATGTGAGCCCCTTTACCGTAGACCATGGCAACATCCGGATGCTTGATTAAAAAGTCGACCGCCGAGGAAATAGCACCTGGCATATAAACATCATCGGAGTTCAACCAAGCTACGATATCTCCTTTAGCCATTCTCAGACCCTTATTTATTGCATCAGACTGGCCTTCGTCAGGCTCAGATATCCACGTCAGATGGTCTTCGTACTTGTGAAGGATATCAAGCGTATTGTCGGTTGACCCTCCATCGACCACTATGTATTCTAGGCCTAGATAATCCTGCTTAAGCACGCTTTTAATGGTGTCCTCGATGAACTTCCCCTGGTTGAACGAGGGAGTGATGATTGTCGCCAAGGGTTGGCCAATATTGGCCAACCCTTGGTCGTTCTTAACGGTCTTATGCTCCGTGGTCATTTGCTCTCTCTCTTAAGGAATATTTTAATTTGTGTTCGCAGCGCGGTTGGCAGTGATTCCCAAACTAACCCCTTCGCAAAATGGAACAAACCACTCAGCTTTTGTTTTGATAGGCCGACTGCGTTCTTTAGTAAAGCCCAAATGATAGAGTAAATCCACTTAATCCAGCTTATCCTGGGGCCGCCTTCCCTCTCCTGCATGAGGACATCGGTTGCGATCTTCACCCTCGTTAATTCGATCACCGCCCTCGCCGGATACAGAAGCTTACGCAGGATCGCCTTGTATATCCGTGAAAACCTTAGCTCAAGCCGCTTTTCAAGAGCGCTCTCTCCATAAATGAAATATCCGATCGGGTATTTTAGCTCTCCGTAGCTACGCATTACCCTGACAATTTCTCGGAAGCGAGTTCGGCCACCGGATTCGGTTTTATTATCGTCGTAAACTCGTGCATACGCCAGATATTTAGGAATGCCAACTACCTTGAATCGCTTGCCGATACGAATCCAGAGGTCCCAATCCATGCACCAGTGAAGATCCTTATTAAGAAGCCCGACGTGAAAGAGAGCCTCTTTCCTGAAGAAAGTGGTTGGCTGAAGTATATAATCCCACATGTGGATGAGGAGCCAAAGATTGAATTTTTGAGTCGCGGGGAATCGTCCTCGATTCTCACCATGCTCGTCAATCGTATAGCCCTCTCCGTAGACCATTACCACATCTGGGCGCTTGACTAAAAAGTCAACCGCCGTCGAGATAGCGCCAGGCATGTATATGTCGTCGGAATTAAGCCAGGCGATTATCTCTCCTTTGGCCATCTTGAAGCCTTTGTTGATGGCGTCCGATTGGCCTTCATCGGGTTCGGATATCCAGATCAGCCTATCTTCATACCTCTTCAGGATATCCAGCGTGTTGTCGGTAGAACCCCCATCAACAACTATGTACTCGATGTTGGGGTAGTCCTGTTCGAGGACACTCTTAATCGTATCCTCGATGAACTTCCCCTGGTTAAAAGAGGGCGTGGTTATCGAGACAAGTGGTTTGTTGGAATCTATCGCCATTTTATCTACAGGTTGATTGTTGTTTATCATGCAGACGCCTCAAACATTAGTCGACTCTTTACCGGCTTTGGCTCCGCTCTCTTTTGCTGCTACTAAAACCTCAAGAGTTTGAGAGGAAACCTTGTCCCATGAGAAAAGCCGCAATCTTTTCCTGCCTCTTTCAACCAGTGACCGCGATAAGCCTGTTTCCGTCAACACCCTGTGCATTGCTTGCGCAATATCCTCCGGGTCATAAGGATTGAACAGTAGCGCGGCATCCCCCGTAACTTCAGGAATACTCGTAACGTCCGAGGCGACAATAGGGCAATCACAAGCCATCGCCTCGATCAGTGGAAACCCGAAACCCTCGAACAACGAAGGAAACACCAGAAAAGACGCTCCCCGGTAAAGGCCCGGCAAATCTTCTAACGGGACGTGCCCCAGTATTTTGACGTCTACTTCGAGATCAAGCTCGCGAACGAGTTCGTTGAGCTCATCTTCTTTGCCATGCTGGAACCCGCTGAAAACCAGCCTGAGTCGTCCAGGATGACGCCGCCTGAAAATCCCAAACGCTTTTAAAAGAGTGGCGTGGTTCTTGTGGCGCCACAGATTGGCGGGATAAAAAGCATAATCACCGCTGATTTGATACTTCTCTCTGATGTCGGTCGACCGGGGATTTCGCGGTGAATTAAAAAACCCGACGTCGACCGCAAGCGGAATGGCGTGCACTTTATCCGCCGCCAGCTGATAACGGTCGAGCAAGCATTGGCGCGAGTATTCAGAGATGGTAATCACCCGGGTGGCTTCCAGACAGGCCGATTTCCATTGGGCTTTCCGGTTTGCCAAATCCTCTTCGGTAAAAAACTCTGGATGGTATTCATGCTGTATATCCGGGATGGTTATGACACTCGGCAATCCCGCACCTCGAGGCTCCAGGGTGATCAACGGGCAAAACAGTAAATCCACGCCCAGCTCTTGAATGAGTCCGGCCAATTTCGCCTGTGAACTGAACAGGTCGCGCTGCCCCACCTTGGACGAGGTCTTTCGAAGCAGCCTCTTGATCAAGCTTGCGTTCTTTCCGCCATCAAGCTGCAGCTTTCGGATATTATCGGCCTCGAAATGCAACGTCCCGGCATTCCAATCCGTGCAAAAAACGAGGTATTCGTTTTTTTCTCCGTTTAGACTAAAAAGACCGGGCAGCATATTGCGGATGTAAGTTTCCATGCCGCCTATTTTGCCTGGCCAGAGCGGTATGAGGTTAATGCCGATTCGCATTGTTCACCTTCCAGAGTATTATTGTGCTTCCTCATCTTTGACGTCAGTCGAATGGTCCTTGAAAGCAATCAGGGCATAATCACCAAAAAGGCTGCGATCGGTTAAGGGTTCGTCTGACTCAACAGTCGGCGTCGAGTACTCAATCTCAGTTTTATTAAAACCCTTTGATTGCGCTAAATAAGTTAGAAACTCCGGAAAGAGGGGCTTATTATGGGTTGGATCAAGATAGAACCATCTTATCGCCTGGTCGCAATGGGGGTTAATCGTTTCCGCAATCAAAACTCCGTTGTCCTTGAGTTTTTGATAGCAAAGAGCAAAGAGCCTGTTGAGATACTCAAGCGTCAGGTGCTCAACGACCTGGCCCATAAAAATACCGCTAAGATATCCATCCTCAAGCTCTGTAAGATAGTCACTTCCGTCACCTTGAATAACCTCAAGGCCTTTTTCTTTACAATACAAGACCATGTCCAGATTTTGGTCTACGCCTAGACTTTGGCGACCTGCCGCTTTTACTAGTTCAAGAAACTCGCCTCGACCACAGCCGATATCAAGTACCGGTCCTTGGACATTCAGATACTTAATATAGGTGCTCTGTCGCTGCTTAATCAAGTCTTCGCTACCCCGGAAATAGTTCTCAAAACCAACGTAGTCGAATTCAACACCAAACGGTCGATAAGTTGGGGCACTTGGAGCTTGTTTTATCGTGTGCTGTTGGCCTAGGCCCTCTGCAGAATTACCGAGAGCCTCTACAGCATTATCCATTCTACGAATATATCTTTCTAATCGGCTTTGCCTATCCTCGAACTGGCTTTGCCTATCCTCGAACTGGCTTTGCCTATCCTCGAACTGGCTTTGCCTATCCTCGAACAGATTAATCGAATTAGCGACAGCATTTAGCTCCGCTATGTATTGCGCCCTAAGTCTGTCAGTGCAGACGATCTTCTCGTCAATTAGTCTTCTTAAATACCTTTTGATCATACCAAGCATTTAACAGTTCTCCCTTGATTATCATAGCTCAGAGCCTTCTTTCGAAGAGCACGAAAACGATTTGTCTTACCACTTATTTATAGTTTGGCCTTTTTGGCCTTGGTCTTTTGGAATACGCAATTAATTCGCGGTTGAAGAACAGCCTTAACAACGGAAGATTATTATAAGGGTAGGCGTTATAGGTGCGCCTTAAGCTATCGTCCATACCCAAAGCCAACTCATAGGTGGCTACTTTGTATTCTTGAAAATATTTTCTGACTAGTCTTTTTAAAGACCAGTACGTTTGTTCATTTACATGTAAAAGCACGTGACTTGGTGGTGGCTCGATCATAAAACGGACTTTACTTCCTTCTTGCTTTGCTTGTAATGCTCTTTGCCTGTAGGACCAAATACTACTTACCCAGCGATACATCTTGTTCGGCTCTGTTTGAGCGATGAACCGCCCATTGACATCAAGAACGCGAGCTACCTCGCTCATCATTCTTTCCACTTCCCAATTATGGAGATGCTCGATTATTTCTGAGCAATGCACTAAGTCAAATGAGTGGGTCAATCCCATTTCTAGTTGAAACTTCCACGGCTCATGACTACGCTACCTCCGTTTGAACCGGCTGCTTCTCTTCGATCTTCAGCTCCCTCTTGAGCGCCTCGCGAAGTTTGAGAAGATGGCGAT
>JAMCWL010000063.1 GCA_023481285.1 Actinomycetota bacterium | reverse complement strand
AGCAAAAGTTGAGATTGAGACTTCCGGCAAGAGCGTAAACATACCGGCGCCTGCCGCGACGGCTCTGGCGCTCGTTCTTACCGAGCTGCTTCAGAATGCGGTCGAACATGCTTTCATTCATCATCCGTCCGGGCGAGTCATCGTCCGCCTCGCCAGACGTGGTGAACGCCTCTCACTCGAGGTTACGGATGACGGGCGAGGGCTTCCCGGCGCTTTTGAACTGGAGCGGGATGGGAATCTTGGTCTCCAGATAGTCAAGACTCTGGTCGAGGATGAGCTCAAGGGCTCCTGGTCTATCGAATCTCGGGATGGGACGAGCGTGTTGGTCGACGTACCACTTCTGGAGATCGAGGAGGCGCCGGTTGAGCCGTACTAGAGTCGTCATCGCGGAGGACGAATCGATCATTCGCCTTGACCTCAAGGAGATGCTCGCCGAATCGGGTTATGAGGTCGTCGGCGAGGCGGGGGACGGTGCCGAGGCGGTTCGTCTGGCATTCGAGCTCGAGCCAGATTTGGTCATCATGGACGTTAAGATGCCCGTGATGAACGGCATTGACGCGGCTCGCGAGATAACCGGGGCCGACATCTGCCCGGTCGTTATGCTCACCGCGTACAGCCAGCGCGCCCTGGTTGAAGAGGCGATAAAATCCGGGGCCATGTCCTACCTGGTAAAGCCATTCTCCAAGAGCGATCTGCTGCCCGCCGTCGAAGTGGCGATCGCCAGGTTTTCGGAGATTAGAGCGCTCGAGGACCGGGTAAAGGAACTGGAAGAACGCCTCGATGTGAGGAAGCTGGTTGAGCAGGCGAAAGGCATTGTTATGCGGAGGGAGGGCCTGGATGAGGCGGCCGCCTTCCGGAAGATCCAAAAGCAGAGTATGGACCGGCGGAAGGCCATTGGAGCCGTCGCGGCGGAGATCATCAGGGGAGACGCGGACCGCTAGCCCTGACGGGCCACAATTGATAAAGGATCAGGCTGGCGAATGGTAAGTACCAGGTACCAGGCACATGATCTACCAGGGCTTATACAGTGGTAAGTACCAGGTACCAGGCACAAGGTACCAGGCACCAGGCACATGATCTACCAGGGCTTATATACCTAAAAAAGACGATTTCTAGCGTACGGTCATTTCGTCCCACATGGCTCTTGTCATTATCGGTATACCAGGCGGGTGCTGCTTGCCGGCTCAAAGGCTTGGAGCGGGGGAAGCCGGCGAAACAAAATCGAAACTTTTTCGTAACTTTTATGCCGGAAATCATTGACAATCGCTAGTTCTGTGTGTAACGTATTTGAAAAATAAGAATGGCAATGACGCCGACTGGAAAACCAGGTTGGCGTTTTTTGTTATCTGGATTTGGAGGTGGCCGTGGAAGGCAGGTGGAATCGGCGGTACGACTGGCAATATGACCGGATTCCTTCCGGTTGCGGTCTCGCGGCGATAATCAGCGAGGCGGGTCGCTCCTTCGGCGGGGAAGAGATAATCCAGTCCATTTGTGTGCTTCATGACAGGTCGAACGGTCTCGGCGGGGGCTTTGCGGGCTATGGCATCTACCCTGAAAAGCGCGATCTCTTCGCTTTCCACGTCATGTTCGAGTCGATTGAAGCGAAAGAGCTGGTCGACGCCTATTTTGATCGCAACTTCTACGTCGAAGAGAGCGGACATATTCCAACCCGGAAGATAAAAGAGATCACCAATGCGCCGCTTCTCTGGCGCTACTTTGTAAAGCCACTGGATGATTCTCTTCAGGATTGCGAACTTTGCGAGGAGGACTTCGTCACCAGGAGCGTCTTTCACATCAACGGGGAAATTCCTGGCGCTTACGTCTTTTCATCCGGCAAGAACATGGGGGCTTTCAAGGCGGTCGGCTACCCGGAGGACGTCGGTCGCTTCTATCGCCTCGATGAGTACGAGGGCTATAGCTGGATAGGACATGGGCGCTTTCCGACGAATACTCCCGGTTGGTGGGGCGGGGCGCACCCGTTCACCCTTCTCGATTGGTCGCTCGTCCACAACGGGGAGATTTCCTCTTACGGTATTAACAAGCGCTATCTTGAAATGTTCGGCTACCGTTGCGAGCTTCAGACGGATACGGAAGTCGCGGCCTACCTCTTCGACCTGCTCTTGAGAAGACATGGGCTGTCGATTGAGGTGGCATGCAAGGCGCTGGCCTCACCCTTCTGGAGCGATATCGACCGCATGCCCGAAGAGGAGCGGGAGCTTTTCAAAGCGATAAGGATGGTTTACGGGCCGGCCCTTTTGAACGGTCCCTTCGCGATAGTTCTGGGGTTCACCGGCGGTCTCATCGGCATCAACGACAGGGTCAAGCTTCGCCCGCTTGTCGCGGCGAGGAAAGACGACCGGCTCTACCTGGCCAGTGAAGAGGCGGCTATCCGCGAGATCAGCCCCGATTTGGACGTCGTCTGGGCGCCGAAGGCGGGCGAGCCGGTTATCGGCCGCGTACGCACCGGTGAGCCGGAAGTGGTGGGGGCCGAGGAGACGGTGGCGTAAAGCAGACATTAGACGTTAGACATAAGACATTAGATAATGCGTTGCGGTGCTGGTATGTGATTTAGTTGTGGGGTCATGCCACCGGCACGTCCGAAGGAGTGTAAATGTACACCCTGTTGCAGCCGGATTTCAGGATAAAGAGGGATGAGGAGCGCTGCATTCGGTGCGGGGTTTGCGTGCGTCAATGCGCCTTCGACGTCCACTCGGTCGACACGGACGACGGGTCGATCAGGTCGGACGAGTCGAAGTGCGTCGCCTGCCAGCGCTGCGAGACGCTCTGCCCGACGAGGGCCTTGACCCTCGAAGAGAACTACCACGTCGCCAACGAGAATTACAACTGGACCGGCGGGGTCTTGAAGAACATCTGGAAGCAAGCCGAGACGGGCGGCGTTCTCCTAACCGGCATGGGCAACCCGCGTCCCTACAGAATCTACTGGGACCA
Source organism: Actinomycetota bacterium (assembly GCA_023481285.1). Classification (GTDB taxonomy): domain Bacteria; phylum Actinomycetota; class Aquicultoria; order Aquicultorales; family JAMCWL01; genus JAMCWL01. The sequence goes on along the minus strand of JAMCWL010000063.1, from coordinate 4,775 downwards.
TCTGGTTCTAAATGCAAGCCAGGTCACCAACCCGTCGATAGACCCCTTGCGCGAGCCGATGGAGCTTAGGACATATCTGGGCTCGAAGCCGGATAGCGTCGAGGTCGTCAAGGAGAACGGGAGCCTAAAGCTGAAGACGAAGCTCGCGCCCCAGCTCAGGCTGGACGCGCCATTCCTCTTCTCGGCGATGTCGCTGGGGGCGATCGGCTACAACGTCCAGGAGGCGATGGCGAGGGCCGCGACGGAGATGGGCATCTATTGGAACACCGGCGAGGGTGGGCTCCACAAGGACCTATATAAGTACGGGAAGAACACGATCGTTCAGGTGGCGTCGGGTCGGTTCGGCGTCTACAAGGATTACCTGGACGCTGCCGCCGCGGTCGAGATCAAAATAGGCCAGGGCGCCAAGCCGGGCATCGGCGGTCACCTACCCGGCGAGAAGGTCGGCGACCTCGTCTCTATGACAAGGATGATCCCGGCCGGGACTGATGCCCTCTCCCCGGCGCCGCACCACGACATCTACTCGATCGAGGACCTCTCGCAGCTCATCTACTCGCTGAAGGAGGCGACGGAGTATACGAAGCCGGTCTCCGTTAAGATCGCCGCCGTCCACAACGTCGCGGCGATCGCCTCCGGTATCGTGCGGGCCGGCGCGGATATCGTGGCCATCGACGGCATCAGGGGCGGCACCGGGGCGGCGCCGACGATGATCAGGGATAACGTGGGCATACCCATAGAGCTGGCCATCGCCGCGGTCGACCAGCGCCTGCGTGATGAGGGCATACGTAACAGGGCGTCGATTCTGGCGGCCGGCGGATTCCGGTCGAGCGCCGACATCATCAAGGCGATCGCGCTCGGCGCCGACGCGGTCTATCTCGGCACGGCGGCGCTTGTCGCTATGGGCTGTCATGTCTGCCAGAAGTGCTATACGGGGAAGTGTAACTGGGGAATCGCGACTCAGGACCCCTACCTCGAGAGACGTCTTAACCCCGACATCGCGGCCGAGCGCCTATCCAATCTCATCCACGCCTGGAGCCACGAGATCATGGAGATGCTCGGGGGCATGGGGATAAACGCAATAGAATCGCTGAGGGGAAATCGCTTGCACCTCCGGGGCGTAGGTTTGAGCAAGACCGAGCTTGACATATTGGGCGTGAGGCACGCGGGAGCGTCCTAGTACCGTAGTCCTAGTACCGTATACCGTAGTACCTTAGTATCATGGTAGATAGTCGGGTGATGCATCAAGCTTTAAGTGTACGCAAGTTACCTGACTGCTGTAGCGAGGCCATAAAGATCGGTCTTCCGCTGAATGGTTAAGTTGGTGCACTCAAGATGGGTTATGCACAAAACTTTCTACCAAGGTACCAAGGTACTAGGAGACTAAGGTACCAGGACAGAGGTAAGTTATGAAAAGAATCTATGCGATTGAGTCCGTTTGCATGAACTGCCAGCTATGTGCGGTTTTTTGCGCGACGGGACACTCGCGTTCGAAAGATATCATCAAAGCGCACAATAGGGAAAAGGTTCTGCCGCGCCTCTTCGTCGAAGAGAAGCGCCCGGTCTCCTTTGCCGTCCAATGCCGCCACTGCGACGAACCGTTCTGCGTTCAAAGCTGCATCACGGGAGCGCTCACCAAGAGCCTTGAGGGGCCGGTCGTCTACGCCGAGGAGAAATGCGTCGGTTGCTGGACATGCGTCGCCGCCTGCCCCTATGGCGCCATTCGGCGGGACGTCGATCGGAAAAAGATAGCCAAATGCGACCTGTGCGCCGAATTGACCGAACCGGCGTGCGTGGCCAATTGCCCGAACCAGGCGCTGGTTTACGAGGAGCGAGGGTCATGACCAAATACGCGATAATCGGCAATTCGGTCGCCGCGGTCGGCGCGATAGAGGCGATCAGGAGCGTGGACGCCGAAGGCTCGATAACCGTCGTCGCTAACGAGCCCTATCATGTCTACTCGCGCCCGCTTATCTCCGAGTATCTGGCGGGGGAGACGACGGTTGAGCGGATGGCTTACCGTCCAGCCGATTTCTACGAGAAGAACGGCGTGGAGGCGATCCTCGGGGTTGCGGCCGCCGGTATAGATTTCGATAAGAAGTCGATCGCGCTTGAGGACGGCCAGAGCGTCGAGTACGATAAGCTCCTTCTGGCCACCGGCGGTAAACCCTTCGTGCCGCCGATCGTCGGCCTGGACCACCAGGACATCTTCACCTTTACCGGCCTCGCCGACGCGATGAAGCTCGACGAAGCCATAGACAGAGTGAAGGATTTCGTCGTCATCGGCGGGGGCCTTATCGGCCTCAAGTGCGCCGAGAGCCTGCATAAGAGGGGTGTCAAGGTAACCGTCGTGGAGCTGGCCGACCGCGTAATGGCGGCGGTTCTCGACGTGGACGCCGGGCGCATCGTTGAAAAGAGCCTTGCGAGGAAGGGAATCGACGTGGTGACGGGCGATACCGTTGAGGAGATTCTCGGTGAGGGCGGTTCGATAACGGGCGTCAGGCTCAAGAGCGAAAAGGAACTTCCCTGCCAGGCGGTCGTTATCGCCATCGGCGTCGCACCCAACGTCGAACTGGTCAAAGACTCGCCGGTCAAAGTCGGCCGGGGAATCCTCGTCGACGATATGATGGGGACTTCCGTTCCGGATGTTTATGCGGCAGGAGACGTGGCCGAGGGCCGGGACGTTCTCATGGGCGTAACGCGGATCCTTCCCATCTGGCCGAACGCCTACATGCAGGGCAGAGCCGCCGGAATGGCGATGACCGGCAGTCCTCGCGGCTTTGCCGGCGGGCTGTCGATGAACTCGATTGAGCTCTTTGGCACTCCTCTCATAAACGTCGGTATAACGGACCCCCGCGATGAAAGTTTCGAAATCCTGACCCGCTCCGAGGGTGATCATCTCTACCGGAAGGTGGTCCTGAGGGATGGGCGCCTGGTCGGTGCGATAGTCGTCGGAGAGATAGACCGGGCCGGAATTCTCACCGGTTTGATCAGGGACGGCGTCGACGTCTCCGATTTCAAAGAAGAGCTTTTGCGCTCGGACTTCGGTCATATAGACCTGCCGGCCGACGTCAGGGAGAGGAGGCTCTTCGCGCTTTGATTATCGACGCCAGGGGAGTCCACTATCGAGAGCTCAATGAGAGAATACGGGAAGCCGTTGTCGGCGGGGCCAGGGAGCTCAAGCTCACCAACGTCGTCGGGCAGCGCTATATCGGGGACGGCCTCCGCGGTGACGTCAGGATTGAGATAGACGGGGTGGCAGGCAACGACTTGGGGGCCTTCATGGACGGTCCAACCATCGTCGTCAATGGAAATGCCCAGGATCACGTGGCCAACACGATGAACGATGGCAAAATAGTCGTGCGCGGCGACGCCGGCGACGTTCTCGGTTACGGAATGCGCGGCGGCAAGCTCTTCATCAAAGGGGATGTCGGCTACCGGATCGGAATCCACATGAAGTCGTACTTGAGCAAGGTCCCCGTCCTTGTTATCGGCGGGTGCGCCCGGGACTTTTTCGGGGAGTACATGGCGGGCGGCATCATCGTCCTTCTAGGTTTGAACTCGAACGGTCGAGGACTTGTTGGAAATTATCTGGGCACGGGGATGCATGGGGGAACGATTTACCTCCGTTCTTGCCCGGAAAGCTACCAACTCGGCAAGGAGGTCGCCGCTCTCGACCTTGACGACTCGGATTGTGAGATTCTGTCAAACCTCGTTGAGGAGTTCGCGCGCGATCTCGATATGGACGCTTCGGAAATCTTGAACGCGAACTTCACGAAAATCGCTCCGGTTTCAACCCGCCCCTATGGCAAGCTCTACGCGTACTAGAACTAGAAACTGGAAACTGGAACCAACGAAGGAAGTGAGGATCGAGGGGGCGACATCCAGTTTGTTCATCATATTTGCCAAGAGCCAAGCTCTTATGGCAAGCTCTGAAGAGGTGGCTAATTAAGCGCTAGGGCGCGCCACCGGCGTGCCCCTACAGGTCCGGCGTGCCCTACTGGTATGTAATGCGGATAATCTATGTTTCGGCGGAAAAAGCAAAGAGCGTCCTGGTGGAGGAGGTGGAGAAGCTCGGCCATACGGTGGTCGTCAGCGACCCATCGCTCTCCGGCGTCGAGAGCGCTCCAGACGTCATCCTCGTAGAACTCGACGGGGAGGTCTCGGCCGCTTCATCCTACTGGCGTGAGCAGGGCGTGCCGCTCCTCGGTGTTCTCAAAGACGGGGTTCCGGCCCGTGCTCTCGGAAAGGTCGACGACTTCCTTCTGGAGGGCGCCACTCGAAAGGAGATCGAGCTCAGGCTTGAAGTCGCGATGATTCGCGCCGGGCAAGCTGCGGAGGATGTTATAAGGGCGGACGGACTCAGCATAAACGTGGCAAATTACGAGGTAACGCTTGATGGAGAGATTCTCGATCTGACCTACAAGGAGTTTGAGCTATTGAAATTCCTCGCAACCAACCGTGGTAGGGTGATCACCAGGGACGTCTTACTCGACAGGGTCTGGGGTTACGATTACATCGGAGGGACCAGGACGGTCGACGTCCACATCAGGCGACTGAGAGCTAAGCTAGGCCGTTATGAGTCTCTTATTGAGACGGTGAGAAATGTGGGCTACAGATTTAAGCGATAAAACGACCTTCTAGTACCTTGGTATCCTGGTATCTTGGTGTCTTGGCAGAAAGTTTTGCGTGCACCCATCTTTGATACAGAAGCGCCTCAAATGAACGCATAAAGATTCTAAGGTACCAGGATACCGTACTAGAAAAGGAGGGCATAC
>JAMCWL010000051.1 GCA_023481285.1 Actinomycetota bacterium | reverse complement strand
GGAACATAGGACACTCATAAATGGCTCCTCTCTCTTGGGCTTGACTGGTATACAACTCAATCAAACCACGAGTTGGGAGCCGCTTCAATTTCAACTAAGTATGGGACACCGCCAAATGAGTTGTCTTGGAAGGGTAGCTCTTTTGCATCAGCGAGCCGGAATTTAACATTACCTGAATCCTTGTATGTCTCTTGGCAAATCTCTATCGCTGCTTCTGAATAATCAATCCCAATGATTGAACGGACACGGGGTGCTATAGCATAACAAAGTTCGCCTCTACCGCAACCTATTTCAAGGACCCTATCTTCAGGGTAGAAAACCAGCCGCTCGTAAAACCCTTTTAGCCTTTCTGGCAACTCTCTTCCTTTATGATTACAAAAATTTATATAACCATCGCAGTCAGTTAGAAAGTACTCTCTATTGTAATTTTGTGCTTCAATCGGCATCTCGAGCTTTTTCATCGAAGTCAATCCTTTACCCAAGCTTTGGTTCGCTCTTTTAAGCTTTTTGTATCTCCAGCCAACCAATTTTACACTATCCCTAAGTTTGGCTCAGAGTGCGAATTTATAATATCATTCACTCTTTTGATGATTCCAGCTTGCAGGAAGCTGAAATATTCCTACTTTAATGGTATAAGCCCCAGGAATGACCTTCAAATGGTAAAGTTTCTCATGATGGTCATAAGGGTGCACAGCTGCATCATCATAGATTGCAACAGAAAGATCGTATGATCCTTCAAGAAGTAGGAGATCAGGAATTCTATACTCAACCGTTCCCTTTCCCTGGATAAAATCGATTCTGAATCTCCCATGCTTTGTATTCATGCCACATGTAATAATGCCATCAGATCTATGAAAAACAACTCCAAATGTCGGCTTTTCTATCCTTTCGTGCGCATCGTAATCAATCGATATGACTAATGGTTCGCCTGATTCATAAACATACCTCTCTTCACCCCTCGAGCTTAGGAGCCTTACACGGATGACTTCCGCCTCCATTGAGCCCCACCTGTTATTCCCTTCATAGACAACCCCTTTAGGTGAACTTATTGATTGGTCTTTCCCTATATTCTTCTCCCTTAGCTCTTCTTCTTGTTTTTGTCTTACCTTATCAAGATATAAATCAACAGCTCTCTCTGTCGAACCAACTGCCACTACCTCGCCCTTCTCAAGGCAGGCAACCCTGTCGCAGACCCGTCTTATATCATCGAAGCTGTGCGAAACGAAAAGTATTGTTTTTCCACCACTTCTGATTTCGTCAATTTTAGCTTTGCATTTATCCTGAAACGAAGCATCACCAACAGCCAATACTTCATCAACCAGGAGAACATCCGGGTCGACATTCACCGCGATGGCAAAACCTAGGCGTACGTACATGCCTGAGGAGTAGTTCCTGACCGGCATGTCGATGAATTGCTCAAGCTCGGCGAAGTGGACGATTTCGTCGAAGCGTTTGGTGATCTCCTTCCTTGAAAGCCCGAGGATCGTTCCGTTAAGGTAGACGTTCTCCCGGCCGGTCAGCTCGGGGTGGAATCCCGCCCCGACTTCAAGAAGAGCGGAGACTCTGCCATTTACTCTGATCGATCCTTTGGTCGGAGCCAGGATCCTCGATATACACTTTAGGAGCGTGCTCTTGCCGGAACCGTTTTCTCCGATGATGCCGAAGACTTCGCCCTTGTTAACCTCGAAAGATACATCCTTTAGAGCCCAGAAATCCTCGTAAGACCTGCCGCGCCTTAGACGCACCAAGGTTTCTTTAAGCGTAGATCCCTTGTCATGGTAGAGGCGGAACTTTTCCCAGACGCCCTCAACTTTGATAGCGGCCTCAGACCCCCGAGCTTTTTTGCTTTTGTTATCCGCTCTAACCGGCGCTTTTTCCAACTGCAACACTAAATCTCCTTCGCAAAGGATGCCGAAAGCCTCATAAAGGTCGCGTAGCCGATGGCGAACGCCACCAGCGCGCTGATGGTAGCCGCTCCAACGATGAGAAGGCTGGGTAGTTCATTTTTATACAAAGCCGCCCTGTATAAGAGAATTATCGACGCCATTGGGTTCAATTTAAGGATGGGCTGCAGTTTTGCCGGAACCATCTCGATCTGGTAGACGATGGGCGTTACGAAGAACCAGAGGAGAAGGATGACGTTCACCAGCTGCTGTACATCCCGGTAATAGACGTTCGTACTGGCAAAGAAGAGGCAGAAGCCTATGACGACGAGGATCTCCAGTACGATGGCCAGGAGAAGGATCGGTATGTAGAAGTAAAACTTATATCCGAAGATCAGCAGGAAAACAAAGAGCACAAGCAACTCCAGCATAAAGTTTACAAGGTTGGCGAAGACGACCGAAGCCGGTAAGAACTCACGCGGGAAGTAGACCTTCTTTACGAGGTTTGCATTTCCAACTATGCCCATTACGGAAGCGCCAACGGAGAGGGCTAAGAAATTCCAAGGCAGGAGCCCAATAAGCAAGTAAATGGGAAAGTTCTGTATCCCCTTGCTTTTAAAGACTACCGAGAAAATAAAGGTATAGACGGCCATTAAGAGAAGGGGGTTTACAAAGGACCAGAAAAAGCCCAAGGCTGAGTTCTTGTACTTTACCTTGAGCTCCTTGATGACCAGGCTGAACAGCAGCTCTCGGTAATCGATATATTCTTTGATCTTCTCTCTAAAAAAGGACATCTCGCCTCTCCTGCCAATTCTAATCCACTAGATCAGACGATAGAGCTTGGTTGTTGCTTCGATATGCTGGCCAAGTTTCTCAACCTCTTCGTCATCCACGTTGGCGCAAATGACAACGGCATCCGTTCGCTCTTCGGACAGTTGTTCAATCCGCATCTTCGGATACCCTGCAAGAGATCCTGAGCATTTCTTTGATTGACCATCGACAATGCCAATTACTTCTAAACGCACTTCCGGCGCAACTATCGCGGCGATTTCGGTTAATGAACCAAGACCATACAGAACCACTGACTTAACATCCTCCTCAGCCAAGGCTTGAAGTTTTGACGCTACGCTCTGCCTAGCCTGGCGATAGAAGTCTATGGTGTTAAGCGTCCACTTTACCGCCAGCCGGCTCTTTGCTAGAACGCCTGCGTGAGTTAGATGGTAAGTCAGCGAGCGGTTGTTCTCGCCGCGAATCTTTATCAGCCCCTTGCGGACCAGCGTCTTTAAAAGTGCGTTGGTAATCCCGAGGGCTATTCCCAGCCGATCCGAAAGTTCCCGTTGAGAGATGCTGGGGTTCTTTTCGATCTCCTCCAGAGCCCGAAGGTTATGAAGAGCTTCCGCCTCTTTTAGAAAAACCCCGTCTTCGTGAATCGAAGATTCTCCCATGTCGACGTCCCATATTAGCAGGAGATTGATTTTATGTTCTTAATTGCCCAATTGTTCAGAATGCGAACATAGTTTAGCATGGCCTGTTTTACTAAATCAAGAGCCCGGATGTCCAGCCTACAGTGCTGATGGAAAGTAGCAGACTGCTTGGTCTACGTAGTTGCGGGTGAGCTTAAGCGTTAGCCCGTAGTTTTTGTATCCGAGATGATGTGTGTCATGCGTTGGTCTATGTCGCGTGTTACTCTTCGCGTTTTTCACTTCCTATAGGGAGAGAGCCGAGAACTTGTTTTATAATAATCATGACATTATAATGTTATTAAATTGAAATAATAATGACATTAGGATGACCAATGTTAAATCTGGATATCTTTAATCCCTGGTGGCGAGAGAGGCGCGTCCCTCAGTTTTTATTGGGTAAGCGTCGGCGCGTGCTGGGCGATATTCTTCAAAACATCGATGTCAGGCAGATGCTGATTCTCTCCGGTCTTCGCAGGGCCGGTAAGACGACGCTGATGTTCCAGGTGATCGACGAGCTCCTGAAGACCCACGGCGTAAGCCCATTCGAGATTCTCTATTTCACATTCGATGCGGTCCAAGCCGAACTTATGGATGTTATCGCCGAGTACGAGAGGGATGTCCTGAGGGGAAAGATAAGAGACGCCGGCCGAATCTATCTCTTCCTCGATGAGATTCAGAAGCTCGACGATTGGCCGAATAAGGTTAAAGTCATCTACGATCTTAATCCCAACGTAAAGCTGCTGCTCTCCGGCTCGGCTGCGATAACGCTTATAAAGGGGACGCGCGAGAGCTTGGCCGGCAGGTTTTTCGACTACCGCATCGAGCCGCTCGACTTCGATGAGTTCATAAGCTTCAGAGGCATTCGCGTCGATCGCGATAGGGAGGGCTTGTTCGAGCTGGACCTCAGGAATGCTTTCGGCGAGTACCTGGCCACCGGAGGTTTTATCGAGACCTTCGATTTCAACGAGCTTCAACGCAGGCGTTACTTTAGGGAGAGCCTCTTGGAGCGGGTTATTTTCAAGGATCTACCGGCTGAGTTTTCCGTCCGGTCGCCGGACCTACTCCTAAGGCTCGTCATCGTAATCGCCGACAAGCCGGGCATGTATCTGGAGTACAGTAATCTGGGAAACGATCTCGGATTCGACCAGCGAACGATCGCCGATTATATCTCCTACCTGGAGCACGCGCTTCTCGTGTCAAAGCTATACAACTACTCGCCCAACCGGCTGACCAGTGAGAAGAAGATGAGACGGGCGTACCTGGCAAGTACGGCGTTTACCAAGGCGCTGACCGCTCAGCCCGATCGATCGCTTTTCCTAGAGCAATTTTTCATCAACGCGTTCAAAGCGCGCTTCTTCTGGCGCTCGCCCCAGCGGGATGAGGTGGATATCGTTTTGGCGGAAGACGGCGTCGTTCCCGTCGAGGTTAAGATCAGAAGCAAGGTAAGCGCCGGGGACGCGAAGCCTCTCTTCAAGTTCATGAAGCGGTATGATGTCGATCGGGGCTATATCATCAGCGAGGCGACGGAGGCCGTCTTCTCCGACGACGGGCGGACGGTCGAGGTGATACCGTACTGGAGATACTGGACGCTGAAGGCCAAGCTTGGCATGTCTTAGGGAACTGGGGGAACTGGTGCCTGGCACCGCTCAGCTTAACTACAGGGGTTTTGTTTACAAAAATGCATTTTGTCGATGCGTTTGCCAGGTGTCAGGAGGCCGTAAACTCTCCCGTATCGATCCATTCGCTTTTGATGAGGCACCAATTGGCGGCCGCCGACCACCCCGGTCCGCTCGGGGAGCGGACCCTACGAGGAACGACCCTCCGGTATTGGCGACCGGCGATGGTTCACCGAAGTGCTTTTTTTTAGTCCGAACTGCTGCTCCCCTTGCTTGCTAACTTGATGCTGTAGCTTCTTGGCCCAGTTTTACGGATTTTTCCTTCCCGCCGCCACCTCCAAGATCGAGCCTCATCGAGTTTGAACAACGCTCTTCGCTCTTCCGGGTCACGCGGACGAGTGGACGCGCCGCGCCGGACTCCCATCCTGGCGCGCAAAATTAAGTTGCTCGTCCTCTTTGTGCGCCACTCCGAATACTCGATCTTTCTCATCGCCCTTCAATCTCGCTCTCCAAAAATTCAGCGGCCTCGAGCACGTTTTCCTCTGCGCTCCGCTCCTTGAGATAATTCCAGTCGATCATATCCGCGTTCAAGGCGGCAAGCTCTTTCGCCCACGCCATATCATCGGTCGAACCCCAATGTACGGCGGCGTTAAGCCGATCGATGATGATGTCCTCTATGCCGATAATGTAGACTTTTAAACCGTCGATCTGGACCTCGGATATTCGACTCATATCACCCGCCAAAAACGCAGCCGGGACCTCAATGAGCGTATCGAAGTCCTCACTATACCAATGCCTTCCCTCTTTCTGAAAACCCCATCGCCTTAGAGTCCGGTCTATTAAATCAGACCGATGACTAACCAGATCAATGTCTCTCGTCGCATACCCACCGGAGGTATAGAACTCCACCGCTTGCCCTCCGGTTATGATGGGACGCACGTTGTCCGGCTCCAGCTCTTTAGTCAGAAGAGCGATTAGCAACAACCTTTTGGTAAGCGCATCCGCCTGTTGTCTAACTCTGTCGAGACCTGCGACGGGCAGTTGCGCCTCCGTCTGCCTGGCCAGCCATTCATCAATGGTCGTTTTTTGGAATCTATACTGACCGCCTATCTTGGCAAAAGGTATCTGGCGCTTGTTAATCAAGCGATATATTTTAGCCTCACTAAAGCCAAGGTACTTAGCAAGTTCCTTGACGTCCATAATTTCATTCGTCATCATTTCTTGTAGATTTTAGTATTTTTCTTTATTTTTTGCAATTTATTGACATAGACTATTTCCTGTTAGAGGTGCTTTCTGCAATAAAGTACTTGCAAGTAAGTGTCGATAGAGCTTAAAATAGGTATGTCTAAAATAGTAGGCAGATGTCTTAATTTATAGACGAATTGTCTGATAATGGAGACAATGAAAAATGAAACTGACCAAATCACTGGATGAAATTCTCGGGAACCGGACCCGGGTTGCCACTCTCAGGACGCTCTTCAAGTATCCAGGTGAATTTGCCGGTCGGCATATCGCTAGATTATCCAGGCTGCCCCAGGCCAACGTGCATAAACAGCTCCAGGTGTTAGCCGATAACCATGTGCTGGTTTACAAGTACGTAGGGAACAGCAAGGTCTTCTCACTCAATACCGAGTTTATTCTCTACGAGTCGCTGAAGGAGCTTTTTAAGGCAGAGGAGGGAGTTCTTCCACAGATAGAAGAATCAATCAGACGAGCGCTTCGCGGAAACCGCTATTTAAGAAAGCATATTGTCCATGGATCTACCTACGGTAGCGTAGCCAGGCATGAAGAAAACGTTGGAAGCGATATCGATCTCCTATTGCTCACCGATGTCCCTGATATCAAGAAAAAGATAAGCGAAAAGCTTGAGGATCTCTCCGACCATATCCTGACGGTTAGCGGCATGACTGTGCATCCTTACATAAGGAGTGTCGAAGAGTTCATGAGCGAGAATCCAGCGCTCATTCAAGAGGCAAAGAGCTCGCAAAGACTTTTGACCGGTAAACGCATAGAGGAATTGGAGCGTGAATGGCGCAAATAAAGCGCACTCAGGTTGGAAGCGAGACAAATTATTTGAGAAGAGCTTCTGATTATCTAAACGACGCTCGGTCACTTTGCGAACAAAACAGGTGGGCATCCGCCGCGTCCTTGGGAATTCACGCTATCATCGCAAGCTGTGACGCAATGACGGCTTTCTTCCTCAGGGGAAAGTACTCCGGCTCTGACCATAAGGGACTTGTTGTGGCTTTAGGTGAACTCCGGGTTGATCCAGGGGAGTTGAAGAGAATCAAGAAGCTGGTTGGCGATTCGCTCTCGTCCAAGACTGAAGTTGAATACGGAGAAAGGACAGTGCGACCAAATGAGGCAAGGGCGATAGTCTCAGCGGCAGAAGAGATTTTAAACTGGACGAAGAAGCATGTCGAGGGCCCTTAGGCTCGGCGGCATTTACTTTTTCAAGCACCGGTTTGATCTCGACGTGCTTCGGCGTGTAATCCCTGAAGTCCAGGTAATCGGGCAGCCAGCCCATGCCGAGCTACACGTCGATCCATTATAAATTGACGAATTTAAGCTCCATTACCGCCTCCACCTGCTGGTTTACACTGAACTCAAGTTCAGTTATCCACAACCGATAATCCATATGCTAATTGCACATTTTGTAAGCATAACGCCTGGTAGCTGAAGTGCACGGTGCCAGGCACCAGTTAATATGGCATCACCCATCTGGTGGCAGCGTTGTTCCAGTAAGGCGTCGAGTAGACCATGACGG
>JAMCWL010000008.1 GCA_023481285.1 Actinomycetota bacterium | reverse complement strand
TTGGCTTTAGGCTATCCCTTTGGTGGGAAGAAATCTTTTGACGTCATCGCCATTTCAAAACACGGCTCACAGAGCTTGCGCCCCTCGAGGAGACGGAGCGCCGTCTCCATCGTACCCTCGCCGCAATCGTCGCAAGCGACGCTCCGAAAGACCTTGGCTTTGCTTGGAAAGTCCATCTCCACTTCGACAACGTCAAAGAGCTCGCCGTCCGATGCGGTCATGAGCCTTTCGGTCTTCTCGGCCCGGCTCAGCTCCTCCTGGCGGCGGAGAGATATTCGTACAGCTTTACCGGTCAGGCGACTGCCAACTGTCACCACCTGCTTGCCGTGGTTCTTAAAGAAGAGGTTGCCTTTGCCGGCCGTCGTTCCCAGAACGACCTGGAGCGCGTCGACCCCGCAAGCGCGGTTCTCGACGATGGCTATGAGCTCCTCGTCGGACGCCCGACCTGTCCCAAAGTGGGCCAAGGCGATGATGGCGCTCCGCAGGCCGATTAAAAGACCGGGGCAGAGGTGCCCGTGGAAAGCCACGGTCCGGTCGAGCATATCCTTATCGATCATTGCTTGACTCCTAGTTTCTTGGTTTCTTGGTTTCTTAGCAAATTATCACTATATATTGTTCTAACCTTGCCAGCGATAGCCGGCGCCAAGACACTAAGAAACCAAGAAACTAGGATACCAGGAGCTCCGCGATCTGGATCGCGTTCAAGGCCGCTCCTTTTCTCAACTGGTCGCCTACGACCCAGAAGCTGAGTCCCTTCTCAACCCCCAGGTCCTCCCTGATCCGCCCGACGAAGCAGTCATCCTGGCCTGCTGCAAAGAGCGGCATCGGGTAGCGCTTTTCCGCTGTATCGTCAATAAGAGAAACGCCCGCCGCTTCCGCCAGCAACTCTCTTGCCTTGGCGGCGGCTATCTTCCTATCAGTCTCGATGAATACCGCCTCCGAGTGGGCGCGCATTACGGGAACTCGTACACAGGTTGGGGAGACGATTAGGTCCGGTTCGTGCAAACCAAGAAACCAAGAAACCAAGAAACCAAGAAACCAAGAAACCAAGCCGCCCTCCATCACGCTGTCGATGTGGGGAATCAGATTGAAGAGGAGCTGGTGGGGGAAGTGCTCGACCGGAATCGGCTCACCAGCAATCCAGGCGCGCGCCTGCCTTTCAAGCTCTTCCATCGCTCGGGCCCCTGCCCCTGATGCCGACTGGTAAGTCGACACCGTAACCCTCTTGATCTTGCCGTAATCATGCAGGGGCTTGAGCGCTACGACCAGGATTATCGTCGTGCAATTCGGGTTGGCGATTATGCCATGGCTCGCAAGAGCATCCTCCGGATTAACTTCCGGAACGACGAGCGGCACCTGGGGATCCATGCGAAAAGCCGAGGAGTTGTCGATGACCGTCGCTCCCGCGGCCACGGCCGGCGGCGCGAACTCGCGAGAAATAGAAGCTCCCGCCGAAAAGAGCGCGAAGTCCATGCCCGAAAAGGAGCTGGCCGCCAGCTCCTCGACCTTGATGGCGGTCCCTTTAAAGAAAAGCTCCCGTCCTGCGGAGCGATGCGACGCGAGGAGGCGCACCTCGTCAATGGGGAAGGATCTCTCTTCGAGAACCTTGAGCATCTCTCCCCCCACCGCGCCGGTCGCTCCAACGATCGCAACCCTATAGCCCACTTGGTACCTCCTCACCAAGCTTGAACTCGTCATGAAGCGCTCGCACCGCCCTGTCGACGTCCGCCTCTCCGATGACGCAGGAGACGCGAATGGGCGACGTCGAGATCATCTCGATATTTATGCCGTTTTCGGCGAGAACCGAGAACATCGCAGCGGCAACGCCGGGATGGGTCTTCATCCCCGCCCCGATGAGGGACACCTTGGCGATGTCCGGATCGATGTTGTAGCCTCGACCGCCGAGCTCATCGGCGAGCTCTCTCAAGACCGTCTCCGCTTTGGCGAAGTCGTCCTTCGGCATAGTGAACGAGATGTCGCTTCTCTCTTCAGAGGAGACGTTCTGGACGATCATGTCTATGTTGATGTTTGCCTCGGCGAGCGCTGCGAAGACTCGCGCGGCCACGCCCGGCTTGTCCGGCACCCCGAAGAGGGTCACTTTGCCCTCGGAAACATCGTGGATCACGCCGGAGATGATCGGTTGCTCCATGTATTCATCGGCCTCCTTGACCTCCGTGCCTGCGTTGTCGTTAAAGCTCGATCGGACGTTGATGACGACCTTGTAGTTCCTGCCGAATTCGACCGAGCGCATTTGAAGAACTTTGGCGCCGGCCGCCGCCATCTCGAGCATCTCGTCGTAAGAGACTCGATCAAGCTTGCGAGCCTCCGGAACTATCCTCGGATCGGCGGTGAAGACGCCGTCGACGTCCGTATATATTTCACACCGCTCGGCGCCCAGGCCGGCGGCGAGCGCCACGGCCGTCGTATCCGAGCCGCCCCGACCGAGCGTCGTGATGTCGTCATCGCAAGTCGCGCCCTGGAAGCCGGCGACGATGACGACGCGGCCGCGTGAAAGCTCCTCGTGCACCCGGTCGCAATTTGTAATCTCGACAATTTTGGCCTTGGTGTGCGCGTCGTCTGTTACAATCCCTACTTGCTTACCGGTGAGAGAGATCGCCTCCCGGCCCAGCGCGTGAATCGCCATGGCGAGGAGCGCGATGGATATCTGCTCGCCGGTTGCCAGAAGCATGTCCATCTCTCGTTCCGGGGGTTGCGGGTTAATCTGGCGGGCCAGTTCAACGAGCTCGTCGGTCGTGTCGCCAAGCGCCGAGACCACGACGACGACCGGGTTCTCGCTTGCCGTTTCGGCAACCCGTCTCGCCACGTTCTTGATGCGCTCAGCGTTGGCGACCGAGCTGCCGCCATATTTCTGCACTATAATGCCCACGAGTCACCCCCCGAACGTTAGCGTTTATTGTAACAGGCACCCCAGGCATGGGCAAGGAATGAAGCGGGCGTCTTGGTTTCTTGGTTTCTTGGTTTCTTGGTTTCTTGGTTTCTTGGTTTCTTGGTTTCTTGGTTTCTTGGTTTCTTGGCGTCTTGGTTTCTTGGTTTCTTGGCGTCTTGGTTTCTTGGTTTCTTGGTTTCTTGGTACATAGGTAATAGGTGCTAAGGTGCTAAGGTGCCGAGGAACAATGACCCTGAGGCGCTAGGAAGCCATGAAACCAAGAGGCTAGGACATATTGTACTCACGATCGAGTGAGTGAGCGAACATCTCCGCCTTCCTGAGCTCCCGGAAGGGGAAAGAAGCGGTCTGTTGGATGATGTGCGGGGGCTTCTCGTCATACTCAAGGCCCGCCGTATCCGCCTGCCGGTAGAGCGCCGTCCCGGGAAGGACGTTCAGGGTCGAGAAGACGACCTTGGCGGGCGCCAGACCGAAGACGAAGGCGACCGTCTGGGCAAACCTGAAAAAGTTGTCGCGGGGGAGCCCGAGTATCATGTCGCAGGTGACTTTGATGCCCGTTTCCTCCATCAGCCTGACGCCAGCCGAAAATTTATCGCGATCAAAGTGCCTGGAAACATTAGCCGTCGTCTCTGGGTGAACCGCCTGCGGCCCCGTCTCGACGGACAAGACATTGGCCTTCTTGAAGAGATTGACCGTCTCCTCGTCTACCTGTTCGGTCGCAACCTCGATCGTGTGAAGGCCGGCCCCGTGGACGTTCGCCTCGGAAAGCCAGCCGACCAGCTTGGCCGTCCGCTCTTTCGAGAGATTGAAGACGGAGTCGATGAAGGAGAAGGTTCTTACCTCTGGGTGGGACATGACGTACTTGATTTCCGAATCGACCCTCTCATCGGAAAAATAGCGCAATCTTCGTAGGCCCTTGTTCTCATAGCAGTAGGCGCAACTGAAGGGGCATCCTCGATAAGTTTCAAGATAGGTGACCCCGTCGAGAGGTCGCAAAGCCCCGGAGAGATATGGTGACGGTATTCTGTCCAGCTCTTCGATGGGCGGGCGATCGGGATTGGAGATTATCTCCACACCGCTCCGGTACGTTGCCCCGGCAACACCGGCGAGGGTATCCCCGGCCGCAAGTCGCTTCAAACACTCCGTGAAGGTCTCCTCCCCCTCGCCGCGCACGACCGCCGCCGCGTTGTCGTTCTTCGCGAGCACCTCCTCGGCTATCGGCCCCACCTCGGGGCCCCCTAGGATGAAGGTGGTTTTCGGCAGAACCCCCGCCGCCAGCCTTACCAGGTCGGAGACCTTCTCCATATTCCAGCAGTAGCACGAGACGCCGACGACATCGGGCTGGGCCCCCGTTAGATAAAAGAGGACCTGGGTGACCGGGTTGCAGTCGGTGCAAAAATCGGCGATTTCTATGTCCACCGCGCTAGCGAGTTCGGAATCGGCCATCGCATAAGCCTTGAGATAGCCGAGCGCCAGAGAGAGGTGGTGTGGGCTCGAACAGGAATTAAAGCTTGTAAGTAAGACTTTTAGCTTTTCTTTCATCTCTTATCGCCCTCAAATCGTCAAGAAATGCGCTATCCTTAGCCGGCTTCACTTCTACCTGAAAGCGCTCTGCCGACGCATCGGCCACCCCGTCGCAAACGTCGGTGTACACACACTGGCCACAAGCTGAAACCTTGACCAAGCCCTCGGGCTTAGGGAGAAGCGCCTCGCTGACATGGGGCTCGTATCCGCTCATCGTGCAGAGCGGCATCCTCTCGGTCATGGCCCAGACTCGATTGGTTATCGCCGTTTCAATTGCGAGCTTTATCGAACGTGACGCTTCGACGAGCGAGAGTTCGGGGTCGATCGGCTCGATAACGAGCCGATCGACGCGAAATGTCGCGGCGATGCGGGCGATGTCAGCCAGGCTGTCGATATTTTCGCGACACGTAAGCGCCCTGATCGCCAGATATATCTTAGCGTTCGAGCCCCGTGCATTAGATATCCCCTGCACCGCCTCGAAGAAGCTACCGTCCCGACCGGTGAGCTCGTCATGTAGGGCCTGATTTGCCCCCCAAAGCTTAACCTCAAAGCCGCTCACCCCGGCCTCGATGGCCGATTTAACCGTCTCCCACCTGGAGAGCGCCCGCCCGTTTGTTACCACCTTGATCAGCCTGTTCAGCGCTTTAGCGCTTGCGACAAGCCTCGAAAAGTCAAATCTTTCGAGCGGTTCACCGCCGTATATTTCAACCCCGTGCTTTCCAGAGCCGGCGGACAGGTCGGCCTCTATCTCCGAGAGCTGCCGGTTTTGCCTGGTCTCGTGGGGACAATGCTTGCACTCATTCGAACAGACGCTCCCGACAAAGACGCGGTTGTGCTCGAGCATGCTGGCCTCCGGCAGATAATGTATGCGGATAGGCTACAGCATCTTCGGGAGAAATGCGAGTCTTTCCGGCTTCTTGCGCCTTGGTGTTTGGCATCCTTTCTAGCTCAGTAGCTCGGATGTCCAGCACCAAAGGAAAGATAAAAGGGTTTTGGCTGCTGATTGCTTGTTAGCCTTTGACGACTCCGAGGGGCCTTAAGCGGGCGACCTTCCTGGCAAGCCCCGCTTCGTGGGTTATCTCAACGACCTCGCCGACGTCCTTGTAGGCCGCGGGCGCCTCTTCGGCCAGGAGGCCCATGTGGCCCGCGATAACGATAATGCCGCGCTCTTCGAGTTCTCGCCTGAGAACATCCCCCTTGATCTGGCGCTTGGCGGCTCCCCGGGAGAGCAGCCGCCCGGCCCCGTGACAGGCCGATCCCCAGGCCAGCTTCATGCTCTCCTCCGTGCCGACGAGAACGTAGGAACCCGTCTCCATGTCGCCCGGGATCAGAACGGGTTGGCCGGTCTCCCGGTATGCTTGCGGCAGGGCCGCGTGGCCGGGACCGAAGGCCCGGGTCGCCCCTTTCCTGTGGACGCAGAGGCGTTTCCTCGCCCCTTCTACTTCGTGTTCTTCAAATTTAGCGATGTTGTGACAGACATCGTAAAGCAGGTGCATTCCCATCGACTTGGCGCTCCGTTTGAAGACGTACTCGAAAGAGTCGCGGGCCCAGTACATGAGCGCCTGCCTGTTTACAAAAGCGAAGTTCACCGCGCAGGCCATCGCGGCCAAGTAGTCACGCCCCTCCGGAGAGTCGACGGGGGCGGCGGCAAGCTGCCGGTCGGGAAGAGATATCTTGGCCCTGGCGACGACCCTGTCCATAATCTTGAGGTAATCCGTCGCTATCTGATGCCCGACGCCTCTAGAGCCCGAGTGAATCATGACGACCATTTGGCCGTCGAACAACCCGAACGATTCGGCCGTCGCGCGCTCGTATATCTCCTCGACGACCTGGACCTCCAGGAAGTGGTTGCCGCTGCCCAGGGTGCCCACCTGATCCGCGCCTCGCTCGAAAGCCCGGCCGGAGACCCTTGACGGATCCGCCCCCTCCAGGCGCCCGCCTTCCTCGCAGAGCTCGGCGTCCTCCGCCCACCCATAGCCGTGCCCTATGGCCCAAGCGACCCCCTGAACCATGAGCTCTTCCATCTCATTGCGTCTGACCTTTATTCGCCCCTTGGAGCCGACGCCCTTGGGTATGTTTCGTCCGAGCTCTTGCAGGAGTTGGGGGATCGTGTTCGCAACCTCCGCTGCACGGAGGTTCGTCTTGACGAGACGGACGCCGCAGTTGATATCGAAGCCTACCCCTCCCGGCGAGATGACGCCGCCGGCCTCCGGGTCGGTTGCGGCCACTCCACCTATCGGAAAGCCGTAGCCCCAGTGGATGTCAGGCATGGCTATCGAGGCACCGACGATTCCGGGAAGAAAGGCGACGTTTGCCACCTGGTCAAGGGCCCTGTCCTCTTCGGCCTTTTTGATGAGGTGCTCATTCGCAAAGACCAGCCCCGGAACCCGCATGCCGGCCTTATAATCGGTGGGCAATCTCCAAAGGTGCTTGGATATTCGCTCCGGCTCCACTGCCCCTCCACAACTCAAACATCGAAGATTACCTGGGCGATCCAACGGTCGTCATGCTCGACTTTGAGCATGTGGTACGTGACCGCCTTGATTTGGATTTTTATCTGATGTCGGCCCAGGTCAAGCTCTTCTCCAAAGGCCTTCGCTCTTAAGTAGTGCTCACCGTCAGTATCCTCTATCCTAAAGTGCTTGAATATCCAGTGGTCGACCTCGAACAGGTAGAGGAGCTCGTTGAGCCACTCGACGAGGAGCGTCTCCCGGTCCTCCGCTTCGACGTAGACGTCGAGGGCCGCGCCGGAACCGACATTTTCCAAATCGGAGATGAGGGAGAACATGCCCGTAGCGGCGTTCTCAAAGGCCTCGGCCAGCGTCACTCCACTGGCCTTGAGGCCGACGTCGGCGGTATGGTTTATGGTCTCGTATGGCTGTTGCATTCGGCCGGATCCCGTGTTTCCGTACCTTATATATCAAGCCTAATCTTTTTCGAAAAGCAGCGCCAGGGCGCTGACCCTGTCGCCGCCTTTGAGGTTTATGATGCGGACGCCTTGAGTGGCGCGCCCCAGTCTCCTTATCGGCTTTACCGGCACCCGGATGACGATCCCTTCCGTCGTAACGAGCAGTAGCTCGTGCTCGTCAGTGACGAGACGCGCCCCGACGATCTTCCCTTTGGTCTTCTTGAGTTCGGCGGTTTTAAGGCCACGGCCGCCGCGTCTCTGTACTGAGTAATTACTCATCCTCGTACGCTTACCGAGACCGATGTCCGTGATGATGAAGAGGTCGGCGTCCTCTCTGACCACCTCGACGGCGATGACTTTATCGTCATCTGCGAGAGCGATTCCGCGCACGCCCGAAGCCGTGCGGCCCATCGGCCTGACGTCCGTCTCGCTAAAGCGGATGGACATGCCATTCGCCGAAACGAGCACCAGCTCGTCGCTTCCGCTTGTGATCTTAACGTCTATTAGCTCGTCGTCGCCCCGCAGACCTATCGCCAGGATTCCATCCCGCCTAGAGGTGTTGTATTCCCGGAAAGGCGTCTTCTTAACCAAACCTCCCCTGGTGGCCATGGCGAGAAAGCGGTCCTCGTCGAAATCGCGGGTCGTTATGATGGCGGCGATCTTTTCATCTTGCGCGAAGGGCAGGACGTTAACGATCGCCTGCCCCCTCGCCGTTCTCGATGCGAGCGGCAATTCGTGGACTTTAAGGCGGTAGACCTTGCCCTTGTTTGAAAAGAATAGGATAAAATCATGGGTCGAGCTGACGAAGAGGTGCTCGACGAAATCACCCTCTTTGAGATTCATTCCCGAAACGCCCTTCCCCCCGCGAGCTTGCTGCCGGTAAGTTGTTGCCGGCAGGCGCTTCACATAGCCCGACTTGGTCACCGTGATGACCATGTCCTCTTCGGCTATCAAATCCTCCAGCTCGATCTCGGCGGCGGACGCCGATATCTGTGTTCGCCTTGGGTCCTTGTACTTCTCTTTGATCTCAAGGAGCTCCTCTTTAATGATCCCGTAGACTTTCGTCTCGTCCGCGAGAATTCCCTTGAGGTGGGCGATCCTCTCGAGCAGCTCCTTGTGCTCCTCTTCGATCTTTTGCCGCTCGAGGCCGGTCAGCTTCTGGAGGCGCATGTCGAGTATGGCCTGCGCCTGTATCTCGGTAAGCTCGAACTTCGCAACGAGGTTCGTTCTGGCGCTCTCGACGGTCTTCGATCCCCTAATCGTCTTGATGACTTCGTCTAGGTTCTTCAGGGCGATGAGGAGTCCCTCCAGGACGTGCGCCCTCGCCTCTGCCTTGGCCAGCTCGTACCTTGTCCGCCTGACGACGACCTCTTTCTGGTGATCCACATAGTGGCTGAGCGTCTGGGGAAGCGACAGCGTCCTCGGCACCCCGTCTACGAGAGCCAGCATGATTACGCCGAACGATGTCTCGAGTTGCGTGTGCTTGTAAAGCTTATTTAGCACCACCTGGGGAATCGCGTCCCGCTTCACCTCGACGACGAGGCGCATTCCTCTCCTGTCCGACTCGTCCCGCAGGTCGGATATCTCCGTTATTTTCTTTTCGCGAACGAGCTCGGCGATCTTCTGAGCCATTCGGGCCTTGTTCACCTGGTAGGGCAGCTCGGTGACGACTATCCGATTCTTGCCGGTCTTCGTCTCCTCGAAGTGCGCCCTCCCGCGCACGGTGATCGAGCCCCGCCCGGACTCGTAGGTGTCCCTGATGCCCCCCCTGCCCATTATGATGCCGGCGGTGGGAAAGTCTGGGCCTTTGACGTGTTTCATGAGATCCTTGGCGGTCGCCTCTGGGTTGTCGATGAGCGCTATGGTCGCGTCGATGACCTCCCCTAGGTTGTGAGGGGGAATGTTGGTCGCCATGCCCACGGCTATGCCAGACGAGCCGTTGACCAGGAGATTGGGTATTCTGCTCGGGAGAACGGACGGTTCGGTCAGCGTGTCGTCGAAATTCGGCACGAAGGCGACCGTCTCTTTGTCGATGTCTCGCAAGAGCTCGGTCGCTATTTTAGACAACCGCGCTTCGGTATATCGCATGGCGGCCGGCGAATCGCCGTCGACCGAGCCGAAGTTGCCATACCCGTCGATCAGCTCGTAGCGGACCGAGAAGTCCTGAGCCATCCTGACCAGGGCGTCGTAGACGGCCATGTCTCCGTGTGGGTGGTACTTGCCGAGAACCTCGCCGACGATCCTCGCGCACTTCTTGAACGGACGTCCGGGGAGCATCCCCATGTCATGCATGGCATAAAGGATGCGCCGGTGCACGGGCTTTAAGCCATCGCGCACATCAGGAAGCGCTCTGCCTACGATTACGCTCATAGCGTAATCGATGTAGGAGGATTTCATCTCTTCTTCTATCTCTATGATTTCGATTCTTCCGTTCAGATCCTCTGCCAACTCCACAGCTCCCTTGTCAGACTATAAATGTTCATGAGTGGCCGCGCTGGCTGCCACTTAAATATCGAGAAAGCGCACGTCCTTCGCATGTCGCTGAATGAAGTCCCGCCTCGGCTCCACCTTATCGCCCATGAGGACCGAGAATATTTCGTCAGCGACCGTTGCGTCCTCCATCGTCACCCTCATGAGCGTTCTTAACTCCGGGTCCATCGTCGTCTCCCAGAGCTGCTCGGGGTTCATTTCGCCCAGGCCTTTATAGCGCTGAATACCCACCGGTTTTCCGTCAAGCTTCTTCAAAACCTCCTCGAGCTCCCTTTCCTTATACGCGTAGATGGTCTGCTTATCGTGAGAGATCTTAAAAAGAGGCGGTTGCGCGATGTAGACGTAGCCCGCCTCGATCATTTCGTGCATGTAGCGGTAGAAAAAGGTCAAGATCAGTGTCCTGATGTGGGACCCGTCCACGTCGGCGTCGGTCATAAGAATAATTTTGTGATAGCGCGCTTGTTCGAGGTCAAATTCCTCGCCGATCCCGGTACCGAGCGCGGTCACCATTGCCTGTATCTCCTCCGACTGAAGTATCTTGTTGAGCCGAGCTTTCTCAACATTCAATATCTTTCCTCTCAGGGGAAGTATCGCCTGAAAGCCTCGATCTCTGGCCTGCTTGGCCGAGCCGCCGGCCGAGTCGCCCTCGACGAGATAGAGCTCCGTCAGCGCCGGGTCGTTCATGGAGCAGTCAGCGAGCTTGCCTGGGAGAGAGGTGGACTCCAGGAGGCTCTTTCTCCTGGTAAGCTCCCGCGCCTTCCGGGCCGCCTGCCTTGCCCTGGCCGCCTGGATCACCTTGTTCACAATCTGCCGGGCTTCCTTGGGGTTCTCCTCCAAAAACTCGGCCAACTTTGTATTCGTCGTCGACTCGACAAAGCCCCTGATCTCGGTGTTCCCTAATTTGGTCTTGGTCTGGCCCTCAAATTGGGGCTCGCGGAGCTTGACGGAGATTATGGCCGTGAGGCCCTCCCTGGCGTCCTCGCCCGAGAGGTTCTCTTCCTTCTCTTTGAGAAGTCCCTTTGAGCGTGCGTAGTCGTTGATGGTCCTAGTGAGCGCCGCCTTGAAGCCGGAGAGGTGAGTTCCTCCCTCATGGGTGTTGATGTTATTCGCGAAAGTGAAGACCGCTTCAGTGTACCCCGTGTTGTACTGGAGGGCGACCTCCAGCTCTCCCGGGTCGCCGGCGCTCGCGAAGTAGACCGCCTTCCTGTGGAGTTGCTCTTTCGTTGAGTTGAGGTGCCTCACAAAGTCGACGATACCACCCTTATACTGGTAGACGAGTTTCTCGGCGGGTTCCGCTCGCTCATCGGTGAGCGTGATCTTAAGGTCCCTGTTTAGAAAGGCCATTTCCCGCATGCGCTGGGCGAGGATTTCCATCGAGAAGTCAAGCGTCTCGAAGACTGCACGGTCCGGCAGGAAGGTGATCGTCGTCCCCGGCTTCTTCGATTCTCCGACAACCTCGAGCTTGCTTACCGTCTTGCCCCGATCGTATCTCTGCCGGTAGACACGGCCGTCACGCCTCACTTCGATCTCCAGCCACTCCGAGAGCGCATTTACGACGGACACACCGACTCCGTGAAGGCCTCCCGATACCTTATAGCCTTCGCCGCCGAACTTGCCGCCGGCATGAAGCATGGTCATGACTACCTCGACGGCCGGCTTTTTGTACTTCGGCATGATGTCGACGGGTATCCCGCGTCCATCATCGACCACGGTGACCGTATTGTCTTTCTTTATCACAACGTCGATCTGCTTGCAGAATCCCGCCAGGGCCTCGTCGATCGAGTTGTCAACCACCTCGTATACCAGGTGGTGTAGGCCGCGAGGGCCGGTTGAACCGACGTACATGCCCGGGCGGCGCCGGACGGCCTCCAGGCCCTCCAAAACCGTAATATCTTTTGCTGTGTAAGCCGAGTTTTTCAAAAAAAGACTCCTCCCTTTGCTTCTTCCATGGATCAAAAAGAAGGGAACTAACTTCGCTTATTGTATCACATTTCGGCCCGATTTTGGGGCGTAGCTCTGCTTTTTCATCGACAGAGCGGGCAGCCGGGCGGCGGCGTGAGCCGTCCGCACGAGGGGCAATCCCGCCAACCTTCCCGCAGCCGCTCCTTGGCAACAAGCTTGGCGGCCGCCGAGGAAGCGATTATGCGCTCTCGCAGCCAGCCCGGGGCCGAGGCAGCCGTCCTCTCGAGAGCACGGGTCTCCTCCTCCGACAGCGACAGCTTCCTCTCTTTTCTTGCAGACGGCTCTTCCGACCATCCGGCGGAGGCGAAGCGCACGTCCTTGACGGAGTTGGGGAGCTCCGCATTCAGTCTTTCCAGGATGTCCTCCTTGATAAAGGAGAGCTGATTCGCCCAGACGGCGTCTCGCGTGGACACATAGAGTACGCCCTTTTTCAAGCGTCCCGGTTTGGCGTTGGTGGCCGTCCTCTTGCCAACCGCAGCCTGCCAGACGGAGCGGAGGCGAGTCTCCGTGAGCAGCTCCGGGCTCCGCGCCGCAACCGCCAGAAGATCGCCCAGGATGATCGGGTCACCCAAGATCGATCACCTCCGCCCTGGAGAGCTCGAATTGTGAAAAGTACTCCTTGTTTGTGCTCGACAAGAGGGCCTGCCCTCCGGAGAGCACCCTCTCCATCAGCGCACGCCTTCGAGCTTCGTCAAGCTCGCTCATCACATCGTCGAGGATCAGAATCGGTCTCACGCGAAACTTCCTCTCGAGTATCTTTGCCTCGGCAAGCTTTATCGCCAGGCAGGCCGTCCTTTGTTCTCCCTGGGAGGCAAAGGCCCTCATTTCGTGAGCTCCCAAGCTTATGAGAAGATCGTCCCTGTGAGGACCGACGAGCGTCACGCCTCTCGCCAGTTCTGCCGGTCTCCTCTCTTTAAGCCGCTCTCTGAACGACCCTTCGATATCGAGGCTCGGATAGAGTTGGCTCACGTATGCTATGTAGAGTCCCCCGGCTGCAAGCTCTCCATACATCTCCGAGGCGGTTGATGAGAGTTCTTCCACCATCGCCGCTCTCTCCTCGACGATCACTTTTCCCAATGGGATCAATTGGTCGTCAAAGAGCTCTATCACCTCGGAGTTCATCTTTCCGGCCGCGACTCTCTGAAGAGCCGCGTTTCTCTCTCTCAGCACCTTTGAATAGGACGCCCTTTTGTGCGCGTATATTGGGTTTATTTGAGAGAGTATCCCGTCGAGGAGATCTCTTCTCTCTTCGGGAGAGCCCTTTATCAATCGGAGATGGTCGGGGGAGAAGAGGCTCGTCGGAATCGGCGATTCTCTTTTTTTTCGATCGTGTCGGACGCCGTTAACCCTAAAAAGGCTTGATGCTCCGGATATGGATAGCGCCATTTCAACCCGCCGCTCGCCGGCACTTCCTATCGCCTCGACTCTCGCCGCGCTCTCCCCAAACCTAATGATCTCTTTAATAGAGGAGGTGCGCTGGGATTTGCCGGTTGAGAGAAGGTATACCGACTCGAGGAGATTCGTCTTACCACAGGCATTTTTTCCGATGACGAGGTTAAAACCCGGGCCGAGCTCTACGTGAAAGGTACTGAAGTTCCTGAAGCTGAAGAGCCTCAACTCATCGATGCGCATACAATCTATTCTACTACTTTAACCTCTATTTTAGCGCCCGCCGCTTCTATAATATCTCCATCTTTGAGCCGTCGTCCTCGTCTCTCCTCGACGGCTCCGTTGACTTTAACCAATCCGGCTTGTATCTCTCTCTTCGCCAGACCTCCGCTCTCATAAAGGCCGGCGTACTTCAAGAGCTGTTCCAACTTTGTTCCTGCTTCAACCTCTACCACCCTCATCAACTAAGCCTTATCGGCATGATGAGGTATATATAATCTTGTTTGTCGGTCGACTTTATCACCGCGGGTTTTATCGGCGAGCTCATTTCTATATATGCCTCACTTCCCCGAACAGCCGTTAATCCGTCCAGTAAGTACTGTGCGTTGAAGGCTATCTCTACCTTCTCCCCTTCCGTCGTGCATCTCACCTCATCATCGGCGGAGCCTATATCCTGCGCATACGAATTAAACTTCATCACATCTCCGTCAATCACGACTCTTACTATAGCGGTGGTCGGGGAGATAACCGATATCCTTTTGATCGCGGATATCATCATCTCTTTATCGAATCTTACCCTGGTCGCCCACTCGTTCGGCAGCAGTTGTTCGTATTTAGGAAACTGCCCCTCAATAAGCCGCGATATGAGTTCCGTTTCCCCCGCTTTATAGAAAACCTGACCATCTCCAACATTCATCGATATACTATCTTCTCCAGTTAATTTTCCCAGCTCTTCAACCGCTCGCCCTGGTATGATTAGCTCAAGCTCTCCCTCCCCTCCTTCCGTGTTGATCTCTTTAACGGCAAGCCTATAAGAGTCCGTACTCACCATCTTCATCTTTTCGCCGTTCGCTGTGAAAAGGACGCCGCCGAGCGTCGGTCTGGCCTCGTCTCTTCCTACAGCCTTTATTACTTGCCTTATCGCTTCAGAGAGCACTTCCCCTGATAATCTTATCGCCCCTTTCATATCGCTCTCCGGTAATTGAGGATAATCTTCTAAGGGCATCGTTTTTATTACGTAGTGGGCATTTTCACAAGATATGCTCGCCTGTCCGTCATTGTTATCCACCGACAAATCGACCATGCTTGATGGCAGGCTCTTCACCGCTTCCCCGAGGAGCTTCGCTGGGATGACGGCCCTTCCTTCCTCTTCCACATTCACAGCGATCGAGCAGTGGAGAGTTATATCTAGGTCGGTTGCCGATATATTTAGCTTTCCCTCGTTAACCACCAGCCTTGCCCCGGATAAAATAGGTAGAATACTTCTCATCGATATCGCCCTAAGGGCGATTGAAACTGCCGAGTTAAGCTCCTCCTGTGAAACCTTTATCCTCATTTAGCTCCTCCGTTCTATAACATTAAAGAGGTAGTATGTAGTAGTAAGGGCTGTGGAAGCTGTTAGTTAATAGTAGAGCACGACGTGAGAAAAGAGCTTCCCTGTAGAGAGCGCTGCGGATCAAGTGTTTACCGCTGTTAAAAATATCGAAATCCCCGCTTATATTAACAGGCCTCTCCACAATCAACCCTTTTGTTTAATGCGATTGGTTAATTCTTGAATCTGGTTATAAACCTCGCGCTTCGTATTTATCAACTTTTCAATCTTTGAGACGGCATACATGACTGTGGTGTGGTCCCGGCCGCCGAACTCCTCCCCAATCTTTGGAAGGGACATGTCGGTCAGGTCTCGAGAGAGGTACATGGCGATCTGCCTCGGGTATACGACGGACTGGCTTCTCTTATTGCCCGTCAGTTGACTCTTTGATATGGCGAAGTAGTGACAGACCTCCTGGGCGATGGATTGTATGGAAATTGGCCGCGTTGCTCTATCAGGAAAGACGTCTTTAAGAACCTCTCTTGCCAGATCTACGGTTATCGGGCTGGTCGTAAGGGATGAAAAAGCAAGGACCCTGATCAACGCGCCCTCGATCTCTCGGATGTTCGACAGTATTTTGGCGGCGATGAATTCCAGGACGTCATACGGCACGTCGACTCCCTCATGCTGTGCCTTCTTCGAGAGGATGGCAATTCTCGTTTCAAGGTCAGGGGGCTGTATGTCTGTAATCAAGCCCCATTCAAACCTACTTCTTAATCTGTCCTCGAGGGTAGCAATATCCTTGGGAGGGCGGTCGCTCGAGATGACGATCTGCTTACCCGCCTCATAAAGAGTGTTAAAGGTATGGAAGAACTCCTCCTGGGTCCCCTCCTTATTCTCGAGGAATTGTATATCGTCGACTAGAAGAACGTCATTATAGCGGTAGCGCTTTTGAAAGCCGATGATCTTATCCTTATCCCTGATGGAGGCGACAAAATCATTTAGAAATTTTTCGCAAGAGACATACCTGGTTCGTAGGTGAGGATGGTGCAGTTGAACATAGTGAGCGATTGCCTGCAAAAGGTGTGTCTTGCCAAGCCCGACCCCCCCGTAAATAAAGAGGGGGTTGTAAGCCTGCGCCGGCTTTTCAGCGACCGCTAGAGCGGCAGCATGAGCAAACCGGTTCGAGCCACCGATGACAAAAGACTCGAAGGTATATTTGGGGTTCAGCGCCTGGGGCGGCTGCCGGACCGCCGTCGAGGCGTCGACGGTCGGCTGGCTCAACGCGCCATTCCCGCTAGGAATATCGCCAACGATCACGCGGACATTGATGGGGCTTCCGGTTACTTGCCTTAATGCGTCGGCGATGAGGCTCGAATATCTGGTTTCCAGCCAGTCCTTCGCGAATGGACTGGGAGCCGAAATTGTAAGGGTGCTGTCATCTATCGATATGGGAGAAGTATTCTCAAACCAGGTCTTGAAGGTCGGGGTATTCAGTTGACGCTGAATGACTTCGAGGGCGCCTTCCCAGATGCCGGAGAGTTCGTCCATTAAAGCTCCAGTCCTTAATTTGAACGGCCGCTGAGAAGCTCAATGCCGCGGGGCGTGAGAGATCTCTTTCCTTGGCGGTCGTAGTCGACGAGGCCTTGCCCCTCCAAGTATAGCAAATCCCTGTATACGGTGCTAAGGCTAATGCCTAGAGATTTGGCGATGATAGAGGGACCGGCAATTGAAAGCTCCATGATGAGCGAGAGAACCTTTTTTTGCCGGTAGGAAAGGGGGTAGCACGGCTGATCGCCATCTGAAGGCTCGGGTCCGGGCGCGGTCTCGCGCTTGCCTGGAACGCGGATGGTGACCACCGTCCCGCTCGAGAGGTTGTCCTCGATGATTACGGCTCCTCCGAGAAGAGAGAGAGACTCCTTGACGATTGGAAGACCGCTGCCGACCCCCCGGATAAACCTCTTCATGTCCTGCGTCGCGGTCGAAAATCCGGGCTCGAACGCTTTATCCTTATTTACGATTCCCGGCCCCTGGTCGGAGATGCGGATGGTGTTCCCTTCGTCGAGGATGGTAATGACGATCTCTTTAAAATATGCGTGAATAAGATTCTCGATGACCTCTTTTATGATCGTAAACGGAAGCTTGCCCCCTTTTTCCTGCGAAAACTGGTACGTTTTGGTCGCGATTAAACCGATAAAACCATCGTAATCATCCGCCGTAAGCTCGACGACGCGGGGCGCGACAGCCGGCGAGTCGTAGATAGCAAGACGGGCTGGCGCAAGGGCTGAGCTTTCAGGACCATTCTCCCCTCGCGCCTCAATCTTTTCCAGAAAATCTTTCAACATGTGTCATCCTACCCCTTGGAATCCGTTATTCCACCGGATATCAAGGTTGAAATTAACAAGCAGGCCGAGCCCTTGACGGGCCAGAAGTCCACCCTCGTATATTTAGAAAGAGCCCGTCGGCATAGGCTGAGCAGGCTAAAAGAGCTCTTTCTCCACAGAGAATTCCACATCTGTGGAAAAAGGGAAAAGCTCGTCATTGGCGAGAAAATTTCAGACCTTCGCCCCTCGCGTTGCCCCACAAGGCGACTCTACGCCTGCGAAAAGAGCCATGCCTATGGAAAACTATGAAAAAGAACGCCTAACGCCGGCAAAAATTACTCTAACAGCAGCTCAAGCCTGCGCCAGCTTTAGGTCACCGCCGAGACCAGGCAGTACCGCATTTACCAGGGATAATGCTGGCAAGGGGTTGACCTCAAGGCTGGCGCCACTAGAGATAAGATAAACCGGGCGAAACGCGATGTCCAGCGCCGTCACGAGTTTTGCACATTTTCCACAGAAGAAGCGCTGGCCGTGCTTTCTTGACACCAAAACGCGGACATCCATATAATTAGGGACGTTCTTTAGACGAAAGGGTAGAGCGTGAAGAGAACATATCAGCCCAATAATCGCAGAAGGAAGAAGACGCACGGATTTAGAGTCCGGATGAGGACTAAGGCGGGGCGGCGTATTCTCGCAAATCGCAGGCGTAAGAATCGTGAACGCCTCTCCGCGTAGGAAGAGAGAGGCGAGCCTGAAGCGCACGGCGGATTTTGCTCGCGTCTTCGCGGAGGGAAGGGCAGGAGCGGCGCGGGGCCTCGTGGTAATCGCCCTTGGAACCGCAGGTCCTCGTAGGATTGGTTATACGGTCGGGCGCCAGATCGGCGGCGCGGTCGTTAGAAACAGAGTCAAGCGACTTTTGCGGGAAGCATATCGACTTAATGAGGCTCGCCTGGCGGACAATCGGGACATCGTCATCGTGGCCAGGCGAGAAATCGCAGGGCAGCCCTTTCGCGAAGTGGAAAGGGCTTTTATTAAGGCCGCAGAGCGGGCCGGAATCTTGGTTAAGGGAGCATGAAGAAGATATTAGTGGCCGTCATTCGGCTGTACCAAAGAGCTATATCCCCGCTGGGGGCGCCACGGTGTCGGTTTTACCCGTCGTGCTCCAGCTACGCGATCGACGCGATTGAGGAGTACGGCGCGGCGACCGGCTTGTATCTGGCTGTCCGGAGGCTTCTGAGGTGCCATCCGTTCAATCCGGGCGGCTATGATCCAGTAAAGTAACGCATATAAAGTAACGTATAGTAAGGAGGAGAGAGCTTGGCCGAAATCTGGAAGGGACTGTTGGATCTGTTACAGACCAGCCTCCAGTTCTTCCAAGGCTTTGTCAGCGGGCTGGGCTTATCGAGCGGCTTGAGCTACGGGATCGCGATCGTGCTGCTGACGGTCGCGGTGAGGTTGCTGATGCTTCCGCTTACGATAAAGCAGACGACGTCCATGATGGATATGCAGCGTCTGCAACCCAAGCTGAAGGAGCTGCAGGAGAAGTATAAGGACGATAAAGATAAGCTCCAGCAGGAGATGATGAAGCTCTATCAAGAGCACAAGGTTAATCCGTTCGGCGGATGCCTGCCCCTCCTGCTCCAGTTGCCGGTCTTCTTCGCGCTGTTCAGGGTTCTTTACCAGTTCGACGCGCTGAAGAAAGCCGTGGCTTTCGGTATGGTGCTTGGCAAAGCGCCCGGGATGGCCTTTGCTGGCGGCATCGCCAAGGGATTGGTGATAGGTTGGCCGTATCTGCTGCTAATCGCGCTCATGGCGGTAACGTCGTACATCCCATCAAAGATGATGATGAACGACCCGCAGCAGGAAAAGACGATGCTGTTTATGAGCGCCTTTATGGTCTTCATCGCCTGGAGCCTGCCAGCCGGAGTTCTTATCTACTGGGTGACGACGAACCTGATCTCGATCGTCCAGCAGTGGATAATGCTGAAGCTCGTCAAGAAGGAGGAGCCGGCGTCGGCTCCTGTGGCTAAGGGCGGCAAAAAGAAGTCCAAGCAAGCGGAGGCGGAGTAATGAGCGACGTGGTAGAAGAGGAGGGCAATACCGTCGACGAGGCGGTTAAAGGTGCGCTCGACAAGCTTGGGGCTGAGCGCTCTCAAGTCAAGGTGGAGGTTTTAAGAGAGCCGTCTCGAGGCTTTCTTGGGATCGGCGGCGAAAAGGCCCTGGTTCGCGTCGCTGTTGATGGTCAGCACGTCGAAGCGGCGACCGCTCTTCTTAAGGCCGTTCTGGATGCGCTTGATCTCGAGGCGGAATTGAAGGTCGAGCAAAAAGAAGAGCATGTGCTCATTTCGATCAAGGGCGCAGAGGGCCTCGGTCTTCTGATAGGAAGACATGGGGAGACTTTGTCCGCGCTCCAGACGGTGGTCACCACCGCGCTTCGCAGGCTTGGCGGCGCCCCGAGAATCATCGTCGATATCGAAGGATATCGGGAGCGGCGCCTGGAGAACCTGGAAAAACTGGCGAAACGTGCGGCCGAGGAAGCCACGACGACTGGGAGGCCCGTATCGCTCGGGCCCATGAACTCTTATGAGAGGCGGGCCGTCCACCTTGCTCTCAAAGAGGACTCGGAGGTAGTAACGCACAGCGAGGGCGAGGAGCCCGACCGAGAGGTCGTAGTTGTTCCGAGATAAAACAAAAGGCCCGGCCGGGCGGCCGGGCCTTTTGTTTCACGTGAAACGCGCCAAATATTCCCGAATCAAGAAAATATGGCAGAGATCGAACCGATCCAGGCGTTAGCAGAAGGGGCCGAACGGTTGGGCGTCCCCCTGGACGAATGGCAGGTCGCCCTTTTTGTCCGGTACAAGAACGAAATCCAGCGGTGGAACCGACGGCTTAATCTGACGGCGATCGATGATGATATGAGCATCGTCGTCGGCCACTTTCTCGACTCTCTCGCCGGACTCGCCATCGGCATTCCCAGCCGAGCGCGCGTCGTTGATGTGGGAGCGGGAGCCGGCCTACCCGGCTTGGCCTTGAAGATCGCCAGGCCCGATATCTCGCTCCTTCTAATCGAGGCCACCCGGAAAAAAGCGAGTTTCCTCCAACGCGTCTCGGCCGGGCTCGAACTCGAGGGCGTTTCGGTAGCCGCCGAGCGCGTTGAGCTGATCGCGCACCAAGCCCGCTATCGAGAGACCTTCGACGTCGCCGTCGCCCGCGCCCTGGCGCACCTCTCAACGGTCATTGAGTACGCGCTCCCGCTGGTCAAGACCGGGGGGCGCCTGGTCGCCTATAAGGCAGAGCGCCTGGTAGGTGAGGTGGAGGCGGCTGGTAGGGCGGTCAAGCTTCTCGGGGGCTCCATTGAAGGGATCAGGCCCGCTGTGGTACCATTTCTTTATGCTAAGCGCTACCTGGTGGTAGCGACAAAAGAGGTGCCGACCGACGAGAGGTATCCGAGAAGAGTCGGCATCCCATCGAAACGCCCCCTCGGAGCCTAGTCTTGAAGGAGTCGCAATGGCTGGGATCGCCATCCCGGAAGCTGCGCAGAAAAAGAGAGCGGTCAGTCGAGTGGCGAGCGCGTTTGCTATCGTCAACCAGAAGGGCGGCGTTGGGAAGAGCACGACGGCGGTGAACCTTTCGGCAAGCATCGCCGAAGCGGGGATGGAGGTTTTGCTGGTCGACCTCGACCCTCAGGGAAACGCGACAAGCGGCATCGGTCTCGACAAGGCGAGCGGAGCCGCCTGTATCTACAACGCACTGACCGATGAAATTGCCATCGAGGAGCTCATAGAGAGCACGAGAATCGAGGGCCTGTCTGCTATTCCGGCCACATTGCAGCTTGCCGGAGCGGAGATCGAGCTCGTGTCGGCGCTATCGCGAGAGC
This sequence comes from Actinomycetota bacterium, assembly GCA_023481285.1. GTDB lineage: Bacteria > Actinomycetota > Aquicultoria > Aquicultorales > JAMCWL01 > JAMCWL01. The sequence goes on along the minus strand of JAMCWL010000008.1, from coordinate 13,037 downwards.
ATAAGCTGAAGAGAGCGATCAAGACCATTAAACACAATTACGATTTCCTCATTATAGACTGTCCTCCCTCGCTCGGCTTGCTGACCATAAACGCCCTGACGGCGGCAGACGAGCTGGTCATCCCCGTCCAATGTGAGTACTACGCCCTGGAGGGGCTCAGCAAGCTCCTGGAGAGCATTCGTCTGGTCAAGACCAACCTGAATCCGACACTGAGGATTGCGGGCGTTCTAATGACGATGTACGATAGTCGGACGCGCCTTGCGCAGCAGGTTGTCGACGAGGTAAGGAGCTTCTTCAGGGAGCTAGTCTACGACGTCGTGGTGCCACGGACCGTCCGCCTTTCGGAGGCGCCGAGCCACGGCTTGCCCATAAACCGGTATGACCCGGCGTCTAAAGGGACGATTGCCTATCGGAAGCTAGCCGAGGAGGTGATCGCTCGTGCAGAGAAAAGGGCTGGGTAAGGGATTAAGCGCCTTGATCCCGGCGCTCGAAGGCTCGGCCAAGATTATCGAAGTCGAAGTGGATGACATCCTTCCGAACCCGCGACAGCCACGCAGGCGCTTCGACGAGGTGGCGATTTCAGAGCTCGCGGCCTCGATTAAAGAGCACGGGTTGATCCAGCCGGTCGTCGTTCGCCAAGCGGGGTCCCAATATGAGCTGGTCGCCGGCGAGCGGCGGTTGCGAGCGGCCCGGGCGGCTGGTCTAACGTGCGTGCCCGCGGTCGTGCGCAGCTCGACCGATTTGACGTCGCTGGAGATCGCCCTTGTAGAGAACGTCCAGAGAGAAGATCTTAACGCCCTAGAAGAGGCGACCGCCTACCATCAGTTGACGGAAGAGTTCGGTCTGACCCAAGAGGAGCTGGCTGATAAGGTCGGGAAAAGCCGGAGCGCCATTGCGAACTCCCTGAGGCTCCTCCAACTCCCCGACTCCATCCAGGGGTTGCTGCAGCTCGGTGCTCTTACCGCAGGCCATGCTAGGGCGATACTCTCACTTGACGATGAGGAAAAACAGCTTAAGTTGGCCGAGAAGGTCACTACCGGGGGCCTCTCGGTCAGGCAGACGGAGAGCCTGGCGAAGCTCTGGAGCGCCCAGCCAGCCCAACAACGATCGCCGCTGGCAGAAAGGGAAGAACTGGGCCGGACTATCGGTAGGGACCTCGGTGCTCGCGTTAAGGTGAAGATCGGTAAAGCGGGCCGGGGTAGAATAGAGATACACTTCAATTCACTCGATGAGCTGGAGAGGCTGAGCCGGCGGCTGGCGCCGGGCGCTGTCCAGCGATTTGGAACAGTTGACCATTCCTAGTGGACGGCTACCCATGGGCGGCGAGGAGGAGAGATGGCGGAGAGAGAGTTTAACTATTCGGAGTTCTTGCTGGGATTGATGGTCGGCCTGGCTGGAGGGATTGCGCTCGGTATTTTAGCGGCGCCACAGGCTGGAACCCAGACCAGGCGTGATCTGGCCGAAATCGCGACGGACATCAAAGACTCCACGACCGACTTTATTGAGCATACTCGAGAGGGCGTCGAGCGGGCTGCTTCGCGAATCGAGAGGGCGATGGGAATCAGCGACCGGAATATCCGCAAGCGTCTTGAGGAGATAAGGGCTCAGCTTGACGGATACGTGCCAAGCGAGAAGCCCTCGTAAGGGGAGACCCGCGCTCATGGAGAAGAGAAAAATAGCGGTCCTGATGGGAGGCCGCTCCGCGGAGCGAGAGATCTCCCTCAAGACCGGGGACCAGGTCATAAGAGCCCTCAAGAAGCGCGGACACGAGGTCGTCGGCGTAGATGTGGCCGAAAACCTGGTTGAGCGATTGCGAGAAGAGGCTCCAGATGTCTGCTTTATCGCGCTGCACGGACGGTTTGGCGAGGATGGTACGATACAGGGGCTCCTGGAGCTCTTAGGCGTCCCGTACACCGGGTCGGGCGTCCTCGCGTCGGCGCTGGGCATGGACAAGATCGTCTCCAAAAAAGTCTTCGTGTCTGATGGGATACCGACGCCCGGTTTTGCCTGCACTACAAGGGCGATTTATATGGCAGACGCCCGGAACGAGGTCGATCGCATCTTAAACGAAGTGGGCCTCCCTGCGGTGGTGAAGCCGGCTCGTGAGGGCTCGACGATCGGAATGACCATTATCAAAGAGGCAGGCGAGCTTCTCCCGGCACTGGGTTTGGCGTTCTCGCACGACAAGGACGTGCTTGTAGAGAGTTTCGTTGGCGGAATCGAAGTGACCGTCGGCATTTTGGGGAACGAGCCGGAAGCCTTGCCGACGCTCGAAGTGGTAACGAAAACCGGCCTTTACGATTACGAGACGAAGTACACGCCGGGTCTCTCCGAGCACATCATACCCGCGAGGATCCCGGATGAGCATCGCGTGCTCGCCCAGGATCTCGCGATCAAGGCACACCGAGCGCTCGGATGCCGCGGCTTTTCCAGGGTCGACCTGATCTTCGACGACCGGGGAAATCCTTTCGTCCTTGAGGTGAATACGATACCGGGCATGACCGAGCTCTCCCTCTTTCCCGATGCGGCGCGTTCAGCGGGAATCGAATTTGACGCCCTCGTAGAAAGGATCGTCGAACTAGCCCTCGAAGGCTAGTTTTTCTTCCGAAAAAGAACGAAAAGAACTCCCAGAACAAAGAGCGCGCTCAACGCGATCGCCGTCGGCCCGTGAAGAATTCTCCCCAACCAAACCGCCCCGGTCGCGGCCGCCGTTAAGAGTACGCAGGCGACCGTCGCGCCGGCGAAGATCGCGGGCACCGCGTATCGAGGACGCACATTAAAGAGGTAAGCCAAAAGAACGCCGGTCCACGGTCCGAATCCAGGAACGGGCACGGAAACGAGGAGGGCGATGCCGAGGGCCCCATACCTCTCCATCTGTTTGGAGTGCTTGCGCCTCGCGCGGTCGAACGCCCAATCCACAAGTCGTTTTGTGGCAGGCACGTACCTGGTCAAAACCCTTATGGCCGGATCGAGAAGGAGCATAAGCGGTATAACCGGGACCAGGTTTCCCGCCAGAGCCCACCCAAAAGCGACTGCCGGCGGCATCTTGTAAGTCACTATGCCCAGAGGGATCGTCGTGCGCTCGAAAACCGGGAGCATTGACAAGACGAAGACGACGAGCTCTTTATAGGACACCTATCTCCCTCCTTTTAGCTGTTTAATCGAATCGATGAGGGCGATTGGAAACAAGATCGCCGTAGCCACGACCGCCCACTCTGTCAAACCAAGGGGCGTCGTCCGGAAGACCAGATTCGCTCCCGGGATGTATATGACCGCCAATTGGAGCAGAGCGGAGGCGACGATGGCAACGATAAGAGCCCTATTCTTCAGCGATTCCAACGATACAATACTCTCACTTGCTGAGCGGAAGTTAAGCGAGTGGACGAGTTGCTGGAGGACCATCGTGGTAAACGTCGCCGTCTGGGCGACGGCGAGGTCTGCGGCAAACCTCGCCTCCCCAGCGGAGAAGAGTGGCACGCCGCGGACCATGAGAACGGCAAGGAAAGCCCCGACCGTTCCCAGGGTGAGGAGCGCTCCCCAGACCAGGGGTCTTCTTAGCGCACGAGGAGCCACTATTCCCTCTCCAGGACCTCTGGGTCGCCTCCCCATCAGGTCTCTCTCGGGTGGATCCACGCCGAGCGCAAGGGCCGGAAAGCCGTCGGTTATGAGGTTGATCCAGAGGAGCTGTACCGGGAAGAGGGGTATTGGGAGGCCGACTATCGTCACGCTGAACATCGTAAGAACCTCGCTCACGTTGGCGGAGAGCAGAAAATGGATGAACTTTTTCAGGTTGTCGAAGATAAGACGTCCCTGCCGCACGGCCGAGACGATGGTTGCAAAGTTGTCGTCGGCAAGGACCATGTCCGAGGCCTCTTTGGCCACCTCCGTCCCGACAACCCCCATCGCGACCCCGATATCCGCCTTTTTGAGCGCAGGCGCGTCGTTAACCCCGTCACCCGTCATCGCGACGACCTCGCGCCGCGCCTTGAGCGCTTCGACGATCTTTAGTTTATGCGCCGGGTCGACCCTGGCGAAGATTGAGACGTGGTCGAGGGCCCTAGCGAGCTCGTCCGTCGATATCTCTTCGAGTTCCTTGCCGGTCAGGAATGAATCATCCACAAGACCGATCTCCCGGCCTATGGCCCGAGCGGTCGCGGCATGGTCCCCGGTGACCATGGCGACGTGAATGCCGGCCTGGCGACAGGTCCTGATCGCTTCCGCCACCTCGGGCCTTGGCGGGTCCAGAAGCGCGATGAGACCGAGGAAGGTGAAATCGCGCTCCTCCAACGCCAGCTCAGGCGGGCGGGCGTCAAACGGCCTTTCGGCAACCGCGAGGGTGCGCAAGCCGTCCGCGGCGAGCTCGTCGGCGGTGGCCGTCAAGCGGGCGCGTTCCTCGTCCGAGAGGGCACATCGGTCGAGTAGAATCTCCGGGGCTCCCTTTGTAAAGGCGATAAACCCTCCTCCTTCTGGATGGAGCGTCGTCATGAGCTTTCTGGACGAGTCGAAGGGGACCTCGTCGATCCTTGGCAGGGCCGCATCAAGGCGCTCCTTGGCAAGCCCAGCCAGCCCGCCCGCCTCAATTAGAGCGGTCTCAGTCGGGTCTCCGACCAGGCGATCGCCACTCTGGTGGGCGTCGTTGGCCAGGACCGCCGCCTGCAAGAGACGCATGGCTTCGGGAGGCGAAGCTTCGCTGATCTCTGAAGCGTCGATAAGGCGACCAGCGACCTCAAGGTAGCGCACGGACATACGGTTCACCGTCAGCGTGCCGGTCTTATCGGTCGCGATGAAGGTCGTCGACCCGAGCGTTTCGACGGCGTGAAGGCGCCTGACAATCGCACGGGCGGAAGCCATCGCGCGGACACCGAGGGCCAGTGTGACGGTTACGATGGCCGGCAGCCCCTCCGGAATAGCGGCGACCGCAAGGGAGACGGCGGCGAGAAACATGAGAATGCGAGGCTTACCGGTAGCAATCCCCGCAAGGAAGACGCTGGCCGCCACAGCGAGGACGATGAGGGCGATGACCTTGCCGACCCGCTTTAGCTCAATCTGAAGGGGCGTCAGCTCATCGCCGCTTGTCCCCACGAGGCGGGCGATCTCGCCCATCTGCGTGGACGCGCCGGTCGCGACGACGACGCCCTTCCCCCGGCCGACGGGCACTGTCGTTCCCAGGTAGACCATATTCTTCCGATCCCCCAGCGGAAGCCGCTCGATCTCGATGGGTTCGGTCTCTTTATGGACCGGAACCGATTCACCGGTTAGAGAGGATTCGTCTATCTGAAGGGCGGCAACCTCTATTAGCCGGCTATCGGCTGGCACGATGTCCCCCGCCGAGAGAAGAATGATATCGCCAGGAACCAGCTCGGTGGCCGGAACGATCTCCTCCCGCCCATCCCTTAAGACGGCGGCGCGAGGCGCCGATAGCTCCTTAAGGCTCTCGATCGCCGCCTCCGCCCGGAACTCCTGAACGAAGCCGATCAGCGCGTTTATGATGAGAATCGCCCCGATCGCCGCCGCGTCGACAAGTTCTTTTAGGATAAGTCCGGAGACGAGCGCTGCGGCAACGAGCACCCAAATCATGAAGTCGTTGAACTGGCCAAGGAAAATCGAGAGCGCTGATCGCCTTTCGGACCTGGGAAGCTCGTTGGCGCCAACCTCGGCAAGGCGACGGCCTACCTCTGCTAGCGAGAGGCCTGTCTCGGCGTTGCTCTTGATCGCCCCAATTGTCTCCCCGGCGGTCAGGCGATACCACTCGTTAGCCGGTTCATTATGTAAAAGCATCCACCCTACCCGGTCTCGATCACTCGCTCAATTATAGAGCATAGAGCCGTGCATTCAACCGAAATGTAAGGAACGACGACGGCCAAAAGGTCAACCACGAGCAAAGTACCGGCAAATAGAAAGGCTGTCGCCATCACGGACCGTTTGTGCTATATTCTTAATCGATAAGTGCCGGGGGAAGAGGCGAGCGCGCACCGCGGAAATTCATCGCAACAGAAATCCACGTGCTTGAGGAGGAGATTTATTAATGTCTGAAAAGATTACGCTTAGCGTCATTAAGGCGGATGTCGGAGGCTACGTCGGCCACTGCGACGTTCACCCCGCCCTGCTGGAAAGGGCCGAAGAGAAACTGGCCGAAGCGAAGAAGACCGGTCTTCTCGTCGATTACTGTCGTGGAAAAGTCGGCGATGACATTGCGCTCATCATGACCCACAAGAAGGGCATCGACTCGCCCGACATCCACGGCTTTGCGTGGGAAACCTTCAAGTCGGCAACGGAGGTCGCCAAGAAGTACGGCCAGTACGGCGCGGGCCAGGACCTCCTCTCGGACGCTTTCTCTGGAAATGTCAGGGGTATGGGCCCTGGCGTCGCCGAAATGGAGTTCGTTGAGCGGACCAGCGAGCCGATCATCGTCTTCCTGGCCGATAAGACAGAGCCGGGAGCCTGGAATCTGCCCCTTTTCAAGATGTTTGCCGATCCATTTAACACAATTGGCCTGATTATCGACGCCAAAATGCATGACGGCTTCGTCTTTGAGGTTCACGACCTTATCGAGCACAAGAGGATTCTCTTCTCTTGCCCTGAGGACGTTTACGACATGCTCGTCTTCATCGGCGCCCCGTCGCGCTACGTGATAAAGAACGTCTACCGCAAGAACGACAACGAGATCGCTGCGGCCACTTCCACCCAGCGCCTCTTCCTTTTGGCGGGGCGCTACATCGGCAAGGACGACCCGGTGATGATCGTCCGCTCCCAGTCTGGCTTACCGGCTGTCGGCGAGGTCGTCGAGCCGTTTGCCTTCCCGCACACGGTAGCCGGCTGGATGAGGGGCTCACACCACGGGCCGATGATGCCCGTTTCCTTTGAGGACGACCATCCCACGCGCTTCGACGGCCCGCCGCGCGTCGTCAGCCTGGGGTTTCAGCTCACCCAGGGACAGCTTGTCGGACCTCGAGACATGTTCGACGATCCGTCTTACGACAACGCACGCAAGCTGGCGCTCGATGTTGCCGATTACCTGAGGCGCCACGGGCCCTTTGAGCCCCACCGCCTGCCCCTTGAGGAGATGGAGTACACAACCATGCCCGAGGTCATGGCCAAGCTTGCCACAAGGTTTGAAGCGTCGGAGTAGCGGGAAAGAGATTTTGGTTCGACTAAACATCGGAGGGAATGCCGCTTGAACAGCCGACCTTACCGGCTGCTGGTCGTCGTCGGAGTGGCCGTGCTTCTCACGGCAGTCACATCTGCGTATCGGCCTACTCTAGTAGAGCGTGTGCTCGGTGGTTCGGCTCATTACGCCCCCACGCTTTTTGTGAGCTTCGCGATTATCGCCGTGGTCGCGGTAATCGTCAGCTATTACGAGTATCATGGCTTCGGAACTCAAGAGGGAATCGTCCGCCGTGGACCCAATGCGCCGGTCGTCGCCATCACCTACGACGACGGCCCGAACCCAAAGTATACCCCCAGGATATTGGAGATACTCCAGACGAAGGAAGCTAGGGCAACCTTCTTTTGCACCGGCCTTCACGTGGAAAAATATCCGGAAATAGCGAGGCGGATCGTCGCTGAAGGGCATGACATCGGTAGCCATACCTATAGCCATCGCGATCTTGTACCCGCGACCAGGCGCGTTGTAGAGGACCAACTTCGCCGCGCGGAGGCTGCAATTTTTTCGGTGACCGGCGTAGCGACGAGGCTTTTCCGTCCGCCGCGCGGGTTGTATTCGAATGCGGTCAGGCGTATAGTCGTTGATGAGTTCGGTCTACAGATGATTTTATGGACCGTCTCGGCGCTGGATTGGCGAGGCTTGACCCCCAAACAGATAGTTCGGCGGATCGCCCGTTACGTGCGACCCGGGGCTATAATTCTCTTCCACGACTCCGGGGCGCTCCTTCGCCGAGAGGGAGGAAAGCGAGCATCCACCGTCGAGGCGCTCCCATTGGTAATCGATTACCTCAGAAGCGCCGGCTATGAGATCGTGCCAGTCTCCGAGATGCTTGACAGGTTGACCGATACGGAGATGGAGCCTCGGAGGGCGCTGGAGAGGGCTTGAAGCGGTTTTGTTTAAGATGTCTGAGGCGCTGCTAAGCGCCGCTTATGTCATAATAGAGGTTGCGGCAATCGTCTTGATCGCGCATATCGCCAATCGCCTGGGGAACAGGCTCGTCGACCGCTATGTCAGTTTGAGGGAGAAGAGCGGAGAGCCGTTGACGACTGAGCTTGTAGCGGCGCGGAAGCGATCCTACACGGCGGCGGCGCTGCTCAGGCACACCCTCAGGTACGCCATTTTCGGGATCGCCGGCTACTCCATCGCGATCTCTCTTTTCATCAAATTCCCCCAGTTGGCGGCGGTCTTAACAGGGCTTGGCGTCGCAGGCGTCGCGGTGGCATTCGGAGCTCAAGCGGTTTTAAAGGACATAATTGCGGGCTTCTTCATCGTCTTCGAGAACCAGTATGGCATCGGGGACGTGGTTCGAATCCGCCTCTCCGGATTCGAGGTCTTTGGGATCGTCGAGGAGCTCTCCTTGCGCTTTACAAAGGTTCGCGACCTCGCCGGAAACCTTCGCTTTATCCCGAACGGCGGCATCCAGGGCGTCGACCGCTATGCTTCCGGGTATACCACATACCGGCTCGAGCTCCTGCTTCCCCCGGGCGACGGCAGGGAGATCAAGAGGGCGATCGAAAGGATATCGGATCTCTACGCCGGCCACCCGCTCCTTCTGGGCCCGATCGAGATTGAGCAGATCGTCGAAGGGGACGCCGGCCATCTCGTGATGATGACGACAAAAGCGGTTCCCTGCGAAGAGCGGCTTATCGAAAGAATCGGCGAAGCGATCTCCGCCGAGCTGGTCGGGGCGCTTGGGCTCTTGACGCCCCCGCCGGTCTCCTGGCATGAGGCGAACGAAGAAGCGCTCAGCCTTTACGAGCGCTCGGTTTTCGTTAGATAATCCAAGAACGCCGCCGAAAGCTTGCCAAGCACCACCCTAAGCTATATAATTGTCCAACAACAATGGACGACCGTCCACGTTCCCGCCCAATGGCAGTGGAGGTGGTTGGGTTGCTGAAGGAACTCTTCAAGTCCAAGCTGGCCGTTAAAATCCTCGACACCTTCTATGCGCGGCCAGAGGAGGAGCTCTACGTTCGAGAGCTCGCACGGCACCTGGGCGAGCCGGTGAGTTCTGTCGCGAAACAGCTCGAAACGCTCTCCGCCCTAGGCCTGTTCAGGACTAGAGAGCGTGGGGGTGTCAAGTTTCACGCCCTCGACCAGGATTGTCCGATAGGGGCCGAGATCGAATCGCTCTTTGCCAAGACGGTAGGCTTGGTCAGAGAGCTAAAAAAGCACCTCATGGCCGCAGAAGGGGTTGAGCTTGCCTACCTGGTAGGGGATGTCGACGAGAACTGGCCGCTCACCGAGCCCTTGAGGCTTATCGTGGTGGGGTGGGAGCTCTCCGCGCTTGCCGAGGTGGTTGGGGCGGCGAGCCGAAGGGTCGGCAGGAAGGTCAACCTTTCAACCTTCACCCCGGAAGAGTACCGGTCTCTCCCCGACTCGGAGGTGGCCGGATTTCACACCGTTCTAATCAACTAAACTAATCGACAAAAAAGCGCGGGCTAGTTAAGTAGCCGATCGCCTCCGCCCAGCCAAGGCCCATCGCGCGCTTGGTCACGATGACATTTTCCTTTTCCCGTATCTGCTCGGCTAGATTGTGGTTCTCACAAAGGGCGTTAGCGACCAAGAATAGGATGGCGACTTCGTCGGCGAGCTCAAGATCAGATGCGGCGTCCCCGATAGCGACCGCCGATTCCTTAGGGATATTCCTGATCTCCCTGTCCTTGCGGACGGCGGAGGCCTTACCGCTCTCTTTTGGCAGCAGGTGGTAGGCGTGGATCTCCGGCAGGTCGAGAGAGAGACCAAGGCTCGTCCGGTGAACACGTCCGTTGTCAACCAACTTCAATCCCTCAAGGCCCTCGCGCCCAAGAAGAGCGTTCACCTCATTGACATTCACGTAGCCGCGCATGACGTGTGTGCACTCTCGCTCGTCAGACCAGGGTGTATGATATTCTAGCTTGCCCGCATACTCCTCGAGGAGAAGGCGGGGGGCGCCGGACTCCTCAATCGCCTGGTAGACCGTCTTTCCGTTGGTCGGGAAATCCCCGACGTTTTCAATCACGACCTCCCCGCGATTATAGACGAGCTGGCAGCCGAGCTCCGCGATCCAATTGTTGAACCCGAAAACGCGCGCATCTCCGTGGAGCTGTAGGCGCCTTCGCCCGGATACGAGGAGTACGTCTAGCTTGCTGAGGTGGCAAGCCATGATCGCCCGGGCCGGCTCGAGCGTCAAGCGGTGTCCGGCGTCTAGAAAGAGGCATCCGCCCGGGCCAAGCAAGGTGCCATCAACATCGCTGTAGAGGGCTTTCGGCGCCGGCACCAGATGCCGCACGCGATCGGCAAGCCCTTCTGTTTCGACGCCACTGCCACTCTTCGGGTTAGGCAACGCTCACCTCCGGCCTTCAAACAAGAATGGGATTGCTTGTCGTCTTTAGCAAGACATTAGCAGCCACTATCAAGATATTAGTATTGGAGGCTCTCGGCGGCAATGGCGCTATTCCAAATGATGCTGGAGATCAAAGGGCTGCCAAACAAAGAGCGGCCCTTTGATCCGTCATCTGCTAGGCCGCCGGCCGTTCTTCGGCAGCCGCCTTCATCCTGGCTGACTCATGGCGCCAAAAGGCGTTTAGCTTGCTCTGGATGTAGGCGGGGTAGAAGAGGGCCAGCATCGGGAAGCCCAGCGCGCTCAGGGCGTAGAGAAGCGTCGCGAAAATCGGCGAGATCGAGATTGGCGTGTTGAAGTCGTGGAACATGCGCTTTGCTCGAGCTGCCGTATTGTAAGACGAGATGAAGCCTACGATGAAAAAAGCGAGGAAATAACCGAGCGTAATCGCGAAAGCAGAAACCCCCGGGCTCGTCTCGATCTTTTCGTCATAAGCGGCGATCTCTTTATTCACCTTATAGTACCAGTAGACGAAGTAAACGCCCAATGTGATAACGGAGAGCAGGACGACGGCGAGCGGGCTTCGCCGCCTGAAGAGCTTCTTCATCTCCGTTCTTGTCATCTCCATGACAAACCTCCTAATGTGGGTTGTGCCGACGCCTTGCGCGCGCCGGCCGCTCTAGAGATATTCCCATTATTAACGCTCGACGTTTGCGCCCGCCTAGGCCGCTTCGGCGGACCTTCCTCGTAGCAGCGGCGCGAGGAGGTCACAGATTTTTCCCACCGACCCCGAAGATCTCGCCGTTATCAAGTTGCCGTCGATCACCACGGACCTCTTTTTGAACATCCCGCCGGCCAATCTAATAGCATCGGCTATCGAGGGTAGACCGGTGACCTTACGGCCCTTTAGAGCGTTGGCGCAGATCAAGAGCTCGGGCCCGAGGCCGACGGCAACCAAGGGCTTGTTAAACCGCATGGTCTCTGATACCAGGCGGCAGGCGTCCGGGCGCGATTTATCCTGGCGGGCCGTGCTGTCGTCTCCGATAACGAGAACATCAAAGACGCCCACCTCTGCCTCCATGAAGGAAAGATCGGGCTTGATGCTCAAAGACCGGTCCCGGTCGGTTATCTCGCTCCAGCTATCGGAGCTTACGACCATAACGTTAGCGCCTGCACCCCCAAGACAGCCTCTGAGCTCAGTGTAGTTCGCTCCGTCGAAGTCCCGTTCCAGAACGAAAGCTATTCGGTTGCCACCGAGCAAGCCCCTAAGTCGACCCACATCCCCTCCCGCCATCATATAAGCTGCGCCCGAGCGGATTCCCTATACCCAATGATAAGGGGCGTCGTTAACAAAAGATTTTCACAAATTCACTTGCGAGGTGAGGGTAGTCGTTCTATATTTTTTATAGCGGTTTTCCGGTTGAGGGAAAGGGGGGAGCGAAGATGTCAGAAAAGGCGTTTGCCGTGAACTTCGCTGTGAGCTGCAAGAACATGCGGTGTGAGCCCAGCGAAGCAAAGTGCTCGCGCTGCATTAGGGCGATTATCGATGAGCAGATCAGGAGGATGATGATGTTTAAGTGCACCATGGCGACCACCTCAAACGGCTCCAAGCGCTTCAGTGTTTCGTTTGTGGCGATCTGCCGCAAACCTGACTGCTCTCCGCAGCTCCCTAGAAACGTGGCGTGCTGCACTTCCAATTCCGAGAAGTGCGAGCTATGTCTCAGATCGATCGTCATGAGGAGCATCCGCTCGCTGCGCGGCTTTCACGTCAAGGAGATAGCCGTCGTTTAGCAGGAAACAACGACCTTCAAAGTGAGCGTAATCTTCTTGAAGAAATTGCTCGACCTAAGCTTGGTGCCCCTAACAAGTTACTATTCGAACCATGTCATGAAAATGTTTGAGCAGCTAGAGAAGTTGATCTGAAACTAATCCTCGGCGCTGATCTTCTGCAACGCCACCTCGTATCCAAAAGCTTCTAACCTTCGCCTTGCGTTTCTTAATGCCACTTTGCTAAAGAACGGAAGCTCTAAAGAGTCGGATGAGGAGCTAATAATCCCAAAAATAACTTGGTAAGTGCCTGGTTTTGGTTTACTATCCGGGTCGGCAAGCTTATGGCTCTCAGGCAATTTTTGATTTACCTTGCCTCTAAATTCTTTATCTGCCAAGAATAGTTCTCCAGATACTGCGCCTTGAAAAAACAAATGGCTTAATACCGAAGATCCGCCATAACGCTTGACATGGATCATCTTGTTGTCCTTGCTGAACAAATCACAAAACTCGACGCTACTATGTCCGCCTCCATGACTTATAGTTTTACAATCCATGCAACAAAATTCGCTATTATCGTGAGCGACCTTCTCATTGTAGTCGTTTTCGTTCTCATGACTGTATGGTGGCAAGTCCAAGACCGGTGAAGTATCTCTCAGAGCTTTATAATCATTATTGATCTGGTTGGCGGTGTCCCATACTTAGTTGAAATTGAAGCGGCTCCCAACTCGTGGTTTGATTGAGTTGTATACCAGTCAAGCCCAAGAGAGAGGAGCCATTTAT
>JAMCWL010000108.1 GCA_023481285.1 Actinomycetota bacterium | reverse complement strand
GCGGCTAGAATTCGCAAGAGAACCAGCCATATAACGGTGGTTGTCAAGGAAAAGGAGGTTTGATTTTGGGTCAGAAGGTTAATCCTCTCGGCTTGCGCCTAGGGATCATCGAGAACTGGCGTTCGCGCTGGTACGCGGATCGGGGTTACGCTGATGCGCTCCGCGAGGATTTTGAGATAAGAAAGTATTTGGGCGGCAGGCTGATGCGGGCCGCCATATCGCGCATTGAGATTGAAAGGGCCGGCGATCGGGTTCGCGTTGACATCCACACGGCGCGACCGGGGATAGTCATCGGTAAACGTGGGACCGAAGTTGACGAGCTCCGCGGTTACCTGGAGAAGAAGACCGGAAAGCAGGTCCAAATAAACATCGAAGAGGTGCGGCGCCCGGAGCTCGACGCGACGCTTGTTGCCCAGGCGATCGCCGAGCAGCTTCAGGCCCGAGTCTCTTTCCGCCGGGCCATGAAGAAAGCGGTTACGGCTGCCATGAAGGGCGGCGCCCAGGGCATCCGCATCGCGTCCTCCGGCAGGCTTGGTGGAGCTGAGATGTCTCGCACCGAGTGGTACCGGGAAGGGCGAGTTCCCCTTCACACGCTGAGAGCGAATATAGATTACGGCTTCGCAGAGGCGCGGACCACCTTCGGTCGAATCGGCGTGAAAGTTTGGATCTACAAGGGCGACGTTTACCCGGGCCAGGAGGGCGTAAGACCGGAAAGGCCACGGCGTGCTCGCGCTGCGCAGGAGACGCCTCCAAGAGCTGAGGTTAAAGCGGCCGAAACAGTTGGCAAGCAGGAAAAAACCGCCGGAGCCGCCTCAGCCAAGCCGAAAAAGCAGGCCAGGAAGGTAGAGAAGGTGGCCGAGGAAGCGGCGGCGCCGGCTTCTGAAGAGGCGGGTGCCGAAGCCGCCAAGGAGGAGAGTTAAGCGATGTTACTGCCGAAGAGAGTCAAGCACCGCAAGCAGCATCGGGGCCGCATGAAGGGTCAATCCAAGGGCGGTAACCGGATAAACTTTGGTGATTACGGAGTTCAGGCTATCGAGCCCGGCTGGGTCACGAATAGGCAGATCGAAGCGGCCCGTATCGCCATGACCAGGTATATCAAAAGAGGGGGCAAGGTCTGGATCAACATCTTTCCGGACAAACCCGTTACCGAAAAGCCGGCCGAGACCCGTATGGGTTCCGGTAAAGGATCGCCAGAGCACTGGGTGGCCGTCGTGAAGCCCGGGCGAGTTGTATTTGAGCTGGCGGGCGTCGCTGAGCCCGTCGCCAGAGAGGCGATCAGGCTCGCATCGCATAAGCTTCCTATAAAGACGAGATTCATCAAGCGCGAAGAATTGGGCGGTGAAGTCTAAATGCAAACGACAGCCGATGAGCTTAGGGATCTAAACGATGAAGAGCTCCTCGAAAGGCTTAAGTCAGCCAAAGCCGAGCTCTTTAATCTTCGCTTTCAGATGGCAACCGGCCAGTTGGATAATCCAATGTCCATTAAAGAGGTGCGCAGAACAATAGCACGCGTCCAGACGGTCATTCGGGAGAGGGAGATAGCGGCCGAGAAAGCAGCTGCAAGTTAGCGCTAGTGGCTTGGTTTCGTGGTTCCATAGATTCTTGGCGGCCGGTTGGAGCTGAAATGGTGTATTCAGCGCGACTCGATCGGAGAGCTTCTAAGAAACCAAGAAACTAGGAAACTAGGAAACTAGTAGGGGGTTTTATGTCAGAAGGGAAGAACGACGCGACGGAGGAGCGGGGCAGCCGCAAAACCAGGCTGGGACGGGTGGTCAGCGACAAGATGGATAAAACAGTGGTCGTCGCCGTAGAGTCGACCGTGCGCCACCGGCTTTACAAGAAGACCATCAAGCGAACGACCAAGTTTAAAGCTCATGATGAAGACAACCAGGTGGGCGTCGGCGATCTCGTACGCATCATGGAAACGCGCCCGCTCTCAAAGACCAAGCGGTGGCGCGTGGTTTCCGTCATTGAGAAGGCCAAGTAAGGAAGCTTTTAGCTTTCAAGAAAGACCGGCTGGCGCCGGAGTCATTATCCGGCTATTAGCTGTTAGCTTTAAGACAGACCGCCTTTGGCGGATATAGTTTTAAAAGCTTGAAAAGGGCGCAAGTGACCGGATGGTATGATAATGCAAGTTTTACGTGTTTAAGACTCAGCGACCAGTCTAACTAGAAGCTAGTAGCTAGTAGCTTGAAACGGGAAAGGACGAGCGATGATTCAGCAGGAGACGAGGGTAAGAGTGGCCGACAACACGGGAGCGAGAGAGCTCCTCTGCATCCGCGTCCTCGGTGGCTCAGCCCGTAGATACGCCTCCGTCGGCGATATTATCGTTGGAACGGTCAAAGAGGCGATTCCCGGTGGCGCTGTGAAGAAGGGGGACGTGGTGAAGGCGGTTGTCGTCAGAACCACCAAACCGATCCGCCGGGTTGACGGCTCGTATGTGCGCTTCGACGACAACGCCGCCGTCATAATCGATCCGGCGCGCAACCCGCGCGGCACGCGTATCTTCGGACCGGTCGCCCGCGAGCTTCGCGATCGCAACTTTATGAAGATCGTTTCGCTCGCGCCGGAAGTTCTGTAGGGGGGAGCGAAAAACGTGTCAAAGCTTTCTGTCAAGAAAGGCGATCGAGTCGAAGTAATCACGGGCAAAGACAAGGGCAAAAGAGGCAAGATACTCAGGGCTATTCCAGACAAGGAGAGGGTCGTTATCGAGGGCGTCAACTTGATCAAACGCCACTCCAAGCCGACCCAGAAGAACCCCCAAGGGGGGATAGTCGAGCGCGAAGCCCCGCTTCATGTCTCAAACGTCATGGTCGTCTGCTCGAGCTGCAACCAGCCGACGCGTGTGGGCCATCGCCTATCCGAAGAGGGTCGAAAGGTTCGCGTCTGTCGCAAATGCGAAGGGGACATCGACAAGGTCTAGTCTCATAGGTTCCTGGTCTCCTGGCTACTTAGAAAAGGACAGAGTACCGATAGGTTGAGACAGAGGGGTTGAATATACCGAGCGTGGATGTTCTAAAGGTGCCAAGAAACTAAGAAACTAGGAGTGGTCGGTCGGAAATCGATCATTCAAATGGAGTGAGGAATAGATATGGCTGAAGTCAAGAAAAAGGAAGCAAAAGCTGAAGTCAAGAAAAAGGAAGCAAAAGCTGAGGTTAAGAAGAAGGAAGCAAAGGTGACCGAGACGGGGACTTCCGAGGCGTACGTTCCAAGACTTAGGGGGCGATATACCAAGGAAGTGATCCCTACCATGATGGCGGAGTTCGGATATGAAAATCCGATGCAAGTTCCAAAGGTGGAAAAGGTCGTCGTAAACATGGGGGTCGGAGAGGCCGCGCAGGACTCCAAGCAACTTGACGGCGCTCTGGCTGACCTGGCGACGATCACCGGGCAAAAAGCCATCGTGCGCAAGGCCAAGAAATCGGTCGCCGGCTTTAAGCTACGTGCCGGGATGGCGGTGGGAGCCAAAGTCACTCTTAGAGGGAAGCGCATGTATGAGTTTCTAGACCGGCTGATCTCCGCTGCGCTGCCCCGGATCAGGGATTTTCGGGGTTTGAATCCCCGCTCTTTCGACGGTCGTGGGAATTACACTTTTGGCGTCTCGGAACAGCTTATTTTCCCGGAAATCGATTACGATAAAGTCGATAAAACACGAGGGATGGATATTACGATAGTGATATCAGGCGGGAACGACGATGCTTCAAGGGCTTTGTTGAAGCATTTTGGGTTTCCATTTAGAGAGCGATAAAGTAAGCAGATTCTGGACTCCAGACTCTGGATACTGGATAAAGGCACGTCATCGCGAGGGATGAGTTTTCACTGCGGGTCTTTATCTAAGTCTAAGAGACTATGAGACTAAGGGACTAGGAGACCAGACAGGAGGTTTTTAGATTGGCTAAGAAATCGATGATTGCGAAGACGATGAAAAAGCCAAAGTATGCCGTCCGGGCTCACAATCGCTGCGTTCGTTGCGGCAGGCCCCGTGGATACTTTCGCAAGTTCGGCCTTTGCCGCATCTGCCTTCGTGAGTTGGTCCACAAGGGAGAGATCCCCGGGATTACCAAGGCAAGCTGGTAAAGGTCTGTAAACAAAGTGGCAGCATCGTTGGAGCTCTCATAAAGAGGGCGCAGGGTCTTTGTGGAGCTGCTAACTGTTTGAATAGGAGGAACTTTTATGACGATGACAGATCCGATCGCGGACATGCTGACGCGAATTCGAAACGCCAGCAAGGCGCGTCACGAAAGCGTCGACATACCGGCGTCCCGGTTGAAGCAGGAAGTGGCCAGGATTCTTAAGGAAGAGGGATATACAAGGGATTACACTGTCGCCACAGAGAACGGCTTTCCGGTCATCAGGGTATTTCTCAAATACTCGACTGATAAGCAGCCCGCAATTACCGGGATACGTCGGATCAGTAAGCCGGGACTCAGGGTTTATGCAAAGAAAACCGAGCTCCCCCGGGTGTTTGGCGGTCTTGGTATTGCCATACTCTCCACCCCGAAAGGGATCATGACCAACAACCAGGCAAAAAAAGAAGAGGTTGGTGGAGAGGTAATGGCTTACGTCTGGTAATTAAAGATAGCTCGGTACCACGCGGTCCCGGTGTTCTTAAGAGACCGTCTATAGTCGCGGGGTTTCAGGGCGGGGTTCGAGTAAGAGTTTGGAGGTCTAAGGTGTCAAGAATAGGACGCATGCCGATAGAAGTTCCGAACGGCGTGGAAGTGGCGCTCGGCGATGCAGAAGTCAAGGTAAAAGGAGCGAAAGGCAAGCTCAGTCAGCGCATTCCTATGGGTATTTCGGTCAAGAGCGAGGGTGGTCAAGTGCTTGTCGAGCGCGCCTCCAACAGCAAGCTTCACAGGAGCCTCCACGGTTTGACCCGGACCCTTGTCGCCAACATGGTAACCGGGGTCAGCGCTGGTTTCGAAAAGACTCTCGAAATCGTAGGCGTCGGCTACCGCGCGGTAAAGAAAGGCAACGCCGTCGAAATTGCGGTCGGATATTCGCATCCCGTCGTTTTCGAGCCGCCTCCGGGCATTAACTTTGAGGTCCCGGTGCCGACGAAGATAATAATCCGCGGCATCGACAAGCAGGTGGTTGGTGAGACGGCGGCCAAGATCCGTGCGATTCGCAAACCAGAGCCGTATAAAGGTAAGGGCATCAGGTATGAAGCCGAGCGGATACGCAGGAAGGTCGGGAAGACGGGGAAATAGCTGTCAGCTATCATCTGTCAGCTAAAACCTCTTGTGCGGTGCTTTGCGGAGATAAGGATGCGCTCATTTAATAGATGAGCAGGTGAGCACCTTAATATCGAGGAGCGTAAGCGAGAGGTAGCTATATACGAGAACCGTCAGGCGAGCTGAAAGCTGACGGCTGACAGCTATCTAGTCAACGGTCGGTAATCGTTGGCGGATGACATTGGAGGATATATGAGCAAGACGAGTGAGAGAACGATAGCCAGAAGAAGAAGGCACACACGTGTCCGCCGTACGATCAGAGGGACGGCCGACCGGCCTAGGCTTGCTGTTTTTAAAAGCGCGCGTCATATTTACGCGCAGCTCATCGACGACCGGCGCGGCTTAACGATTGCGAGTGCGTCGACGCTCGATTCACAAGTAAGAGAGAGCATCGGCTACGGGGGAAATATCGAAGCCGCCAAACGGATAGGCGCACTGATAGCCGAGCGCGCCATAGCGCAAGGGATAAAGAGGATCGTCTTTGACCGTGGCGGATTTATCTACCACGGGCGGGTCAAGGCCGTGGCGGACGCGGCACGCGAGGCGGGTCTCGAATTCTAATTTAGAAACTGGAAACTAGAGACGAAAAAGGAAACGAGAAAATGCCTTTTGGTTTCTAGAACGTCTGGGAGGGCAGGTCTGGTTTCTAGTTTCTAGAGGGCCGAAGGCCCGTTCAAGTTTCTAGTTTCTAGGGGAGGGAAGTTAGTGAAACGTTTTAGCGCCGTTGACGAACTGCAGCTTGAAGAGCGAGTCGTCAATATCAATCGCGTCGCGAAAGTCGTCAAAGGCGGACGCCGGTTTAGCTTGAGTGCGCTCGTCGTCGTCGGGGACAGGCAGGGGCATGTCGGGATCGGGCTCGGTAAGGGGAGCGAGGTTCCGGTCGCCATCCAGAAGGCCATTCAGGATGCGAAGAAGAACGTTTTTGAGGTACCTCGCGCCGATTCGACCGTTACCCATGAGGTCATCGGGGAGTTTGGCGCCGGTCGTGTGCTTATTAAGCCGGCTGCTCCCGGTACGGGCGTCATCGCCGGCGGACCGGTTCGCGCAATCCTTGAACTCGCTGGTATACAGGACGTTCTTACGAAGTCATTGGGCTCCGCGAATCCGATCAACATGCTTCGCGCCGCCGAACAGGGACTCAAGTCTCTTCGGACTCCCGAAGCGATTGCTAAAATGCGTGACAAGGACGTGTCGGAGATCAGGTGAGACGGAGGAGAAGTGCGTGGCAAGGTTAAGGGTTAAGCAGGTCCGCAGTGGGATCGGGCGTCCCGAAAAACAGAAGAGAACGCTCAGGGCGCTTGGTCTGACGAAGATGAACAGCGTCGTCGAGCACGACGATAAACTTGAGATTCGCGGGATGATTGCAAAGGTCAACCACCTCGTCGAGGTTGAAGAGGTTGAATAGAGCAAATTCTTGTCAAATGCGCTAAAATACTTCAGTTGCTCGCAACACTCTTGTTCAAGGAGGCAATAGATGGATCTCCATACTCTGTCGCCCGCGCCGGGCGCGGTGCAGAAGAAAAAGCGGGTGGGGCGGGGCTCCAGCTCCGGCCGCGGCACGACCGCAGGTCGAGGGAGCAAGGGCCAGCTCTCGCGCTCCGGTGGAGGGAAAGGACCTGGGTTTGAAGGGGGTCAAACGCCCCTGGCCAGGCGCCTCCCCAAGCTGCCGGGCTTCAGAAATCCCTTCAAGAAGGTGTTCGCGTTGGTCAATCTCGATCAGCTCCAGTCGTTTGCGGCGGGAGCCGAGGTGGGCCCGGCTGAACTTCTGGAGAGGGGTTTGATCGGAAAGAATCTCCCGATCAAAGTGTTAGGACGGGGTGAACTGGACCGCGCCTTGACCGTCAAGGCGCACGCGTTTTCGAGCTCCGCAAGGGCGAAGATCGAAGCCGCCGGTGGGAAGGTTGAGATGCTTAGATGATAGAAGCGATAAGAAATGCTTTTAAACTACCGGACCTGAAGCGAAAGATCTTCTTCACCCTAGGAATGATCGCGATTTACCGCTTCGGCGCGCATATCCCGGTGCCGGGCGTCGACCCGGCGAAGTTAAAAACGCTCTTCCAACAGACGCCCCTCCTCGGCTTTCTCGATATTTTCGCGGGCGGTGCGCTCTCTCGCTTTGCCATATTCGCTCTCGGGATCATGCCTTACATCACGGCGTCGATCATCATGCAGCTCATGACGATCGTCATCCCGACTCTGGAGCAGTGGCAGAAAGAGGGAGAGATCGGGCAGCGGAAGATAACGCAGTGGACGAGGTACCTCACACTGGCCCTTGGCCTGGTTGAGTCGGTAGGTTATATAGCGCTCTTCCAGAGTCAACTCAAGGTCACCTTCCCGTTCTCGACGCAGGTTCTGATCGTCGCGACCCTGGTGGCCGGCACGGCTCTGGTCATGTGGCTCGGTGAGCTGATCACCCAGCGGGGGATTGGTAACGGAATGAGCCTTCTCATCTTCGCGTCCATTATCGCGAGGTTGCCCGAGGGCGTCGTCGCCACGGCCAGAGTATCGCTTGTCGATACGGTGATACTCGCCATCGTCCTGCTCGGGGTCATCATCGGTATCATCTTCGTCGATCAGGGGCAGAGGCGCATTCCTGTGCAGTACGCCAAGCGAGTCGTCGGCCGAAAGATATACGGCGGCGGGAACACGTACATACCCCTGAAGGTCAATTCGGCGGGCGTCATCCCGATCATCTTCGCGACATCGATTCTCGCCTTTCCCGCGACGATCGCGCAGTTCGTGCCGAATCCGGCGGTCCGTGGGATAGCCGATTCGCTTGGACGCGGTTCGGGCGTCTACGTCATTGTCGAGGCCCTGTTGATCATCTTCTTTGCCTATTTCTACACGGCGATCATCTTCAACCCGATAGATATCGCCGACAACTTGAAGAAGTACGGGGGCTTCGTACCGGGCATACGGCCGGGTAGGCCGACCGCCGTCTACCTGGACCGCGTGCTATCGAGAATAACGCTGCCGGGAGCGATCTTCATCGCGTTCATCGCGGTATTGCCGACGCTCCTCTTGAACTTGAGGAACATACCATTCTTCAACTCAAGCAACTTCGGCGGTACGTCGCTCCTGATCATGGTGGGTGTCGCTCTCGAGACGATGAGGCAGCTCGAAACGCAGCTTCTCATGCGTCACTACGAGGGCTTCTTGAAATAAACAACTCAAGGCTGAACGTCCGGCGCGCGCGCGCGAGCCTCGACCATTGAACTTTGAGAGTCTAAG
>JAMCWL010000068.1 GCA_023481285.1 Actinomycetota bacterium | reverse complement strand
CGACCTCGATAGAGTGGTCGAGGAGCTCGGTCAGCGCCCCTTCGAGAACGCCTCCCAGGTCGTGGGTGGTAAAGCCGATCCGGTGATCGGTCACGCGGTTCTGCGGGAAATTATAGGTCCGGATTCGTTCGCTCCTATCCCCCGTGCCGACCTGGGAACGGCGGGCCGACGCTTGCTCACGCTCCTGCTCCTCGATCTTCATCTCATAGAGGCGCGCGCGCAGTATCCTGAAGGCCCGATCCTTGTTCTGGAGCTGGCTGCGCTCATCCTGGCAGGAGACGACTATGCCCGTCGGCAGGTGGGTCAGGCGGACGGCCGAGTCGGTCGTGTTTACGCTCTGCCCACCAGGGCCGCCGGAGCGGAAGATATCCACCCGGACATCTTGCGGGTTGATCTCGGCTTCAACCTCTTCGACTTCGGGCAAGACCGCGACGGTCGCCGTCGAGGTGTGAATCCGCCCGCCGGATTCGGTCACCGGAATCCGCTGAACGCGATGGACGCCGGACTCGTACTTGAGCCTGGAGTAGGCGCCCTTCCCTTTGACTTCGAAGATAATTTCCTTGAAGCCTCCGACGTCCGATGGCGAAGAGCTTAAGATCTCGGTCTTCCAGCGATTACGCTCGGCGAAATGGGTGTACATGCGGGAGAGATCGGCCGCGAAAAGCGCCGCCTCCTCACCACCGGTGCCCGCCCTTACTTCGACGATGATGTTCTTCTCGTCGTTGGGATCCTTGGCAATCATGTCGATCTTGATCTCCTCCTCAACCTGCGCCCGCTCCTCCTCAAGGGCGTGAACCTCTTTCTCAAGAAACTCGCGCATCTCCTGGTCGCGTTCTTCTTTAATCATCTCGCGGCTGTCAGCTATATCCCTCTGAATGTCGGACAAGCGCTTGATTTTGGAGACGAGCGGCGACAGCTCCGAGTGCGCTTTGGCGTACTCGCGATATTTCTCCTGGTCGGAGAGGATGTCTGGATCGCCCAGCTTCTCCGTTATTTCGTTGTACCTTTCTTCGATCTCTCTTAGTTTATCGATCATGAGAACTCACCTTTGAAACCAACGATCATCGGACGTAAAAATCGCTACCCATGTTTCCGGTAGCGCTCTGAAAAACCGTCTCGTATTGTCTGACCGGTGGTGTTCTTCGATTATAGTCGAACGGAGGGTGACCGTAAATACACCGCTCCCACTTCTAGCAGGAGTTATGCTTTCGCTGGCTCCATATCTTCGGCGGGGAGGACCTCTTGAAGAGCCGCTACCGCAACTTCAAGTTGAGCGTGATCGGGCTCGCGCGTCGTCAGTTTTTGAAGCGTAAGGCCGGGCCAGACCAGAACTTTAACTACCCGCGAGTCGAGATGTCTGGCGGCGAATTTGAAGAGCTCGTATCCGACGCCCGCGATCACAGGAATGAGCAGGATTTTGCCGATAACTCTTTGAAAAACGCTCGCGGTCGGTAAAAATGAGAAGGTGAAAATCGCCAGGACCATGACGATCAGGAGAAAGCTTGTCCCGCAACGCACATTCTGGGTCGAGTACTCGGCGGCGTTTTCCGGCGTAAGCACTCTCCCAGCCTCCAGGGCGTTGATCACCTTATGTTCGGCGCCGTGATATTGGAAGACGCGCTTGATGTCTTTCATGCGAGAAATCACGGCTATGTAGCCAAGAAAGATGGTGATCCGGAAGAGCCCTTCAACCATCGCGAAGAAGACCCGGTTGCCCGCGCCTTGTGCGACGAAGCGCGTCAGATAATATGGGGCGAGCATAAAGAGCCCGACGGTAACGACGACGGCGAGCGCAAAGGTAGCCGCCCATTCTTTACTTGAGATCGCCGTGATCTCCTCGTCTTTCGCTCCAAGCGACGCGTTCGCCGAGTAGGAGAGGGCCTTGACGCCCAGAACGAGCGTTTCTACGAGCGAGACGATGCCGCGCAAGAGCGGTTTTTTCAGAATGGGATATCTTTCCAGAAGTGAGCCGACCGACTGCTTTGTCCTGACAATCTCGCCATCGGGCGTTCGGACGGCCACGCTCCACTCGCGTTCACCGCGCATCATAACGCCCTCAATTACCGCCTGTCCTCCAACGCGAAACTCAGCCATTACCGCTCTCCCATAAGGGGACGTTCTTTACTAAGTAAACTAACTTGATACCCTGTACCGAGACGCCAGCATCTCAAGGTGCTGCGGTACCACGATACCACGGTACCAAGAAGCCAGAAAGCCCCGTCGGTATGATACCGCGGGGCCCTTCAAGGGCTAACGGTCGCTGTCAACATTTTATGCCTCAGCGGTACCTTCTGCGGCTGCCGGCGCGACCTCCTTGGCGACCTCTTCCTGCTGAACAGGCTGGGCCCGATACTCGCCATACTTCTTCTGGAAGCGCTCGACTCTACCCCCTTTATCGACAAGGCGCTGGCGCCCCGTCCCCAGGTAGAAGGGGTGACACTTCGAGCAGATCTCTACGCGGATCTCCTCCTGAGTGGCGCGGGTCTCAAAGACCTCCCCACACGAGCAGAGTATACGAGCTTTTACATACTCCGGATGTCCGGTCTTCTTCATAACGTCACCTCCAAACAAGGTTTCAAAAAAGAGTTCACGGTCATGCAACCGTGAACGAAGTGCGCTGATGAACTTCATAATGCTAGCACACCCGGATAAGCTTGACAATCAAGACCCTCCGCACAAGACCCTCCGCACGATTGTCAAAACTCTGCACATCAAGACCCTCCGCACCAGAGCAGAGGAAAAGGTCACGTTTTGTTAGCAACGGGTTATCTCCTAGTACAGCACCAACTTGATACGCCTAGGCTTCAGGGTAGGACAACCACTTGCAATAGAGTATTCTCATTAGGAACAAGTTGGTGCCGTACTAGTTTGGGGATTAATGTTACTCACAAGCTACTTCGGTGGCCTGCCGAGCGGCTGGCAAAGCGCAAGGGATGATATGTCTTCTTACCGCCACTCGGCGACTTCGCTGAGCGGCTTGCGAGGACGCCTGCCCGTCGTCCCGCCGGGATAGCCGAGCGGAACCAGTGCCACCGGGCGAAAACGGGCCGGAAGGTCGAGAAGGCGCGAGACGGCCGCCTCGTCAAAGGCGCCCACCCAGCAGGCGGCCAGTCCTTCCGCCGTGGCGGCAAGAAAGAGGTTCTGCGTAGCCGCCGCCGCGTCCTGGAAGCAGTAGAGCTCCCTCCCCCGATCCCCATAGCCGTTTTCGGCGGTGACGAGGTCCGCGCAGACGACTATCACGTGAGAAGCTTGGCCGACAAACCGCTGTCTCGCCGCGCGCGCGAGCCCTTCTTTAAGTCGAGGTTCGGCCACGACGTAGAAGCGCCAAGATTGGAGATTACCGGCGGAGGGTGCCGCGACAGCCGCCTCTAAAAGCCGTTCGACAACCCCATCCGGTATCCGCCCGTCCCCGTACGACCTGATGCACTGGCGAGCATGGATCGCCTCGTAAAGTTCCATTTCTTAGTACTCTTCCACTCTTGTCTTTGTTATCAACTGGAGAAACTCGCTGTTTGACTTCGTCTCTTTGATCTTATCGATCAAGAGCTCCAAGGCTGCCGCGGGATCGAGCGCGTGGAGCACTCTTCTTAACTTCCAGACAAGCGAGAGCTCACCCGAGGGTAGAAGCAACTCCTCCTTTCGAGTGCCGCTCGCATCGATATCGATCGCCGGGAAGATTCTCTTGTCGGCCAGGCGCCGGTCGAGTCTGAGCTCCAGGTTACCGGTCCCCTTGAACTCTTCAAAGATGACGTCGTCCATCCGCGATCCAGTCTCAACGAGGGCGGTGGCAATGATCGTCAAGGAGCCGCCGTGCTCGATATTCCTCGCCGCGCCGAAGAATCGCTTTGGGGGGAAGAGCGCCGTCGAGTCCACGCCGCCGGAGAGCACGCGCCCGGATGCGGGAGAGGTCAGGTTATAAGCCCTCGCCAGCCTTGTTATCGAATCAAGCAGGACGAAGACGTCCTTACCGTGCTCGACGAGCCGCTTCGCCCGCTCGAGAACGAGTTCGGCGACGGCGACGTGGTTGTCGGCCGGCATGTCGAAAGTTGACGATACAACATCGCCCTTGATTGAGCGCTCCATATCCGTAACCTCTTCCGGCCTCTCGTCGACGAGAAGGGCCATAATGAGCACTTCCGGGTTGTTCTGGGCTATGGAGTTCGCGACTTGCTTCAAGACGGTCGTCTTTCCGGCCTTTGGCGGAGATACGATCAGACCGCGCTGGCCTTTGCCGATCGGCGCGATAAGGTCGATGATGCGCTGGGTGACATCGGTCGGCTTGGTCTCGAGCACCAGCCTGCTCTCCGGATAAATGGGGGTGAGAGTTTCGAACTGCGCGCGGGCGCGGGCGACCTCGGGGTCGTCCCCGTTCACCTTGTCGATCCGCAGAAGCGCATAGTATTTCTCCGAATCCTTTGGCGGTCGCACCTGACCGGCGACCTCGTCCCCGCGTCGGAGATTGAAGCGGCGAATCTGGGAGAGCGAAACGTAGATGTCGCCGTCGCTCGGGAGGTAGCCCTTGGTGCGCAAGAACCCATAACCCTCGCTCAGGATGTCGAGAATCCCCTGCTTGACGACGAGGGGTTGCTCGATTCTTTCTCTGGGTGCGTACTCCCGCGGCTCCCGAGGAACGTACTCCCGGTACTCCCTCGGTGCATACTCGCGTACCTCTCGGGGAGCGTATTCCCGTGCCGGCGCTTCCTCCATCTCTTCCGCAGCGGGTACCCCCCGGGGTCTCGCGCGCCCTTCCATTTTACCTCCAGCTTCTTTCTCCAGAATAGCGTCGATGAGCTCATTCTTGCGCATCGCGATTATGTTGGAGATACCCAGTTCCTTGGCGAGCGGACGAAGCTGGGCTAAGGTCTTACTCTCCAGTTCGCTTCGGTCCATACAGATAACACCTTCCTTAAGCCTATGTATTGTAGATACGGATCACGCTGGTGCAAGGCCAACCCTAAAGCGTAAAAGCTTAGCCGCCGACCTTTATGGCATCTTGAAGCTTCTCCCAATCTTTCAGAAAACTTTCAATTCCCCTGTCGGTAAGCGGATGCTTAACCATCGCCTTGATAACGGCGTACGGCACCGTCGCGATATCCGCGCCGAGCATCGCCGCTTGGATGACGTGAAGGGGATGGCGGATACTTGCAGCTATGATTTCCGTGGGAACGTTGTAATTATCGTAAACGGTGACGATTTCGTCAATAAGCTCCATCCCGTCGTGGCCGGTGTCGTCTATCCTTCCAACGAAAGGCGAAGTGAAAGCCGCCCCGACTTTGGCTGCCAAGAGCGCCTGATTGGCGGAGAATATAAGGGTCATGTTGACCTTTACACCTTCCCCCGAGAGCACCTTGGTGGCCGCCAGTCCCTCCGTGGTCATCGGGATTTTGACGGCGACGTTCGGAGCTATCCGCGACAGCTCGCGCGCTTCCGTGATTATCTCCTCGCGGTTCACGGAGACCGCCTCTGCCGAAACGGGCCCTGCAACCTCGGCGCATATCTCCGCGATCGCCTCTCTGAAATCCCGCCCCTCTTTGGCGCAGAGCGTCGGATTTGTGGTCACGCCGTCCAGGATTCCCCAGCTATTCACCTCCCGGATATGCTCGATATTTGCGGTGTCGATGAATAGCTTCATTCCATCCTCCCTAGATTCACGGCTACTAAAAACATACAACTCAATTGCCTGATTTGACGCTCTTCTCTTCAACCGGACCCAGCACCCGATTCAATATAATTTCCAGCGAAACGGTCACAGCCAAGTCGAAATTGTTCCCCCTGACGACCGGAATTCCATTATCCTTCGCCATGTCGAGAATGTACTCGCCAAGCTTACGGATATTGACAAAATTCGCCCTATACCTCTCAAAGGCTCGGAGCCCGTCGGTCTGCAATTCACGGATGTAGAAGTGGGAAAGGTGGTCGTCTTCGTCTTCCACATGGACGATGATCTGGACGACGAAAGCGTTCTCAAACGCCTCAACTGCCAGGAAACCAGGCACAACGTGAACGCCCTCGATTATCGCGTTAAGGCCCTCATGCACGGCCCGGTCGACGACCGCCTTGATGCCGACGCTTACCGCCGCGACCTGCTCCCGAAAACCAACGATGACCGGATCGGCGTCGGGCGGAAGCGGCAAGGAGATCGCCCGCCAGGCGGAAAAGCTCGATTCGCCCAGCGTAGGCATTAGTTCGGTCGACAGCAGCGACCGCATAACTTCCCGTAGAGAATCGGTGGCAACGATATGCGTGATGCCAAGGCGGTGCGCGATGGCCGTCGCGATCGTCGATTTGCCGACGCCCGTCGTACCTCCTATCAGGATGATCATCGGCTTGTCAAGCTTGCCCATTGCTTGCCACCGCCGGTATTTCTGGGCGAACTCCAATCCTTCTTCCTCGGCGATCGTCTCATACGCGAAATACCGCAGCTCGTCCAGGCTGACCGAAAACTTACCCGCTTCGACCATCGCATCCTCGATCAGCTTGGCGATCCTGTACGCTCGACTCGGCGGGAGCCCGGTCGCCATGATCGACGAAGCCATGAGGCCCTTCGAGTAGGGCAAGTCGTGCTTCTTTTCGCTGATGATTATCTGCCTCTTTTTCCCTTCTTGCTTGGGTTTTTTCATCGATAAGCCCCCCAACAGCTATTTAAGAAGAAGAGAATCTTTCGACCGCGGTGCCGGCAACCTCGAGGATGAGCTCTTTAAGATCGCCGTCTCCGCCAACCGTCACCGGCTCATTATCCAGGTAGATGACTTCCATCTCCATGGCAAGCGCTTCTCTTGTGGCCACATCGACCGCCGCCGCTTTCAGCTCCGTCAGAAGAACTTCGGCTCCGGACGCCTCTTTAAGCTCTCGCTTGAGTTGCGGGCGGTTTGAAAGGGAGTAGGTCATCCCGACGACCTGAGCCCCCGCCGCCTCAAGGTGAGAGCGTACTGCGGCCTCGACGCCCGGCGAAGCGGTCATGGCAACAAAAACCCGCTTATCCTTGATCTCACCGAGCGGCTTGGGTCGAAATACGGTTTTAACCACCTTGAGATCGGGTTTTATCTCTTTGAGCGCTCCGTAAATACTTTCAATCTTCTCCCTGCCCGCAAACGGCTCCTCACACATGGTGATCGCCACGACGTCGGAAAGAAGCGCCCGGTATGTCCCGAAGTAGCCGGCAACATATTCAAGCGGCTGACCGGCGCCGACCGATAAAATGTAGGCGTCGACCTTGAGCGGCGGAAGCGTTGCGCCGCTCCCCTCGGCCACCACGAAATTCTCCTCGAGGGAGTTCGCGAGGCGCGCCCCGGCAAGAACGTTCGAGACGAAAGGCGCTCCGGCCAGGCCGCCGCCGCACCGCCGGCAGCCGATCGTTGTAATCCGGCTCGTCAAAGCATCTTCGAAATAATCGGACGCCGCATGCTTTCCACTATCCGCAAAAGCAAGCAGGCCTTCCGGTGTGAGTTCGACCTCCCGGCCGAGCAGAATCTCGGGCTCCGGCGGCCCGCCCCTGCCCATGGCGATCGCGACCGGCTTGAACCCCGCCGACGAGAGCTCGCGACAGGCGAAACCCGAGATCGCCGTCTTGCCTATCCGCTTCCCCGTCCCGATCACGCCGATCGAGGCCTTGGCCAGCACTTCGGGCAGATCCGGTGGGTCGAAGCGGAAATCGGCTCCTACATATGCGACTCCCCTCGCGAGGGTCAGACTCGCGAGCCGGAAACGTTTGACGTAGTCCAGAACCGGCTCGTCCGAAAGATCGACGACCGCGTCGGGAGCGAGCTCGTCGATCGCTTTTGCCAAGGCCTGCTCGGGGCTTTCTTCACGATAAAGCGGAAGACCATACGAGAGCGCCTCTTGATCGGATACCTTCTCAAGCCCCCCGACGAAGACTGCCGCGGCAAGCTCGTATCCATAATCTCTTGTCAAGGAGTCGAGCGCGTCGCGAACGACGGGCGGGTAGTGCTCCCCATCAACAAGGGCGATTACCTTATCGATCGGAAACCACCCCCGGCCGGGCTTCGGAGTTCATTCTTTCCCATTTGCAGACGGCGCGTTCGTCACATGAAAACTCAGCGATCAGCTCGCTCTGGCCGTACGGATATTTCCGGTATATCCTCACCTGCTCTTTTTCCACATTCACGATATTATAGCAGGGTTTAGTCTTGCCTCTGAGCCGCAGTGACGAGGCCGTTCCCGCGTTGACGACGACCAGGTTTTCAAGGCGCCAAACGTACGGAACGTGCTTATGGCCGCAGAGGACGATATCCACCCCGCAGGTTAGGAGCACTTCGAGAAGATCACCGGCATCATAGACGATGTTCCGCTCGCGCCCCGTCCCTGGAACCGGCAGAAGATGATGATGGAGCGCGAATATCTTGAACTCGTCCGGGTCGGTGAACTCCTCTTCCATCCAGCGGTACCTCTCCCTGCCTATCCGGCCGTTGTCGAGGTCCGGCTCGGACGAGTCCGTCCCAAGAACCCGGACGCCTCCATGCTCGAGCTTGCCGTCGCGTATTCCGAATATCTCCTCGAAATGAAGGTAGCCCACGTTTCTTGAATCGTGGTTGCCGGGTACGAGAAGACGCCGCTCGCACTTGAGCAGCGACAGGAATGTCTCGGCCATCTTGTACTCTTGCTCAAACCCGGCGTCCGTTATATCTCCGGTCACGACGACTATGTCCGGCCCCATCTGGTTCAGCTCCTCTATCGTCCTACTAAGGAGATTCGGGATGAAATACTGGGAACCGGTATGGAGATCGGAGATGTGCGCGATGGTCAACGAATTTTTTTTAGGCATTAACGCTTGCTCCGGATGCGTCTCATAAGAGAGCTAAGGAAATGTCTCCAGGTAAGAGGGAACGCACCATTTACTAGACGCTCCTGCGCCGACTTCTTTATACGCGCGAACCCTAGCTTGATATACCCAACCGATATCGCGCTTCAACCGCGCCTGGCCCATATATTAACGACTGAGAGGCTGCCTGCCCACCTCGGAGGAGAGAATATCCAACAACCTCGGCGATTTAGCCCCAAACAAGGAGCGTAACACCTCAAAAGGCGAGGGCTCGTCATAACTGATAATCTCAGGCTTGCCTTCAATTTTACCCAATTTGGCAGCCCGGTCAACTGCGTCCTGCCAATTCCCCAACCGGTCGACAAGCTTCATCTCGATAGCCTGACTACCCGGCCAGGCAAGTCCATCCGCCAGCTTCTCGACCTCGGGTACTTTCATGCGCCTGCCGGTGGCGACGTCGCTTATAAAGCGACGGTATATAACCTCCGATTGACCTCTTAGAATCTGCTTCTCTTCCTCCGTCATCGGGCGAGCGGGGTCGCCAATACTCTTATACTTGCCCTGCGTAATCGTGACGAATGAGATACCCAGCTTGTCCATGAGGCCCTTGTAGTTTGGGACGCTGATGATAACACCGATCGAGCCCACGTCCGACGCCGGCCCGGCGATGATCTCGTCCGTAGAGGAGGCCGCCCAGTAGGCGGCCGACGCTCCGACGTCGGCGATGGACGCCACCACCGGTTTACTCTTCCGCGTTCGCTTAACCTGGGAGTATATCTCCTGGCCGGACGAGGCCGTACCGCCTGGCGAATCTATGCGCAGAATTATCGATTTCACGTCGGGATCTTCTTCCGCCTTTTTGAGATCGCCGACTACCTTCTCGGCCGTTGTACCGCTTTCACCGAAAAGTCCGCCGCTAAGCCCGGAGCTGGACATGATACCGCTTATCTTGATGACGGCTATTTTATCGCTTCCTCCCGATCCCCCGCCGATAGCAGAGCTGACGGCGAAGACCATGGCGATGAGATACCCCGCAATCAGGAGTCCGACAACTATCCATATAGCCACTTTCCACTTTTTGGACATAAAATCACCCCGATCCATAAGAAGATACCAGACGAGCCCCGTTGCGACAATAAGCCGTTGTTCTTCTCCGCCCGGGGATCACCGACTAAAGACAGGGTTTACTACCGTCCCCTAAGTGAAAAATAGAATTGGCTGATGCCATATGTGAAAAACCCATTCCTGATATCACACCGGACGGAAGAGGGCAAGATGAGGGCGGGCTTAGCAATTAGAGCCCAAAATGGATTGAGGGGTATCGCTTCATCCTGTCTCGGCCTTCTAATCCTGCAAACTTCCATCTCATTCCTGCCCGATATCGTCGTCCTCAAATACTTTACGACGACACGCCTCATCTTGTCGTTAGGATTGATCTCTCTGCTTGCTCTGCGCTTTATCGAGAAGCCTCCAGGAACCGGCGGGCGAGTCGTAAAAAGACCGTTATATCTGTTAATACCGATAGCCCTCTTTCTAGCCTGGAGCGCTATTTCATCCCTTTATAGCCTGTCACCTGTGAGCTTCTCTGGCTTTAGATTACAAGCGGAGGAAGTTCTTGCATTTCTCCTTGTCGTAGGCCTTATCCGCAATCAGAAGGAGTTCGAAAGCGCCATGCTCATCTTCCTCGTGGCATTATCGATAGCCGCTTTAGTCGCGATAAAACAGGTCGTTTCGCAGGAGAATACGAATTTCTTCCTCGTCTATCAGGGCCGTTGGGTAGCGATCGAATCCCTGGATATGCCGAAAGGGGCCATCGTACGGGCGTCGGGCCATTTCAATAATCCAAACATACTCGCCGCTTACCTTATCCTACTCATACCGATTGCGACCGCCTCCATTAAAAGACTTGGCTCGTCGAAGTGGACGGCGGGCGCTATCGTGTTGGCCTCAGTCGTAGCCCTCGCGCTAACGTTCTCTCGGGGTGCCATCATTTCTCTGCTGACGGCGATCGGAGTTGTTCTGGTAAGAAAGAATCGTCGCTTTATCTTTGCAGTCCCACTGTTGGCGCTCACTATCCTTGTCAACCCTTTTGCCAGCGGTCGATTAGGAAGCACTCTTGAAAGGCTGACCGCCTGGTCGACAGCCTTCAATCTGATCGCCAAAAAGCCATTTCTCGGGGTCGGCCTCGGTAATTTTAGGCGCTTTGCTCAGAGTGAAGCCCCCGTCAGCCTCTGGCATGCTCATAATCTCTTCTTGAATGTGGCCGCTGAAGTCGGCCTTGTAGCTGTCTTAGCGTTGCTGGCCATCATCATAATCGCGATTTGGTCGGCCCTAGACCTTTCACGTCTCAAGGGTTATGGCGGCTTTGTCGGCCTAGCTTTTGCATCGTCCTTCATTGCTTTCTCGCTTGCTTCATTGGTGGACAACCCTTATAACTCGATGCCGATCAGCTACACCTTCTGGCTCCTCTTAGGGCTCCTCGTGGCAGGCCGAAAAGTATTTCTAAACCCGCGAACGAAACGTGTAGCCGTCCTTGATCTTTACGGCCACCATTAACTCCGTATAACGCGGACGCCGCACTGGTCTATTTCCATCGGTTGAATGCGGTAATTTAGCTGGCGCTCGTCAATAAAACCCTTGAGCTTTCGGCAGGCCTCCTTCTCCTGCGAAGCGGAGATCAAGCAGATGATCGAAGGCCCGGCTCCCGAAAGCGCCACCCCTATTTCGAGCATCTCCCGGACATTCGCGGTAAAGTGATCGAGCCCCGGTATGAGCGGCTCCCGGTAGGGCTGGTGCAAGCGATCACGAGTCGCCTCCGGGAGCATATCCGAGCGACCGTTTAGAACCGCACCGACGAGCAGAGCCGCCCGAGAGATGTTGAAGACCGCATCCGCGTGGGTGACTTCAATCGGCAGAACCGCGCGCGATTCGGATGTAGGCAACTGTTCATCGGGGATGAGAACGATCGCTTTTATGGAATCGGCCGGCCTGAGGGGAAGCGACCTCCACCCGTCCTCCGTTTGATAGCAGATGGTCAACCCCCCGAAGAGAGCCGCGGCAACGTTGTCGGGATGCCCCTCGATTTGCGTCGCCATTTTGAAGATCTCCTGGTGGGAGAGGGGAGCGCCCGCCAACTCATTGGCAGCGACCAGCCCGCCGACAATCGCTGAAGCGCTCGATCCGAGGCCCCGCCCAAGCGGGATTTTGTTAACGGTTTCGATGTACAGACCGTGCGGCCGGTAATCAACCTCCTCAAAAAGGCGCATGGCCGCCTTAGAGACCGCGTTCTCCTCGTCGGTCGGCAGGTCTAGGCTACCCTCTCCGTAAATTCGGATGGAAAGCCCGCTGCCCCACTCCTCCATGCGAATCGTGTTATGAAGGCCGAGCGCCAGGCCCAGCACGTCAAAGCCTGGTCCCAGGTTGGCGGTGGTCGCGGGGACATTTACCTCAACCAATCAAATCTCCTCATATAAAGGCAAGACTTGCGCTCTATTTTAACAATTAACAGACTGGTTGTCTGCCAGGTTGAAACCGGAGACCAGGAAGCAGAAGCAGATGCTAAACTATAAATGCAGCCCTCCGTCTTGTTTCATTATCGATTACCCGGCGCCTTGCTTTGTAGGTTTTTGTGGGTATCAATAACTGAAAAACTCGGAGAGTTACGGTCGGTGGACGGATGAACGAGCGGCATAGGCTAACCTTCATACTACTGACAGGCCTTGCCGTGTCCCTCCTTGCATTGGCCTTTGGGGCCGGTGCATACATCCGAGACGCTCAGGAGTTTGGGTCACCCGAGCGAGTGGTGCGACGCTTCTTCGCCGAAGTAAGGGCTCAGAACCGTGCGGGCGCCCTTTCCTTCTGGAGCCTTCCTGCAGATCGGCGTGAGAGCTTCGGGGACCTTGACGTCAAATTGACCGAAGACTTCCTAAGGGACGCAAGAAAGATCCGTGCGGTCGAAATAAAGAAGCTTGACTACCTTTCAGATTCGGGTGCCATTTCACCAGCGAACTCCGCACGTGCAAATATCGTGGAGGTCAGCGGATATTATCTAACCGACAATGGGCAGACCAACTTTCGCCTGATGCTTCGGGATATCAATCAAGACATACCCTTGCTCGAATATTACGGTCGAAGATGGAGGCTCTCACTGGCGGAGATCGGCCAAGCCAATGATTAAGGGCTTGTCTAACATATATTATTTCGAAAAATGCCCGCAGTCCGAACATACCAGTCCCGGCCTACTAAGAAAATAGAGTAATAGGTAAAGCCCTGGAATAACAAAGGTCAGGAAAAGTATTGGAATTTCAGCGCCGGCTATACCCCTCCGTCGAAACCCGCCCTTGTGTCCACACCTTTCACATTTGAAATCCATCGACACGGCAAACCCCTCCTTTGACCCAAGTATTCTCCGCTCACAGCCCTGCCCTCCAAATGGCGGTCAGAACCCCACTCCCAGTGGCTTGCCGATAATATCTACCTAAAAAGAGTCAATAATATGCACCAGCTAAAAGAAAAAGCAGCCAGCGCCAGAGCGCGAGCTGCTTCTTTAAATTAAGCTATCAGCCGTCAGCTATCAGCTATCAGCTAAAGGCATCTGTTGCGCTACCTCGAGGTTCCAACAGGGTGTCTGATAGATTTAAGCAACGAAGCACCAATTACTAATTACCGATCCTTAATGATTTTTTCGACCGCTTCGGCGGTTGCTTCGCTCTCGATGACGGCCTCTCCCATCTTGATGGCCGTATCCGGGTCCTTGAGGCCGTGTCCGGTAAGCACGCAGACGACGAGCGAACCCTCAGCTATCTTGCCCTCTTTCTTGAACTTTCTCAAGCCCGCGACGGAAGCCGCCGAAGCCGGCTCGCAGAAAACGCCCTCGCTTGATGCAAGAAACTTGTAGGCGTCGAGTATCTCTTCGTCGGTGACCATGTCGATGGCTCCACCCGAATCCTTGGCGGCGGCCTCCGCCTCTTTCCAGCGCGCCGGATTGCCGATACGGATGGCGGTTGCGATGGTTTCCGGATTTTCAACCGGCTGCCCCAGAACTATCGGGGCCGCTCCGGCCGCCTGAAAACCGATCATCTTCGGCCGTCCCTCAACCTTGCGTTTCTCGCAATACTCACGGAACCCCCGCCAGTAGGCGGTGATGTTTCCGGCGTTTCCAACGGGAATCGCGAGGTAGTCCGGAGCTCTTCCAAGCGAATCGCAGATCTCAAAAGCGCCAGTCTTCTGACCTTCAATGCGATAAGGGTTGAGAGAGTTAACGAGCGTGATCGGGTGAATCTCGGTTAGTTCACGAACGATCTTCAAGGCGGCGTCAAAGTTGCCGTCGACCGCAATTACCTTCGCCCCATGCATGAGGGCCTGGGAGAGCTTGCCGAGAGCTATTCTGCCGCCTGGAATTATGACAACGCAATCCATCTCGGCCCTGGCCGCGTAGGCCGCCGCCGAAGCGGACGTATTGCCCGTCGAGGCGCACATCACGGCGGTCGATCCCTCTTCGAAAGCTTTTGATATCGCCAACGTCATGCCGCGGTCCTTGAAAGAGCCCGTCGGGTTAAGCCCTTCATACTTCAGGTAGACGGCAAGACCAAGCTCCGTCGAGAGCGCCCTGGCCGGAATGAGGGGGGTGTCGCCCTCCAAAAGCGTTATGACTGGAGTGCTTGACGAGACCGGAAGGTACTCCCGATACCTTCCGATCAAGCCCTTTTGAGCCATCTATCCCTCCACCCGGACATGGTTGGCGATCTCGTTCACGACCTCCAGCCTTTCTATGCCGGAGAGCGCCTTCTGAAGGTTTTTCTCTTTGACGACATGGGTCACGAAGACCAGCTCTGCGCCCCCTTCACTCGGCTCTTTCTGGATGACGCTCTCGATTGAAACCTCGTTATCCCCGAAGGTTTTTGCGATCTGCGCCAAAACGCCCGGCTTATCGATGATCCTCATTCTCACATAATGTTTGGTTCGCGTCTCGAGATGGTCTCTGATTGGAATATCGAAGAAGCAGGTGCACCCGATGAGCCTGGGATTTCCGACGGCCAGGCGCCTCGCAACGTCGATCACGTCGCCGACGACCGCGCTGGCCGCCGGTAGACTTCCGGCTCCTTGGCCGTAGAACATCACGTCTCCTACGGAATCGCCGACGACGTAGATGGCGTTATAGACGCCGTTTACCGAAGCCAGCGGATGCGCCAGAGGTATCATCGTCGGGTGGACCCTCACGTCAATGCCCTCCGCCGTCCTGGCGGCGATGGCCAGGAGCTTGATCGCATATCCCATATCGCGCGCGTACGCAATATCGCTCGGTGTTATCTTTCGGATTCCCTCGGTGAAGACCCTGTCGGAGGTGGTCCGGCTATTGAAAGCTATTGACGCGAGGATCGCTATCTTCGCCGCGGCGTCGAGCCCATCTACATCCGCCGTCGGGTCGGCCTCCGCGTATCCACGCCGCTGCGCCTCCGCCAGGGCTTCCTCGAATAGGATACCCTGCTCGGCCATCTCCGAAAGGATGAAGTTGGTCGTCCCGTTCACTATGCCGATGACCTTTTCAATCTCATTCGCCGCCAGGCTTTCCTTGAGTGGATGGATTATCGGAATGCCCCCGCCGACCGAAGCTTCGAACGCTATATCGACTCCGGCAGCCTCCGCCTCTTCCATGATCTCTTTGCCGTGGGTAGCCATGAGCGCCTTGTTTGCCGTGACCACGTTTTTTCCCGATTTGAGCGCCCTCAGCACGAAGTCCTTGGCGGGGTTTATACCGCCGACAAGCTCGATCACGATGTCGATATCCGGATCGTCGATGACAAGTGAGGCGTCGCCGCAGGCGATTTCAGCCGGCAGGCCCAGCGCCTGAGCCCTCGATTCATCCCGGTCGGCGGCTTTGGCGAGGACCACATCCACCCCTGTTTTCGTCCTGAAGTCCTCCTGATGTTTGCTCAGAATCTCAACGACCCCGGAACCGACGGTACCAAGACCGATAAGACCGACCCTGATCTCACTTTTGACAGTTCGCATTCGTACACCTCTAAAGAATTACCAACCTTTTAATGATAACATCGGGGTAAACTAGCTTCTAGCTTCTAGCTTCTAGCTTCTAGCTGATTGCCTTGAGCTAGTAGCTAGTGGCCAGTAGCTATCTAAGTGGTCTTTCCAGGCGCACCAGATCTTCATAGCTTTCCCTGGCTATAATAACCCTCGCGCTTCCATCTTCGACTAAAACTACCGCCGGTCTGGGTTGCTTATTATAGTTGTTGGCCATTACGTAGCCGTACGCCCCGGTGGCGAGCGTCGTCAGGACGTCGCCCACCGCCGGCGCCGGCAGAAGTGCATCTTTTACCAGAACGTCCCCGGTCTCGCAGTGCTTTCCGGCGATTGTAACAATATCGGTCTTTTTATCCCTCATTCGATTTGCAAGGTAGGCTTCGTAAACCGCATCGTAGAGCATGGGTCGCATGTTGTCGCTCATCCCACCATCCACCGAAATGTAGGTGCGCACTCCCGGGATCTCCTTGATCGTCCCGACCGTATAGAGAGTGACGCCGGCGTTTCCGACGATGGCCCGTCCGGGTTCGACCATGACCTTCGGGACCGGCAGCCCAAGCCTGGTAGCCTCTCGCTCAACTCCCCCAAGGATCACCGACGCGAACTCCTCTATGGTCGACGGCTCGTCGGCGACCTTGTACTTTATACCAAGACCCCCTCCCGCGTTGAAAACGCCTAGCGTGACGCCCGTTTCATCTTTAACCTGGGCAAGAAAGCTCATGATTATCTCGACCGCCTTGGCGTAGGAGTGAAGTACGAATATCTGGCTGCCGATGTGGGCGTGGATGCCATCAAGTTCGAGGTTGGAAAGGGAAAGCGCTGTTTTCACGGCCTCAAGAGCGATGCCGTCTTGAAGGCCGAAACCGAACTTGGAATCGACCTGGCCGGTCTGGACGTAGCTGTGCGTGTCCGGCTTGATGCCCGGCGTGATCCTCAAGAGTATTTTCTGGCGCTTGCCAAAACTTCCAGCCAGCTTGTTGAGGAGGAAAAGCTCATCGTAACTGTCGACGACGATGTGGACAACGCCTTTTTCAAGGGCGAGCTTAAGCTCATCCGGCGTCTTGTTGTTTCCGTGCATAAAAACCTTCGCCGCCGGAAAGCCGCTCTCAAGCGCCAAATAGAGCTCTCCGCCGCTTGAGACGTCGAGGGAGAGTCCTTCTTCATTAACGAGCTGGCACATGGCGACTGAAATAAACGCTTTGCTCGCGTAGATGACCTCTGTCCTGACAGGCCCTCCGGAGAACGCCCGGATGAACCTTCGGCACTGGCTCCTCAAATGCTCTTCATCCATGACGAAGAGGGGCGTTCCGAACTCTTTCGCGAGATCCACGCAGTCGCAACCGCCGATTTCCAGGTGGTTTTTCCCATTAACTTTAGCGGTTATAGGAAGCACAGTATGCGACATTAATTTTTCCCTAACCTTATGTTGGCCAGAGGCCAGGCGTACTCGTAAAGATGGAGCCCCTTTGAGCAGGCGATGATCTCACCGTCGCCCGCACCTATTTCATCCGCGATATACTCCTTCATCATCTGGATGCCGGCGAGATTCGCGGGAAAGCCGCCCCACAGGTCCCAACTGCGGAAGTAGACGACGAAATGAAGCTTTCCATAGCGCACCCGGCTATCTATCTGTCGTAAACAGGGTGGATCTTCAAGAAATATACTCTTCGGATCGCAGACGGCCATGCACGCCTGATTCGTCTCGTAACCTTCCTCTTTATACATCCTGATGACCTCGGCGATTTGAGGCTCAAGGAATTCCCCGTAGGTGTACTGCTCATTCTCCTGCTTCTCCGAGGTCATGAGATATCTAAGGTAGTCCTCGGCGTAATCCTGAGAAACCGGCGGCGTCAGCCCGAGATGAGGCGGGATGTCGGGAACGAGGGGTCTGGTCCCCGGGTGCTCGATCTTAATCGTTACGAAATCGAGCTCTCGTCTCCTTGTTCCGGCGTAGCTCCCCCGCTCGATGACATATTCATAGCCATCCTTGACGACCGCGCCTATCGCCTGGAACCAAGCGTCGGTAAGGTCCCTGGCTATGATCTGCGTGAGCTTCATCTAACCCCTTTTTGATGCAGTCCAGAAATTGGGCTTACCTTGGATTCCGGCTTCGTCGGTAAGAAACAAGCTAAGCGGTCTTGATAACGAGCATCCGGCATTGGTCTGTCGGGGCACGCCGTTTGGCGTGCCCTTCTTCACTCTCTAGTATCCAGTATCCAGTATCCAGTGTCTAGAATCTGCTTTATGGGAATATGAGCCAATGTATAAGACCTCGAAGAGAGCTTTTGCTAGGAAGCGCTATGACCAACAGACAAGTTAGTCTTGACGATGAGGTTTATACCGTTTCCTCCCTGGAATCGACGGTCGCGAGAACGCTGGTCTTCATCACGGCGCTCGCAACCTTAAGTTATTTCCCCATGATCGGCTATTTCAAGATACCGGTGGGTCCAACTCTCTTCTACTCATTCTCGCTCCTCGCGCTCCTTCACGTAGTTTGGCTTGCAGTAGTTGAGAGGGCGGTTCGGATTCCGAGATCGACCCTCGCTCTGCCGGCCGCACTCTTCTTTCTGGTGCTCGCAATGGCGAAGCTTAACCCCCGGCCACCGCTCGGACCCGCTGATCCCTCCTTCATAAATGGAAGTTTAGCCGATAGCGCTCTCCTTGCCCTCATGGCCTATCTTGGCTATGTCTTCGTTGATTCTCGTCGGGACAGGCGGCGCCTCCTCGTCCTCACTTCGT
This sequence comes from Actinomycetota bacterium, assembly GCA_023481285.1. Taxonomy (GTDB): domain Bacteria; phylum Actinomycetota; class Aquicultoria; order Aquicultorales; family JAMCWL01; genus JAMCWL01. Next base: position 16,039 of record JAMCWL010000068.1, on the reverse strand, counting down.
TCCTGCTGACGACGACCGTTATCCTCGACGGCGCGAGAATGGCGATAGTCGCTCTAGGCTATGCAGGCGCAGGTCGCCCGACCCCGATGCCAAACAATGGGGCCGAGATGGGCCTTTATATCTCTTTCGCCCTCCCTTTTTTGGCCGCTCAGGTGATGGTGCGACGGAGCTGGCTCAGCCGGTATGCCTTCGTGCCCCCGCTCATTGCGGCTAGCATATATGCGATAACAACCCTACCCGTCCTGGCGCTTTTCACTATGGCCATCGGTTTTCTTCTCGTCCCCTCGCTCATCAATAGGAGTTCGACGATTGCCGCGACTTCGCTTCTGATGGTTTTCATCCTCTTGGTGGCGGTCCTCGTCGGTGGTAGAGCTCCGCTTGGAGGTTGGCCGAAGGTCGAGAAGGCACAGCTTGCCAGCGAATCAGCGGTCGCCAAAGAACTCGTCAGAGATGTCGGGCGAGTAGGTGGGCCGGCGACGGGCCAGTTGATGAAAATGGGTGCCGCATCCGTTCTGCTCTTTCTCGTCTTGGTGGCGGCCTTTTTTATGCAGGGTGTGCCGAGTCTGGTTGAAAAATCCGACGTCGAGCGCGCTTTCATCCTCGGCGTCCTCGGCGGTGTGGGGGGCTACGCCGTGGCTTCGGTGGCTTATGGTAGTTCGATCGTCGTTTCGCCCGCCGTCTGGCTGATGGTTGGAGCCGGGGCGAGGCTGACAAACCCCCTCAAGGAACCGGTGTTAAAACTTAGCATCAGGCGCCTGACCAGCCGAGAGGCGTCTGAATAAACCAAAACGCCGTGAGCTTTCCCACGGCGTTTTTTGGGCGTTTTATTTCTAAAGCTATGAAGCAACCTCCGGCTGTCTCTCCGGTACAGCCTCAACCTCCGGCAGAGCTTCTCTCTTCGAAAGAAGGACGGCCCCGACCACAATCGCCAAGGCCGCGGCGGCCACCCAGTAACCGGTCGTTGCCAGCTCCGGCTTGACGACGAGCGGAACGATGAGCAGGGATATCAGGTTCATTACCTTGAGAAGCGGGTTCAGCGCCGGGCCGGATGTATCTTTGAACGGGTCGCCGACGGTATCTCCTATGACGGCTGCTTTATGGATGTCCGAGCCCTTTCCGCCCAGATTGCCGTCCTCGATCCACTTCTTCGCGTTGTCCCAGGCGCCGCCAGCGGTCGACAGGTAGACGGCAAGCAGTTGCCCGGTGACGATAACGCCCGCCAGGAAGCCGCCGAGGGCCGCCTCTTTTAAGGAGAAGCCGATGACGACCGGCATGAGAACGGCGAGAAGGCCGGGGGCGATGAGCTCCTTAAGCGCCGTCTTGGTACAGATGTCGGTGATCGACGCGTAATCCGGTTTGCCGGTGCCCTCCATGATACCTTTGATCTCGCGAAACTGCCGGCGGACTTCCTCGACGACGGCGGTCGCCCCACGGCCCACCGCGCGGATGGTGAGCGCGCTGAAGAGGAAGGGAACGGCGGCGCCTATAAGTAGACCGACGAAAACCTGGGGAACGTCGACACGGATGCCGTTCTTTAAGCCTGCGATCTCGATAAACGAACCGAAAAGGGAGATGGCGGCGATGACCGCCGAAGCGATGGCCAGCCCTTTGGTAACCGCCTTCGTCGTGTTGCCGACCGCATCGAGCTTGTCGATGACCTCCTGTGCTTCATCGTTTCCATCGCGGGACATCTCCACGATGCCGCCCGCGTTGTCGGCCACCGGCCCGAAGTTGTCCATCGAAACAATCATGCCGGTCGTCGTAAGTATCCCGAGCCCGGCGAGGGCCACGTAGTAGAGCGCCTTCCCAGCCTCACCGTCGGAGAGAAAGACGGCCCCCATGACGGCGAGCGCGATCGCAACGACCGCCACCACGGTGGACTCCTTGCCGACCGCTATGCCCGTCAGAATGGTCGTCGCCGGCCCTGATCGCGCCGAGAAAGCGATCTCTTTGACCGGCTTGAACTGGGTCGCGGTGTAGTACTGGGTCACAAGCAGGATAACCGCCGCAAGTATCAGGCCGAATGCGGTCGCCCAGAAAGCCTCCATCTGGGCACCCATGAAGTAGAAGGAGAGGTTGGCGACGGCTGCGGCCGCGATCAGGGCCGCGATAGCGAAACCGAAGTTCATCGCGCCCAGCGCATCCTGTTTTTTCGTGCGGACGAACCAGCTACCAATGATCGACGCGATGACGCCTACCGCCATCACGAGGAGTGGGAAGAGAACTCCGATCGGGGACTTTAAAACGGCGTACCCCAGAATCATCGATCCGACGAGAGTCACTTCATAAGATTCAAAGAGGTCGGCCGCCATACCGGCGCAGTCTCCAACATTATCGCCGACGTTATCGGCGATAACCGCCGGGTTGCGGGGGTCGTCTTCCGGAATGCCCGCCTCAACCTTCCCGACGAGGTCGGCGCCGACGTCGGCCGCCTTGGTGAAGATGCCTCCACCAACCCTCATCAGGAGAGCGAGGAGAGCGGCCCCAAAGCCAAGCCCGATGAGAACCTCGGGCGCATCTCCCTCATAGATCAAGAGGATGGCGGCAGGCCCAAGAAGACCGAGGCCGACCGTGAACATGCCGGTGGTTACGCCGCTCCTGAAAGAGATAGAGAGCGCCTGGTTGAAACCCTTGAATGAAGCGGCCGCCGTGCGCAGGTTGGCCCGGACGGCAAGTCCCATCCCCAGGAAACCGATCGCCGCCGAAAAGACGGCGCCGATCAGGAAGGCGATGGTGCGTCCGACAGCGATGTTCGTGCCGAGGCTGTACGCCGTCCCGAAGATTACGGCCGCCAGTATGACTACTAGAAAAGCTACCGTCGTGAGCTGGCGCCTCAGGTATGCGTTTGCGCCCTCCTGGATGGCCAGGGCGACTTTCTGCATGTTTGCCGTTCCCCTCTCCTTGCGGAGGATTTGCACGGCTAGAACAGCGCCGTAGACCAGAGCCAGGAGAGCGACGACGACAACGCTCCAGAGAGAGAGCTGCTCCACGCTGGTGAGGTTGAACTCGAAAGCCCCACCCGTGGCCATGGCCAAAAAGCTTATCCCGCTGAGACCTAACATTTTACCTCCCATCCTTTAGCTGCTTATTTAAACGCCCTAAGCGGGCAGTCGATCCACCGAAATGTTGATGGCCAACTGATACCAGACAGAGCGCTTTGTATCGTCGACGGTCACGGTTATCGGCCCCTTGAACGGGGGTTTTTCGACTACTTTAAGCTGCGTCCCCGGCCTTAAGCCCTGCTTCTCGATCAGCTTGAGCATGTCCTCATCGACCTCACCGACATTGACGATTCGCGCGGCTTCGCCCGGCTCCAAATCATAGAGCCTGGTAGCCCTCGGATACGCCTCCTCAGGCCGGGAGGGTATCGGCAGGCCGTGCGGGCAGGTTTTCGGCTGCTCTAGAACCTTGAAAAGGCGCTCCTCGACCTCATCGGAGATGCCGTGTTCGAAGGGCAAAGCCTCCCGGTGAGCCTCATACCATTGGAAGCCAAGGACATCGGTCAAGAAGCGCTCGACAATCCGGTGACGCCTTAAACTTTTAATCGCTTCACGTTCGCCCTTCTCGGTGAGGGTAATGGCGCGGTACGGGACATGGTTTATCAAACCGGCGGCGGCGAGCTTCTTGAGCGTTTCCGTAACGGTTGAGGGCGGTAGGTTTAAGGCCTCCGCAAGCTTAAGCGCGTGAACCTGCCCGTCCCGCTGCTGCAGGCGGATAATCTCCTTAACAAATTCCCGGTGAACGATCTTCACTTAGGCCCCTAAATAAGGTGCTAGCGCCAAAAATTTCGGCTACCCGAAATTTTAATTTCCCTTGCTTGAATAGTCAACTGTTTTTTAGGGGTTTGGGGCCTGGTGGTTAGTCGCTTTGGGTAATCTGACACGGGGATGCGTGTGTCTAATCGCTTACATTCACGTACGCACGGAAGCTTATGCTTTTAGCTCTGAGCTGTGAGCTGTGAGCAAAAGCACATGCGTGGATATTTGAGGCGCTATTCGCGATGGATGGGGTTGCCAGGGCTGCGGGCGAGCTACCGGCTCGCCCCTACTAAGGTACCAAGGTACTAAGAGACCAGAAAGGCGCATCCAAGCGTTGGGTTTTAACTCATGGCTCATAGCTCAGAGCTCATGGCTAAAGGCACCTGTGCTGATCAGGTAGGGGTGTAAGGCGATTGCTGACGGCTGATAGCTGATAGCTGACGGCTGATAGCTATTTTCCCGCCATCTCAACGTAAGCGGCGGCCGGGTTCTGTTCGCGGTTGCCGCCGCCATCGATGCTCCGGGCCAGAATTCGGTAATTCCGCCCGTCGGCTATGGGAAGCGGCCAGTTGTAAGACCATGATGCGCTCTTCGTTCCTCGGCCGTTGATGATTCTAGCCGCGACCCAGGATTCCGATGCGCTCCAGGAGTTGCCGTTCCAGTAAAAACCATCCTTAAGTCTGACGATCGCCACCTCAACCCTGGAAACGGAGAAGTCATCGGTCGCGGCTCCGACGATCGCCTGCGTCTTGCCGGAAAGGACCGTCGAGCCGGTCGGGTTCAAGATCGTGGTCGTCGGCGGCTCGGAATCGGCCCGCGCCGCCACCGTGAAAAGAATCGCCTTATCTGCGCTTGTTGAAGCCGTGTTCGCCGTAACGTCCAACCTTGAGGGGGCGACCGTCCATTGCTGTGCTTCCTTGTCGTATACGAACACCCGGATGATCGACTCGTCGACCCCCTCGACCGGCTGGTATTTGACGCGCAGGAGCGCCTGTTTAAGTAATTTAATGCTATCCGGTCCGAGCTTGTAGACGCCGCTGAACCTGGTGAGCCCGGTCGTCTTCGGAGCCTCTTCCTCCTTGACCTCCGTGAGGCTGACCGTCACATCAAACCCTACCGCCTCGGGTGGAATCGTGAGCTCGATGAGACCGCTTCCGTCCGAGATCTTGCCTCCGGAAGCCTTGGTTATTACGCTGCTTAAGGAGAGCTTCGAACTTCCGGCAGTCGTAAAAGACCAGGAGTAGTTGGCTGCCAGCCGGTTGCCGGCGGCGTCCTCAACGCCCGTGAGGTAAGCGGTGTACATCGTTCCCTCGGCCAGGGGCGAGGCGGGGATGAACTTGGCGGTCCTGGTGCCGTCGTCGTAAATAACGCTCCCGGGCATCCAGGCGGAACCTTGCTTGACGTAGAAAGTCGATCCCGACTCGGTTCCGTCATTTTTGAATGTGGCGCCGTTCATCTCCTCATAGAAGACGGCGCCGATCGTGGAGCTTGGCTTGACCTTGCTCGCTCCGGGAGGCGGGAAGGTCATTCTGGTAACCGGGGGAGTGGTATCGAGCGCGATGTTATCTGAAACCTTGAAGGTATTGCCGACGTCGTCCCGAAATTCGCCCGTCACCACCTTACTGCCGTCGCCAGCCGGGAGCTCCATCTCCACACTCTGCGCAAATTGTCTCCACTTACTCCAGGAGAGCCCGCCATCGATGGAGAAGCGCATCTGGCTGGCGCCGGTCACCTGGTTGTCGATCTTGACCTGCCGGCTTCTCGTATAACTCGCGGCGTCGTTGATGTAGATGGCGCCGGTCGGGGCTACGGTGTCGACCTTCAAATCGATCGAGCGCGACCACTCCCTGTTCCCGGCGGCGTCCTCGGCGCTAGCCAAGAGCTTAAACTTCTCCCCATCCGAGGTGGGGAGCGGCCAGTTGTAGGACCAGGTTGCGCCCTTCGTCCCCTGGCCGGTAATGATCTTCGCCGGGACCCAGGATTCCGAGAGGCTCCAGGAGTTACCGTTCCAGTAGTAACCGTCTCCCTCTCTCCGAAAAGCAAGCTCGACTTTCGAGACGGTCGCATCGTCGTTGGTCACGCCGGCAACCACCTGGTTGCTTCCTGAAAGAGTAGTTAAACCGGTTGGCGCGAGTATGGTCGTCCGGGGTTCCGAGGAGATGGTCGGCACGGAAAAGGAGACATCGTCGAAGGAGACCTGATTTCCGGCGCCGGCGCCGGCACCGTTCTCGAAGTTCGCAGCGAGACGGATGGCGTAATTACCCTCTTTACCGATCGCGTTGGCCACGTCGACAGTTGTTGAATGCCAGGTATCGGCGGAGCTCGCGACCTTGTCCGACCATACGTCGACGGCCTTGCCGTCCGGCTGGATGATCTGGATGACCGCCGACTGTTCGGCCGGCGCGGCGCCGAGCCAATTCTTCCGCCAGGAGAAGCTTATCGATGCTTTACTCCCCGGGCTCAGTTTGACGGGGATATCCTGGGAGATCGAGGCTTCACCGCGGAGGCGGCCGCCCATCAGCTCAAGCTTGACGCTGCCCGGGCCACGGTTGCCGGCCACCTCGGCCTTAACTTTGGCAAGACGCGAGGCGACGCGCCATCCGTTAAGACCGTCGGTGAAATAGCCATTGGTAATCAATTGGCTGGCCTGGGCGATTGCCGGATGGAAGATGAGAAGCAGCATGACGGCGACGGGCAGCCATCTTCTGAGAAACACTACCGCCTCCTCGTAGTCCTGTTCGTCTCCGTCGCCGGCTGGGCTGGTTGGGAGGCGGCTATCTGGGCTGAAAGACTCTTCAGGTAGTCATTTTGAGGATCGATCTTCAACCCGTTGTCGACTATCTCTTTGGCCGCTCCAACCTGTCCTTTGGCCACGTAGATGGAGGCCATCTCCGCGAAGATGGTCGCCCGGTAGCGGTCATTCTGAGCGGTCAGCGACAGCGCCTGCTGCCACTCGGTCAGGGCTATGTCATACTGTTTGTCCCCCACGAGAAGACGGGCGAGCTCGGAGTGATAGAGGGCGACGCCGGGGGAGACTTTGGTCGCTTTCCCAAGATAGTCGATGGCGTCTTTCACCCGGCCCAGTTGACCCATGGCAACTCCGGCCTGGTAGAGGATGTCGCTGTTGTCGGGCTTGGCGTCGATAAGCGTCTTGTACTCCTTGACGGCGCGGTCCGCCTTGCCCGTTAAAACCAGGGAAGAGGCAAGCCATGACCGGACCTCGAAGTCGTCTTTATGGTCGACGAGGTACGCGTCCAGCTTCGGGACGAGCGCCTTGAATTCACCTTTGCGATAATCGCCAAGAAGCTCCTCCCTCGTAACCTTGGTTATTTCAGGCGCCTTAACCCGGCGACTCTGCGGCGAAGGCCAGACGAAATAAGCGGTGACGCCGGCCGTGATCGCCATAATCAAGACGACGCCGATGATCGCCAAGATTCTGGCTGAAAGACGGTTCTCCTTAGGGCGGGCGTGCCTTCCCAATCTCAATCCCCCAATTGGCCGTTCTGTTAAGGTTCCTGCAAGCCGCAAATATTATAACAGAAGGGTTTCTAAAAAGTGGCAGGCAGAAGGTCAAGAAGCTAGAGGAGCGTGTCATTGCGAGAGCCATAGAGGCGATTCGCGAATCGCCCGTAGGCACGCAAACGCGTGCCTACTCTTTTTTATCGAAGTCGGACAAACATCATGCCCTTTGGGCATGAGGGGCGGTTCGCAAACCGCCCCTACTTTAGCATCCAGCACCTAGATTTACTTTCTATCGTCATTCTTGCGGCCCGTGATAGCACTCGGCGTCACCTTGTAAACGGTGATTCTTTCAGCCATGAGCGGCATGCTGAGCTTGAGAAAAGGCCTCGCCACCGCCGGGTGCTTGCCTACCTTCCCGGGACTGAAGTCGGGATACTTTGAGGCCAATCGAGTTAGAAACTCCACGAGCGTCTTCTTGTCGGTCACCCTCTCGGCACGCCCGTTGATAATGACGCTTTTTCGGTAAAGGTGGTCCTTGGTGTAAGCGTCTATCTCAACGCAGACGTTGGGGTTTTTCTCTATCCACTCCGCCTTCTTGCCGTGACCTCCTACAAGGTGGATGTAGACGGCCCCGTCCATGTAGACGTACGAGAGAGGAACTACGTAGGGCGTGCCGTCTACGGCCACCCCCAACCGGCAGGTGACCTCATCTTCGAGAAACTCTTCTATCTCTTGAGGGGTCATTTCATCCATAGCTCTACTCTAAAATACCTTGGCTGTCATCGCGAGGCCCTGTGCCATGTAGGGGCGGTTCGAGAACCGCCCGTGGCACGCCGTAGGCGTGCCCCTACTGGCCGAAAACCTGGCCTACTGTCTACTGTCTACTGTCTACTTTCTCTAATAGCGCCTTTACTTCCGCGGGCATCTCGCCCATGCCTTTCATCTGTTCTTTAAGGTAGGAGTGCTCGGCCAGGAGCTTGGCAACCTTCAGCATGTACTCGCGCTTGAAGGGAGAAAGGTCATCAAGCCGCGCGAACTTACCTATGTAGAAGTCGCGGAAGCACCTGAGAAGGGCGTCGGATAGCTCTTCTACTCTCATGGCGACCGGCTTGATAACCGGTTCAACCAGGTTGTACTTGCGGTAGTCGAGGGTGGCAACGTGCTCCTTTACCTCCGGGTAGATCTCGGAATAGGGCCAAGGAGCGATGGCCAGGAAGAAGGCCATGTCCGGGTTGTAGTGCTTGGCCAGCTCGACCGCGCGGGCGATCGACTCGGGCGTCTCCTCGGGCATGCCCAGAACGAAAGAGGTCTCGGAGATGATGTCCGCTCCGTTGATCAGCTCGATGGCCCGCCTTGACTCTTCGACCTCGATGTTCTTCCCCCAGCGGTCGAGCGTCTCCTGGGAGGCCGACTCGACGCCGACGTAGATGTGGACGACTCCCGCCCGCCGGTACTTCTCCATGATCGCCTCGTCGCGCAGGATGTCGTCGACGCGCGTCTCCATGAGAAGCTCAACCCCAACCTTACGTTCAATCATAAGGTCGAGGATGCGCTCCCACCTCTCCCGGTCGAGCGTCGGCACCTCGTCGGTGATCATTGCGACGTCTACCCCAAAGCGGTCCCGTAGGAATTCGAGCTCTTCTATAAAATTCTCGGGACTGCGGGCTCGCCACGTCCGCTCCCAGAAGAGCTGCTGCGAGCAGAATGTGCACCCCTGTGTGCACCCGCGAGAGCTCTGGGTAACGGCTAAAACAGAATTATCTTTCGTCCTGAAGGTGTAGAGCGGCCAATCGACGAGGTCCCATGCCAGCCCGAGAGAGTCGAGGTTGCCTATGAAGGGACGTTGGGCGGTTACAACCGGGCGCCCACCTTCAAGGTAAGCAATACCCTTAACTTTTGAGAGATCGCCGCCGCCGAAGGCGGCATCCAGGAGTTCCGGCAGAGTGACTTCGCCCTCCCCGCGGACGACGAAGCCGACGGCGTCCGCATCCTCGGTGAGGATCTCCTCCCAGCAGAAGGTAGGGTGAATCCCGCCGAGGACGGTGACGACCTCCGGGTTGATTTTCTTGGCAAGTCTGAGTACCTCGATGGCGTCCGTAACCGTCGCCGTGTAGGCGGTCGAACAGACGACGTCCGGCTTCTCCTCTTCGATGCGCCTCCCGATTGCCTCGTAATCGTCAAACCGGCTCATCGCGTCGTAGATCACCGGGCCGTACCCGGCCCACCGCAAAGCGCCGGCCAGGTAGACGAAGGGAAGCGGCAGCCAAACCCCGGCGGACTCCAGCACCCCGCAGTGGTAAGGCGGCGTTATCAACAGGACTTTCTTTTGCCTCTTGGCTGGACCTGCCAGGATGACCACCTTCAACGCATCGTTATTGGAGGGCCCTGTAGGAGCGATTCGTGAATCGCCCATGGGCACGCCGGCGGCTACCCCTACAAAACGAAGACGCCTATATCCTCCCGATGCCGCATTAATAGCGTCCGCTTACAACGTGACTCACTTCACTTTATCGATTATACGGGGAACGGATCGAGCAAGCAAAATACGATGATTCTAGTCCTCGTGATGCTTTTTAGGTATCATTAAGAACATGATGTAACTAAAACGTTGTGAATTCCAACATGTCGGAGGCTAAGCAAAGTGAGCCGTAACGCGGGTATTCAGATTCCGCACGATAGAATAGCGGAGTTCTGTCGAAAATGGAGAATAAGCGAACTAGCGTTGTTTGGTTCAGTCCTACGCGCTGACTTCCGCCCTAACAGCGACATTGACGTGCTAGTCTCATTCTCTTCGAGCGCTCATATAACCTTGTTCGATTTGATCCGTATGCGAAACGAGCTTAAAGAGATATTTGGACGAGAAGTGGATCTGGTAAGCCGGCGAGGCCTTGAATCCAGTCCGAACTACCGGCGACGGCACGCTATCCTTAGCTCAGCAGAGGTCGTTTATGTCGCGTGATAGTGAATGCCTGCTGGATATCCTGGAGGCGGCAAAACGCGTTATTCGGTACATTAGTGGAAAAACCAAACAAGATTTTCTCGACGACGTTCAATGTCAAGACGCCGTCGTTCGTCGTCTCGAGATCATTGGCGAAGCCGCCCGTCGTATTTCAGGACAAACAGGGAGACTTTTCCTGACCTGCCATGGAACGACATGATTGCAATGCGAAACGTGCTAATTCACGAATATGATGACATCGATATGGTTCTTGTATGGGACACAATTCAAGCTAATATTCTACCTTTAGTTGCTGCCCTGGAGAAGATCGTTCACTAATTGAACGGAGCCTTAAAAGACCTGCTTTTCAAGCCAATCTTCACCCAATCTTGTCCTGTTCCTGAGAGTGGGAGACTTCGTCAGCCAGGGCTAAGTAAGCCAGTAGACCCTCGATCGGTCGAAGGTGACGTACCATGTTTTCTGCCGGTCATATTTAATGACGAATACTTGTGGGCTCATATCTTCCCGAAGGAGGAAGAGCAAAATCAGGGGCTTGAGCTGCGATATTACCCGATTTCAGGAACTCGAGTTCCTTACTTTTTATGGAAATAACAGGCGCAAGCCATAGGGCAGCTCGCAAATGAATGTAGGGGCGATTCGAGAATCGCCCGTGGGCACGCCTATGGCGTGCCCTGGATATGACCTCGGCAAAATGATACCGGTAGCTGAAAGCTCGCGGGATTCCCCTGCTTTGCTCGGGGCTCGACCTCTTTCGAGACCTCGGCTGTCAGGCCTTCGGTGTGTAGGGGCGGTTCGAGAACCGCCCGCGGCACGCCGTAGGCGTGCCCCTTCAAAATGAAGGTCCCATATCCCCGATGACCGCATTAATAGCGTCCGCTTACAACGTGACTTGCTTCACTTTATCGATTATATGGGGAACGGATCGAGCAAGCAAAATACGATTTCTGACGGGATATGTGGGGGTTTATTTATCTTTTATGTGAAGCCAAACAGCTTCTTTCATAAGCATCCGATAGAACTTACTTTGCTGTTTTTTCTGGGATTGCCATTCATCTTCGGTGTAAACCAGTAAGTCGGCGGGCACCGGAAGCTTAGTTAGGTCCCACTTAGAAGCTCTCTTTTCAAAAGGTTCCTTTGATGATCGAACAATCATAATAATATCCAAGTCGCTGCCTACACCCCAATCCCCCCGGGCATAGGAGCCAAAGTAGCCAATACGGATGACATCGGGTTGTTGCTTTACAATTTGTTTAGTCCACTGGCCGACTGCCTTCTTAACCCGGTTAGCATCAGGCCATTTTAGTATTGACGAAGTCAATAATCTCACGGGCATACGTAATAGCCTCCTTGCTCTGCAAAGAACCATAATGCTCGAAGGGAGCTCCCGCAGGATGTCCATTGGGATATCTTGAAGCAACATAGAAGTTATCTAAAACTTTCGCTTTCTCTACTAATTCTTCAGGAATATCAATTGGCAATTCATCAAGCAGTTTGGCAACAACATGCCCCCAAGCTTCTTGGCCTAAATGAAGATGCAACGCCTTAACCGCCTTTTCGGCGGATTGCTGACCGGCAAAACAAGCCCACTCATGACGGCTAGCTCGGCTAGAATCTATGGCTTGCTCTAGATCTCTTTTAGCTTGACTTAACCAATCGTGTGCTCTATTCGACATAATCTACTGGCTTTCTCAAGGGTCCTCATGCTTTACAATAGCTTATAGGAAATCTCCGCAACTTAATAGAGAATATGTTTTTCACGTCATGCGAGAGAGCTAAGATTGTCGGAGACTTTGTCTCCGATCACACCCGCCGGAGAGCCCAAAAGGGCTCGTAATCCTGAACGAAGTGAGGGAGCTCATGGCGATCCCTGGCGCTGGCAATCGGTAACGCTTGCTGAAGGTCAACCGGATTGCCACGTCGGCCCTAAACGGCAGGGCCTCCGAAAGTTAGTTAAAAAAGTAAAAGAACGTCCCCTCTTTTCCCGATTTAAGGAACTCGAGTTCCTTACTTTTTATGGAAATTGACAATGTGCCAGGTGGAGGTAGCGAGGTCCCTGTGTAATTCGCAAGCTGCAGTACGTCCAAGTAAATGGGGGGCGATTCGAAAACGAAAGTACGGGCGGTTCGCGAACCGCCCGTACTTAAGAACGACGGTTTTCTTGACAGAACTTCGCCCGTAAAGACAGCGTCGGGTAGTAGCCGATCTTGTTGCCTGCCTTGTTGCCTGCCTTGTTGCCTGCCTGTTGACTGTCCCCTAATTAAAACTTATGATGATAACGTGAGCTTTGAGAGGAAGTGGGCTTGATGGCTCTTGAGAGAATAACATTTGACCCCGAAGTGATGGGTGGGTCTGCCTGCATTCGAGGGCTGAGAATTCCGGTGGCGACTGTGGTTAAACTTGTGGCTGCCGGGATGACGGTTGACGAGATTCTAAAAGAATACCCGACCCTTGAGCAAGAAGATATCAAGGAAGCTCTTGACTATGCCGCCTGGGCTACCGAAGAGCGCATAATTCCGACAAAGAGTGCCTGATGCGCTTCCTGGCTGATATGCCAATCTCCCGCTCTACAGTCGAACATCTTAAGTCAAAAGGATATGATGTTGTTCATTTGCTAGATCTAGGTCTAGGGAAGGCGAAAGACCAAGATATTGCCAAGTTGGCTGAAGTCGAAAAAAGGATCTTACTCACAGCTGATCTTGATTTTGCCACCATACTTGCGTCTTCAAAACTGGCGACACCTTCAGTCATCATATTTCGACTTCATGATAGCCGCCCGGTGATCATCAACAACCTTCTTGATCGATACCTCTTGGATATTGCACTCGATCTGGAACGTGGATCCCTTGCGATTTTCGAGGAGACCAGAGTTCGCGTGCGCAACCTTCCCATCTAGGCCGCCATGCATAGACTTTCAAATCAACCATCTTCATGATCTGTTCGATGAGCGCTTTATCCTGGCCTCCGGTGTGAGAGGCTTCGTCAGTGAGCACTAAGGTGAGCCAGTAGACGCGTGAGCGGTCGAAGCGGACGTACTGCGTTTCTGCCTGACGGTCATATTAATGACGAATACCTAAGGGCTCATGACTTACTTCAGCACAACCGTTTTCATGATCTGTTCAGTGAGCGCCGTATCCTGCTCACCGGCGTGGGAGGCTTCGTCGGTCAGGGCGAAGGTTAGCCAGTAGACGCGAGAGCCAATATTCACGTACCGCGTTTTCTTCACGTTTTCCTTTTTAGCAGCCCCAGGCTGAGTGTAGTCCAAATCAACCCTTAGCCAGTCTTTGCCCTCTATCTTGACGACGACCGTGCTTCCGACCTTCGTCCCAGGATAAAGCTATGCGTAATCGCTCTTTATCTTCTCACCCAAACGCTTGTAGTCCGGCTTCAACCCTTCTTTATTGTCCTTGACGACGACCAGCGCGGGCTCCTTCTCGATGTGTTGACGGTTGTTTGCGAAGAGATCCCTTGGTCAGCCAAAGGATCTCTTTCGAAATGACGCGATGAGTATTCATCGCAAACACCGTAATTTTAAGCCATCTTGAGCTGTAAGCTCCGTTCCTTGAACGGACCCTTATTCGACGCGGCAATCCCGCTGATTTTTGGCAAATGGCTGCATGTCTGCAAAAGTCATTTTCCAACCGTGGGGACGAAAGAGTCGCTCAGCACTACTTTAAGCGTGCGTCATAAGTATTTGACAGCAGTTTATAGAACAAGTAGGCTTATATAGGAATCCTTTTTAATACAAGCAACCGCTTGTTAACTGATTGTCGATTTCTCGTGCTGCTTTTCAACAGGTAAGAGTTGAAAGAACAACCACAAACCGGTCAAGTCGAGGTTAAAGAGGAGGTGGCGGTTAAAGGTTATCTGCCGCGTATCAACTAATGGCAACGAGTTGTTTAGAAGGAGATCCGAATGAACCTGAGGAAGATTAAAAGCCTGAGTATCGTGGTTGCGTTTGCTTTACCGGCGACCACCCTGATTCCATTTGGCTCAGCTATAGCGGCCATAGCCTGGAGCACCAAGGCGCCTATACCGACACCTCGAGTAGGTGCAGCTGCCGCAGAAGTCAATGGCAAGATTTATGTTATTGGTGGTTACGGTGGTGGACAAGTTACAGGGACTGTTGAGGAATACGATCCGGCCACCAATACCTGGACAACCAAAACCCCAATGCCTACGCCGCGGTATGCAGTTGTTGCAACGGTAAATGGCAAAATCTATGCTATCGGCTCACAGCATTATTGGCCTTACAATAACCCCGTAGAGGAGTACGATCCGGTTGCCGATACTTGGATAGCAAGAGCGCCGATGCCGACTGTCCGCTTTAGGCTTGGCACTGCGGTTGTTAATGGAAAGATCTACGCTATCGGGGGCGAAGATCCGCGCACAGGCTCTAGTGTCGGCACGGTTGAGGAGTACAACCCGACTACCGATACCTGGACAACTAGAGCCTCGATGCCGACACCACGATACGATCTCGGTGTCATAGCGGTGAACGGCAAAATCTATGCTATCGGCGGTGCTTATCCTTATCTCAACACCGTAGAGGAGTACGATCCGGTTGCCGATACCTGGACCGCCAAAGCGCCGATGATCGATGGTCGATACCAGCATTCGGTTGTGACGGTTAGCGGCAAGGTCTATGCCATAGGAGGCCTAACGTTAAACGGTGCGTTTTCCGCAGAGACGTATGACCCAGTTACAAATACCTGGTCACCGGAGACCCCACCATCAACGCCCAGGTATGCAGCCGCAGCTGCAGCGATCAACAACAAAATCTATATTACAGGCGGTTGGCCGTATAACGGAAACGATCCGGTTGCCGTAACGGAAGAGGGCATCGTAGGGGTTGACAATATAGCTCCGACCAGCGCTGCTCTCGTTAGCGGTACTTTAGCGCTTGGCACCACCACATGCGTGAGCTTGTCTAGCACTGGTGAACAGGGAAACGGTTATGGTAGTTGGAACACTATCAATGCCGATGGGCGCTATGTAGCTTTCATGTCGTATGCCTCCAATCTGGTACCAGACGACACCAATTCCAATGGTGACATTTTCGTCCGCGACCGCTTATTAAGCACTACGACAAGGGTAAGCGTCTCGAGCACTGGTGTGCAAGCAAATGGCTACAGTGGACGGCCTGCCATCAGTGCCGATGGGCGCTATGTAGCTTTCTGGTCGGCTGCCTCCAATCTGGTACCAGACGACACCAACTCCGCTGATGACATTTTCGTCCACGACCGCTTATTAAGCACTACGACAAGGGTAAGCGTCTCGAGCACTGGTGTGCAAGCAAATGGCTACAGCGGATATCCTGTAATAAGTGCCGACGGGCGCTATGTGGCTTTTTCATCGCATGCCAACAACCTTGTCGACGGCGACACAAACGCAATAGATGATATCTTTGTCCGCGATTTACAAGCTGGAACGACAAGGCGAGTTAGCATCTCAAGCACTGGGGAGCAGGGCAATGGCAATAGTATTTGGCATGCTATAAGTGCCGACGGGCGCTATGTAGCTTTTTCATCGGATGCCAACAACCTTGTCGACGGCGACACAAATGCAGCTTCAGATATCTTTGTTCACGACGTACAGGCCGGTGCAACAAAGCGAGTAAGCGTTTTAAGTACCGGTGAGCAGACGAATGGCTACAGCAGTAATCCCTCTATCAGCGCAGATGGGAGCTATGTGGCTTTTTCATCGGATGCCACTAACCTTGTTGATGGCGATACTAATTCCAATGGTGACATTTTCGTCCGCGACCGCTTATTAAGCACTACGACAAGGGTAAGCGTCTCGAGCACTGGTGTGCAAGCAAATGGCTACAGTGGACGGCCTGCCATCAGTGCCGATGGGCGCT
>JAMCWL010000026.1 GCA_023481285.1 Actinomycetota bacterium | reverse complement strand
TCCCAGGGGGTTTGATCCGCCGAAGACGGTCTTGAACATCCAAGCCCCGGCGGTTCCCCCGCCGTAGTCGTAGAAGGCTACTCCGTCGCTCAGCCCGTCGCCGTTGGCGTCGTTTGTGGAGGCGGCCATGGCTTTAGCGGAGGCCGCAGGCGACGCCGATGTTGAAATATTGCCGGCCGCATCTTTTGCCCGGACGCGATAGTGGTAAGCGGTGTTCGGGGCAAGGTTCGCATCAGTATAAGTCGTTGCCGACACCCAAGCTAGCTCTGTGAAAGCCGATCCGTCCAGGCTTCTCTCAATGAGATAGGAGGCAACGCCGACATTGTCGGTCGCCCCACCCCACGCAAGAGCGATTGTTCTCGGTATTGTTGCGGTCGCGATCAGGCTCGACGGGGCGGTCGGTGGCATCGTATCCACTATTCCGCTCACGACCGAAGAGTAACCTGAGCCGTTGGGGACCGCATCGTAAGCTTTCACCCGGTAGTACTGGGTCACATTCGCCGGCGGTGTATCGGAATAACTCGTTACCGCCTGCGTCGCAATTTGGGTCCAGCCGGTCGAGCCGTCCGGGCTTCTTTCCACCTTGTAGCCAACAACGCCGATGTTATCGGACGAAGCCCCCCAGGAGAGGTTCAGATTGTTTCCGGATCGGGCGACGGTGAGGCCCGATGGGACGGTCGGCGGCGTGACGTCCGGCATAAAAGCGGACGCCGTGTTTGAGTAGCCCGAGTTGTTCCCGGCGGCGTCATAGGCCCTCACCCGGTAATACCATGTTCTGTTCTGGTCGGCGGGCGCTATCGGATCGGTATAGCTATTGGTCGCCGAGGTCGCTATCTGGGCCCAGCCGGTTGAACCATCCGGGCTTCTCTCGACCGCGTAGCCGGTCACTCCAACCGTGTCGACCGAGGAATTCCAAAAGACGAGCATCGAAGCTCCGGAGGCCGAAGCGGTGGCGTCCGAGGGCACGGTCGGGGCAATCGTATCGACTATGCCATTGGCGACGTTGGAGTAGCCGGAGTTGTTTCCGGCTGCGTCGTAGGCTCTCACCCGGTAGTACTGGGTGGTGTTGGCCGGAGGAGCATCGGAGAAGCTCGGCGGCGGCGGATTGCCTATCACCACACCGATCTGCATCCAGCCGGTCGAGCCATCGGGGCTCCTTTCCACCTTATACCCGGCGACGCCGACGTTGTCCGTAGAAGCCGTCCAGGCGAGGTTAAGACTGTTTCCGGAGCGCGCGACCGAGAGGTTGGTCGGGTTGGTCGGTGGCGCTACGTCGACGACGACGCCGATGAAGTCGAAGGCATCGACGTCAATATCCCACCCCGACGAATTGACGTTTCTAAATCCCGTAGCGGTTATTTTTATAGTATGTACGCCCGCCGACAGCCCGGACTTTCTAAAGGCCAGCGCCTGCCAACTGGTCGCCGGAGCGTAGAGATCGACGTCTCCCTGATTTACGCCGTCTATCTCCACATTGGCTTTGCCGAGCGAGGGGCCCCTGCGGGTAACCCAATTCATGCTCGTCCCATTGAAGATCAGGGACGCCGTCGAGCCGGTTGTATTCGATACCTTATACGAGCTTCCGCTCGCACCACCATTCGATACCGTGCTCCAGGTGCCGGTGTAGGTTATGCCCCCATCCGCATCCTCGATCTGGGTCATCGACGTCGAGACGGCCGAGGCGGCGTCAGCCCGGCCGTAACCGTAGTAATCGTCCCGGCCGGGCGCCCCCATATCCGTCGAGCTCTCCATGAGGAGGCGGGCGATCTGGTCTCCCCCCTTCGTCGGGTACTTCGAGACCACAAGAGCGGCCACGCCCGAGACGAAAGGCGTCGCCATCGAAGTGCCGCTTCCCCAGGCGTACCCGTTGCCCGGATAGGTGCTGAGGATGTTCTCACCCGGCGCCGCGATGTCTACGGCCTGGCCGTAATTGGAGAAGGAAGCCCAAGTTTCCGATGCCTGATCGATGTCGAGCGCGTCGACCGTGATCTTGTACCCGAACGAACCGGCGTTCTTGGTTCCCGATACCTCGACCTGAACGGTATGCGTACCGTTCGAAAGAGCGCCGCTGTAGAAGATCTTATCCTGATAGTAAGAGCCCGAAATGTAGAAATCCGCCGTGCCGTAGGGAGCGCCGTCCACTTTTATATTGGCGATCCCCGAGCTCGAGTCGGACAGCCCGATGAGGATGAAGGCGGTTCCCGTGATGGTGAAGGTGAGGGTGGCGCCGGTCGATGATGAATAGAGCGCACTCCCTGCCGAGTGGTTCGAATTGGGATCGGCAAACCAGGAGCCGGTCTGAGAAGCCGAGGCCTCCTCGAAGCGGGCGGTTATGTTCTTGGTGGCGGCGACGCCGACCGCACCCGGGCTACCCGCCGGGTAGTAGGTCAGGTTTTGGCCATCGTTGCCGGCCGCCGCAACAACCATCGCCCCCTTGCCCCTCGCGTAAATCACCGCATCGTCAAGCGTTTGCGACGAACCCGCCCCGCCGAGGCTCAAGTTGATCACCTTGGCCCCATTGTCGGCGGCGTAACGTATGGCGCTTGCAATGTTGGAATCAAAACCGCTACCGCCGGCGTCGAGCGCCTTGATCGCTAAGATCTTGGAATTCCAGCCGACGCCGGCGACGCCTTGCGCATTGCCGGTCGAAGCCCCGATGATTCCGGCCACATGAGTTCCATGGCCGTTGTCGTCCGTGGGTTCGTAGTTGCCGGCGATATAGTTATAGCCTTTGATGACCTTGGTGGTCAGCGGGAGCTCCGGGTGGGTATAGTCGACGCCGGTGTCGATGACCGCAACGACGACTCCATCCCCCTTGGATGTATCCCACGCCGTTTCGGCGCCGACCCGCTTCGGCCCCCACTGGTAGGCGTAGTAGGCGTCGTTCGGGATGGCGACGGCACGGCGAACGTAATTGGGTTCGGCATACCTGACTTTGGAACTGGACTTGAAGCGGGCGGCGGCCTCTTCCGGGGTCAGCCCTTTCGGAACTTTAACCCGCTTGACCTTTAGCTTCGGTATCTCATCAACCTCGGAGGCGCCTTTCCTGGCCATCTCCGAGCGAGCTTCGGCGTCGCCGACGCCCTCTTTGAACTTCACGAGTATCTCGCCCTCGGCGCGCTCCGGCTCTGATGGTTCGAGCCTCTCGACTTGCAGGCTCGCGCTCTTAGCCCCCGCGCTTCCAGTAGAGACTGCCGTAAGCGGCATGGAAGAGAGCACGAGTAAAACAACCAGGCACAATGTTAACAGGCGACGGGGTTTATTTATCTTAACCACCCCAAAGAAGAACAGGCAACATGTCTGTAATATATACGATTATCGTCTGTTAGGATAGGTTGCTTTAGGCCGGTGTGATTTAGGCCGGTACTTATCAGTGCGGTAGCTTTGATCAGCAGTAGTTGGCGCCTGTATTACAGGCAGCGCTCGGTCGAGGATACTTCTTGGAAGCTTAATAATCATCTGGACGGTCGCGTCCGCAATTTACCGGATAGGGGATGCAAGATAGGACTCCTCGCAATGATGACAAGATCAGCTTCTGGAGATGAAGATGACGCCGACGGCGATGAGGAAGGCGCCGAACCAGCGGGCCATGCCGACCGGCTCTTTGAGAACCAGCCACGCTATGATGATGGCGGCGACGTAGCCGAGCGCCGCCAGTGGATAGGCGTAACTCAGGTCGACCCTGGACAGAACGACGAGCCAGGAGATGGACGAGATGACGTAGAGGGCGAGGCCGATGAGGACCCTCGGTTCGAGGAAGGTTTTGATAAACATCGCCCGGTAGTAGGTGAAGTCGCCAGCCTCAAACCGGCCGACCTTATCCATTCCGGTCTTAAGCATGAACTGGCCGCCCACCGCAAGCGAGACGCCGAATACGATCATGGCGAGGGAGAGTATTTTGGCCCTATCCATCCGACCTCCTGAAAGATTTGAGCTTCAGCCTTGCGATCATTTTTAGGTACTGGGAGATCGTCTTCGTGATTCTTATCTTGCTCTCCCCGCCCTTAAGGTCATATCTTAAAACAAAGGGCTCTTCTTGGATAGTCGCCCCGCGCCCGTGGAGCTTGAGGATGATTTCGGGCGAGGCGGAAAAGCCCGTCTCGGTAATGAAGCCGTCGCCGAGCTCGTCAAAGGCCTTCTTCAATGTTTCCGCCCGGTAAGCTCGAAAGCCGCTCGTATAATCGCGGACGCCGTTTATCGGGAAGAAGATTTTGAGAAGCATCCCCGCCCCCGAACTGAGGAAGCGGCGGTAAGCTGCAACCCCGCGCGCTTCACCGCCGGCCGCAAAGCGCGAGGCAATCGCGACGTCCGCTCCAGCGGCGATTCGATTGGCGAGCGCCGGCACGTAGGATGGATCGTGAGTAGCGTCACCATCCAAAGTGACGATGACGTCTCCGGGAGCGGCGAGCTCGGTTGCTTTCTTGAGCGCCCGGCTGAGCGTCCTCCCAAGCCCCAGGTTGCGCTCGTTCTTCAAGGAAACCAGCGGGAATGTCTTGGAGAGGCGCTCGATTTCGGCGCCTGTCGCATCCGTCGAGCCGTCGTCCACGACGACTATTTGGTAATCGAGCCCGGACCTTTCCATCACCGAGGCGATGCCTTCGATGAGTGGGCTTAAGCTCTTCTCTTCGTTGTAGGCGGGAATCGCGTAATAGATCATCCAAGCCCCAGCTCGGTTTTACCCACTGGCCCACGCCAATCCATAGCTTACAGGTTGCACGCCGTAATTGCCAGCCGGAATTAACATTCCTTAAACAACTTGCGGGCCCAGACTTCTCCGGCCTTTCCTCAAATTGACACCAATTCCTGGCTAAAGTAGAGTTTCTTCGTGAAGCATATCGAATGGAAATCCAGCCCTCTCAGACTTACCGGGCATAGAACCGACCTCCTTATCGCCGGGGGCATTTTCGCTCTGGCGCTCGCCATCCGACTGATCTGGGTCCTCAACGTGAAGTGCGTGCCGATCTCCGACTTTGAGGTCTACGACCAGGCGGGTCTCTCCGTCGCCGCGGGCCGAGGGCTCATTGTCGACGGCAATCCTTTGCACGCCTTCGGCCCCGGATACCCGGCCTTCCTGGGGACGATCTATCTTATCCTCGGCCATCGACTGGGCGCCGTCCATATTGCCAATGCCCTTCTTGGAGCATTAAGCACGGTTCTTCTCTACGTAATCGGCGGTCGCATCTTTAATCGTCGGGTCGGCGCCATCGCTGGATTGCTTCTGGCCGTCTATCCGGAGCACGTCTACTTCTCCTCCCTTATCGCCTCGGAGAACCTCTTCATTCCAATGCTCCTTGGCGCCTTGCTTCTCTACCTGATCGGGCAGAGCAAGGATGACTGGCGCTTAATCGGGTTGGCGGGGCTCGCGCTGGGTGCCACGGCCCTCGTGAGACCGGCTGCGATCATGGTCCCTCCGGCCATAGTTCTCTGGGAGCTCTTAGATGTCAAGCGGTTCCGGAGCGTCCTCATCCGTCTCGGCATCTTCGGCATCGCTCTTGTCATCGCCATCGCTCCCTGGACGGTTCGCAACTACCTCGAGTTTGGGGCTTTCGTCCCCCTCTCAACAAGCGGCGGCGTTTCCTTCTGGATGGGCAACAATCCCGGAGCAACCGGGGCCTTTCACTATCCTGAAGACAACCCTCTAGGCCGGATCGGCGATCCGGTTAAGAGGGACCGCGAAGGCCTGAGGCTCGGCCTCCAGTTTATCCGCAGCCACCCGAAGCAAGCCGCGAAGCTATACTCCGTGAAGCTGCAAATCCTTTATAGCCAGGGGAGCGACGCCATCATGTGGATAGAGAAGAGCCTGAAGGGCTCGATTCTTAATAACATCGGCCCAAAGGCCATCCTCCTGGAGAATCTAGCTTACCTGTTCGTTTGGACAAGCGCTCTGATCGGGCTCGCGTTGACCAAGCTTAAGCAGAGGCCCGTCTGGTTCTTCATTTTACTCTTTGCCGCCTGGTCGCTTCTCCACCCGATTCTCCTTACCGCTCGCCGTTACCGCCTGCCGATGATACCGCTGATGGCCCTTTTCAGCGCGTACGCGATTTTTAAGATCTCAAGGTTAATCGCCGACAGCATCAGAATGCGCCGAATTACCTTTAGCGCTTAAACCACCGGCCTGTGGGCAGCTTGTGTGCCCTCTCTTCGTAAACAAGCTCAGGGTGAGCGGGATCGCGATGAGCGCCGGCATGACGATCTTCTGCCCCCAGTACGAGCTGGTGTTCATAAAGAGCATGTAAGCCATGAAGCCCGACAGATACATGGTGATCGTGGTCCTTGACACCTTGTCGGGGGCCGAAATGGCGCCAAGCAGACCGAGCGCGAGAAAGACGAGACCCGGTATCCTCCCATATCCGTAGGGAAAGATGAGAAAGCTGGCGGCGTCGCGGAGAGCGACAAAATGAACGCCGGAGTAGAGAGCCGGCAGCCCCGCGCCTGGAACCTTCCCGGCAAGAATCGAGTAGGCCGTTGAATAGTGGATCAAAAAGAGCGGAGCAAAGAGAAGGGCGGCCCCCGTAAACGGCCAAATAACCCTCCGGTCTCGAGCGATGAGGCCGCCGACGAGCGCCGATAGTATAAGCAGAGCCGTTGTCTCCCGGATGAGGGCGGCCAATAGCGCCAAAACGGCCGCCGGAAGGTAGCGGCCCCTGAAGATGAGGCCAAACGCTCCCAGCACGAGAAGGGAGGCCCACCAGTCCGATAAAAGTATATTTGCCCAGGTGCTTCCGATGATCAAATAGGGCAAGAGAAGCGCAATCGAGATGACCGCTATCCGGCCGCCCGCCAGCTTTTCCAGGCCGAAGCGGAGAAGCCAGACGGCGAGGACGGCGAGGGCCAACGACCAGTAAAAGATATAACTTGCCTGAGGAGCCAGCATCCGCCAGATGTAGAAGACGGTCGGCTGGCGAATGAAGAGCGGTCCGTGCAACCATTGCTGAAGCGAATTGATCCTTTTATCTTTTAGCGCCGCATCCACCAGGGCAGGGTAATATCCCTGGCCCTGACCCATTAAATAATAGGTCTTTAAGTAGATGAGATGATCGTAATCGTATTTTTCGTCTGCCGGTTCAACCAGGAGCCTTGAGCGAAAGTCGCCGGTCGTCGAAACTGTCGAGTATATAAAAGAAACGCTGATCAATATGACCAGCGCCAGCGATATGATCTTCTCTCCGATCTTCCCCTTTCCCTTTAGGTTGGAGATGACGATTGAGATCAGGACGCCGACGAGCAGCATAATCCCGACGGATAGAAGCCAAGCGGCTTGCTTTGCTGGCGCTGCCAGCGGGTTGGCCCCAGCCAACCTACCGACAACCTCAAAAGCGTACCTCTCGGTATTAAGAATAAAATGGGCCGGGAGAGCCTGGATTATTTCCTGAAAGCTGCTTAACGAGAGATATGCGCGCCCGAGCAGCGCCCCGATGAAGAGAATCAAAGCCGTCTCGGCGGCCGCAAGGACAGGGCTATCTTCCCAAAGCGCGACGCCGAGACCGATCAGAAGCGGCAGAAGAAGAATGGAAAGGCGCCCGGTTAACCAGAAGAGGCTCAGGAAGAGCACCATGCCAATCGCGACGAGCAAGGCCACCCTCGCCGCGCTTTTGGCGATGGCCTGTTTTGCGATTCTTTCTATAAGCTCTCCGAAATCTTTCGACAAGTCAAGCACATAATAGATGATAAGCGAGCACATGCTGAGCGACAAGTACGGACCATCTCTCCGTCACTTTACGACCCCTTGCCTACCCCAAAATACGACCGCCGACCGATGACCGATGACCGCCGCTAAACCGAAAAAGTAGGGCGCGCTCCCCGAGCGCGCCGCCATACATACGGCCGAGAACCTTCTTTCTCTGCGAAGCGGGAACCCACCGAAGCGATCTATGCGTAATGCTCGCATGGACGCCGTAGGAATCTCGACCTTCAGGCCGGGGAGGATGTCGACCCAGCTCCTACGCATGATTGTTTCAGGCCCGATTTCAGGGTTTTGTCCGGCCGAACTTGGGAATCGCAATCAAGTAAACATGAAGGAGGAGGAATGATTAATGGTCGGGATATCTTTGATCCTGGACGACCAGGCCGGCCCGGAGATAAGCGGACTTTACGGCGACATTAGGAATTCGCTGCGTATACCATGGACGCCCGCGCTCTTCCAGGCCCTCGCCTCTTACCCGGTCTATCTCAATCTTGCCTGGAGGACGATCAAGCCGGCCGTCATGACGGACGAGTTCCGGAGCGACAGCTTCGGCATCCGCGAAGCCGCCGAGGCCGACGTGCAGGCGAACCACCGCTCCAAGAGAACGCTCGCGGACGCGAGCGCGGCGGAGCTCGACGACGAAGACCTGGACGATATCAGGGCCAACATTCACGCCTTTCGCTACGGGAATCCGAAGCTTTTCATCATGGCCAACGCGCTTCACCGGTCGCTGGCCGGCGAGACGGTCGGATCGAGCGTGGAAAGCAACCCGGCGGACGAGACGAACGAGGAGAGATATGTTCAGGCGGTCGAGCTCGACATGGTCCAGGAGAACGAGGCAGACGAAAGGATGCTTGAGCTTTACGATGAGATAAAAAAGACGGTCGGGATGCCGATCGTCAACAGCGACTACAAAGCGCTGGCCCGCTGGC
>JAMCWL010000019.1 GCA_023481285.1 Actinomycetota bacterium | reverse complement strand
CGCTCGCTCAAGGTCGTTCAGGAAGGGAGGGTTAAGAGACTGGCGCCCCTTGAAGCCCTTGATTGCTATACTAAGGAAGTCGCCCGGAATACCTTGCATCCAATTAATTGAGCCGACGCGGAACCCGGGGCGATTCAACGCCCGATGAGGTTTATTGGGCATCAGACGGCAGGATACCGGCAGCAGTATGACTGAGCTGATTCCCACCTAAGAAACGGCAAAACCTGTCCAACAAAACCCGGCCAGCTCTGTATTTGTCCCCAGGCTTTGCTTCTCTAAACGCGTCAACCGTTCAGGAATCGGAGAAGCTTAGCCTTTACTTAAAACGCTTGCTGGAGCTTTGATCCTGGTTGGAAGCATGGAAAGCTAATACTAATGGCCGCTAGATAGCTACTCTAAGCGAAAGCATGGTGGGTCTGCCGCCTTTTTAGGGCTTGTCGCTTGGCGTAGTACCGCGTTTGACGTAGACATCGATACTTCGACCAAAAGCATAATAGCTGCCAAACCTGACGAATTGCTTGTCTAGAAGCGCTTTTATCTGAGGTAAATTGGCTGCCATCGCCTTGTCAAAGGGAAAAAGTAGACTGGTACGGCCGAGCATGCCGTCAACAACTACAAAGCTCGACTTCCTAAGCAGAGGTTCTATGTTCTTAAAACTTGGCGTATTAGCAACGCCTCCCACCATAAGATCCGCGTCGATAAGGCGGTGTTCCTCCTCGTAGTAGATGGTAACAAAGACTTGTGGGCCGAAAAAATCGAGCGTCTCGGTGGCGAAGAACACATTGACCGTCTTTAGACCCTGCCGCTCGGCATAGTTACCTATGTCGAGATACATGGCTTTAATCGTATCGGCATCAGCGCGCCTGTCATACAAGGGACGGCGATCCGTCATATTAATCGTGTAGTGTATTAGACCAGCAGCAAGCGCCAGCGCAGCAAATATCGATATGATCCGCTGATCAAAGCCGGATGATCCGCCGACTTTAGGAGTAGTGCAAAGCTGAAACGCAATGATGATAATTCCCCAAAGAAGCGGGATGAGTACGATACTCACTACGATAGGTGACTTCGACATGTCTGCGGTTAGCATAACTATAGGAATGACGACCGAAGCCCCGAGAAACGCTAAGGTTTCACCGACCGGTAGGTGAACTTCCGGTCGGTAGGTATGGTTTTTGCCATAACGGCTGGCTATAGCCGCAATGCCGAGGAGAGCGATTAAGAAAAGACCGACGATCCCTATATGCTTCAACAGCGATATCGGATAGAACGCTAGGTGTCCGAAGAGACTATTAACACCCTGTTCAGCGGCGCGCACCGCTTTTTCTGAATTCAGAAAATGATTAACGACGTAGTAATTAAAGATAGCTTGGCGGTTATTAACGAGGAAAGGAACCGCGATTATCAAGGAAGACGCGCCCGACCACAGAAGGTTCTTCATCCTCGCAAGAGATTCTTTCGGCTGCTTCTTCATCCAATACCTGACCAGAAGGAAACCTAGAACAAACCCATAAATGCCAGCCAGGTAGACCGCGGTCAGGAATCTAAGCAAAATCAGGAACCCAGCAAGAACACCACCCAGCAAGGCCCATCGACGCTCTTCGAATACCCTTGACGCCACCACCGTCGAAATCACAATCCCAAAAAGACAAAGTGCGAGAAAATCCATGCGGTAGTCAGTAAGGTCCCCTACACCAAAGAAGGGCGTACCGAGGCCTAGAATAAAACCCGTCGCGATGGCCGGCCAAGTCCAACCGCGCCAGATCGACCGAGCGGTCAGGATGACAAAGAACTGAAGAAGCGCAAAATAGATAAAATTAGTCGTCAAAGCGCTCAAGCGAGAAGCTCCCGCCAGCATGAAGAAGAGAGCACCTTGAATCGGCATGAACATCCCGGTGGCCGCTGGCTGGGAAAGTGCATTTCTTAGCCCAGCGAAAACACCTTCTTTCAGCATAAGATCGTAGAGTCTATAAGTCATTTGTAGATACGAAGTTTGATCGTGACTAGTCGGGTAGAAAGGAGCGATTTCATTGACGACAAAGCTGCGAAAGATAAGGTATTCGAAGACTATTAGTAGAGCGAATATAAACCATCCATACTTATCAAAAGCACTGCGCGTTTTGTCTTTTTGAGCCACGCCGCTCTCCTTTTCCAGCTATTATCTAACTTGGGGAACCTCGCCACCACTCAAACTCGAGATATTGGCTCGAATACTCTGGATATCGTTGTTTAACAATCGCTAGTCTATTTAACCATTACCGTAATACCATTATATTGTTTGTTTGCCATTATGTTATGTATCTCAACGAGCACGCCGTTGTCATGAGTATCAAAACAGCTCTGTGCTATACCCAGAATTGGGGCAAGCCTGTTTAGGATTTTGGTTCTCAACAATCTCTTAAGAGACCTTCTTTGCGGTGGACCTACATGGCCAAGCTGTCTATCATAAACAAGCGCGTTCAGCTGCAGAGCGTGCGGATATACCTTAAATATCGTAAAGCCCGCTTTCTTTCCGGCATGGATTATCTTCTCTGGCGGCATATCCCTTTCTATGACATTATATTTTCTGACCGCATCGATTGTCCCTGGATTCACTTCGTGCCCAAGCCCAGGCTCTGATGTTACGCAGATTCCACCTGGTTTAAGGGCTTTATAAACCATGCGAATAGCATCTTCTTCGTTGAGCGAATGATGTAGCGAATCAAAAAAGACCGCACAGTTGAATTCGCAAGAAAAATCCATACCTTCATAATCGCCCGCAATAAAATGCAAATTATCAAGTTCTTCCTTATCTTTATTAAGATTCGCATAACAGATCATATCCTCCGAGATATCTTGACCAGTAACTTCGTAACCTCTTCTAGCAAAGAAACAACTTGTCCAGCCCGTACCACATCCTAGATCTAGAAGTTTCGCTGGCGGAGGGGGGAGCAAAGACATGATCGCTCCCATTTCTGCAAGATAATTACCACAACTTTCGTCGGAAAATGGTTTGTTAACCGCATGCTTAATGCCATCTTCGCCGATATTTTTTAGATAGAGAATTTCACGTTCTTTACCCATGCGACCGCTTTCTTGGTATAGAGGCTAAAGCTTTTTGTATCATAAATCGACTAATTAGTCTGCCTTGTTCCTTCAACAAATCTTTCATATTGACGCAGTACTGCTCGCTTTATTCTACCGCCGAAGGTCAAATACTTGTGCCCAAAGAAGCCAACAGGCAGATTAATGGCAATAGCCATAATCTTAGCAATCATTGAGGGCACCCTAAGGACGCCTGCCATAACTTCGATTATACCAACGGTCAATATGAGGCAGAAGGCTGAAACTACCACATATGTCCCGATTTGCTGTCTAATGGGTCGGTCGAAATTCTTAAAGCTAAACGAGCGATTTAAGATAAAGTGGCAGCAAGTGCCCAGGATAAAAGACACAGCAGAAGCGATCGGCCGGTACACACTAAGGTACAGAAGAATTGCAAAGCTTCCGGCATCAATGGCGAAAGACAAGCCTCCGACAAACAGATACCTGGTTAAACCACTAGGCAACTTACCTAAATAGGACACTCTCATCTGCTTTCTTTGCCCATGAGCTTACCTACGCTTTCTCAGCCTGGCTCCAGTATACAAGGATGTTAAACATCCGATTGATCACTATACTTACTAAAACAGCGATAACAAAGAATACACCAACCCCTATTATCATATGGTCCAGGGTGACATTACTCAATCCCCCGATCTCTCTCCAAAAATAGGCATTATACCTCTATCTCCCGACATATCGGCTCGACCCCAAAGCGCTCGCGATGCTGATCGATGAACGCGCTCACCTTGGACGGGGCTGGTCGAGTTCGCGGGCGAAAAACACGCTCGCGGCTTTCAGTATCTCGTTGGATCTTCTTAAGTCGCGGTTCTCTCTGCCAGTGCAACGAGTTCCTCGCGCTCGGCGGTAGAGAGCCTGTCGCTCCTCGTTCCGTCGTCGGCTTCCGCTTGGCGCACCCACACGCGAAGGGTTTCGTAGTAAATGCCTAAATCGCGTGCAACCTCTGCGATCGACCGATCGGACTCTCGGGCGAGGCGTACAGCGCGCTCTCGAAACTCTGGTGAATACTTGGATCGTCTTGCCATGGGTTGAACTCCTTTCTCCAGGTCCTAGTAAGCCTGGAAACGGAGCCTCCGTCAAACACGGGGCGTTTCAGATCTGGGATCAACCACGTGCTCGATAACGTCGCCGAGGTATGCTGCGTCGAAATGGTCCGGATACAACGCCGTATTTGAGTCGAAAAATGTGTTGAGGACCATCGCTCCTGAACTCTTGGCTGCTTCTGCAGCGAGCGCATTTGGTTCCACGCCTACAGCCTCCCAACCTCTTGCTAGAGCAACTTTCAGAAAAGTTCCACAGTTGCAGCCGACATCTAGAACAGTGCCGGGTGGGCAATACTTCTCTAGCATCGCGATGCGTTCGGTGAAAGTTTTCCTATCGTATGCTTCGGACAAGCGGTAATAATCGACGGGTGAACTCTGGTTGTCTAAATACTGTGAAGCATTTTCCGAATCGACGGAGCCGACGAAGATCATACCGCAATCGTGGCAGCTTAAAATCTCGGCGTCCTTCATCTCCTTATATATCTCGCACTTCTCTGAACCACAAAGCGGACAGCTAACAACGGCTATTTTCATACTATAGTCCTTGGCTATCTCGGTCCTTAAATGGCACCCGTCTAAGTAAACCGCATTCGTCTTTGCCTGTCTTTAGATCGAGCGCACAGTAGTCACCATAAGGCTCGTTCACATGGATGAGCTTCCCAGAGAGCGCCGCCGGTCTTTCCGCCGCCAGGAACTTGCAAAGCTTGGCCGCTTTCTCCGGCGAGGTCCCGCCCTCATTCATGACCTTCTCCGCTTCTTCAAGGGCGACCGCCCCAGCGTCCTCTCCGTAGGCGATGACCTCCTCGGTCATCCGCGTCTTAACGGCTCCCGGCGCGACCGCATAAACCCTAACGCCCGTGCCTTCGAGCTCGCACGCAAGCGTTTCGACCAAACGCAGAATACCCGTCTTACTAGCACTATATGCCGAGAAGTAGGGCCTCGCATAGGCGGCGCCACCTCCAGAAAAGAGGATGACCGCGCCGCGCTTTTGTTTCGTCATTACCGGGACGACGGCTCGGCAAATATTAAAGCTGCCGATCAGATTAATCTCGACGGTGCTCGCCCACTCTTCAGGATCGTTCTCCCAGAGTGGGCCGATCGGACCTTGCACTGCCGCCGTGTTTACGACGACGTCGAGCGATCCAAAAGCTGACAAGTGCTTCTTAACCAACGCCTCGGCGTTTTTGAAGAGTGCGATGTCTCCTTCTAGCACTTGAACTTCCACGCCTCGTTTATCCCGAATGGCCTCCGCCGCTTTTTCAAGCTCGTAGGCCGACCGGGCGACTATGGTCAGCGCGCAGCCTTCACCCGCAAATGCCTCCGCGACGACGCGGCCTATGCCTTGGCTACCGCCGACGACCAGAGCGCTGTTCGATGAGAGGATGCCCATGATAATTGCCTACTTTCAGTCGGCCCTAACCGGGGCCGTTAGTCAGCCAATACATAAGAATGATCTATGCCGATATTTTGTGAAGTATGGAGATTGGCGACGACCTTCGAACCCTCGAACTCCAGATTATAGTGTAGCCTCTGATAACCTCGGGTTGCCATGTAATTGGCGAGCTTTTTATGCTCTTTGGGGCAATAAAGCATGAGGAAGCCGCCCCCGCCGGCCCCGACGATCTTGCCACCCAGGACGCCAAACTCTTTCTTAACGTAATCGTATAGCTCGTCGACCTCGGTGAGGGATATCTTGTTTGAGAGCCGCTTTTTATTCTGCCAGTGTTCGTCCATCATTAGGCCGTAGTCGTCGAAATTTTCGTTCTCGATGGCTTCAAGAATCCTATAACCGAGTTCCTTGATATTGCATAGGCTCTCTTCAACCTGCTTCCGGTCGGTCGCATCTTCCTTTTTCATCGCTTTATCCTGGTCGCTCAGCACCTCTTGGGCGTCTCGCGTTTTACCCAAGAAATAAAGATGGCTGTTGGCGACAAGTTCCGCGATGGCGCCAGCACCAAGTCCCAGCTGTCTTACGCCGACCTTACCGTCTTTCGCTATCTCGAGAACGGTTAGCCCGCCGAAAGCCGCCATATACTGGTCTTGCTTCCCGATCCCCTTCCTAAGGATGTTCAGCTCTATATGACAAGCCTCCTCAGCCAACTCTTGGAGGCTTAGGTAAGTATGACGATAGTTGTGGAGCGCCGTGAGGAGTCCGACCAGGTAGCAACTTGAAGAGCCCAGACCGGTTGAAGCTGGAAGGTCGGCAAGCGAGCTGATCTCGATCGCGCATTCGATGCCGTGTAGCTTAAGAGCCTCGCGAGCCAGCTCATGCTTTAATCCATCCACGCGGTCGACGGTCTCGCTCTTGGTGTAGTGCAATCGCACTTTCCTGTCCACGAACGGACGGTTCAGGAAGACGTACATATACTTATCCAAGCCCATGGCGAAGATAAAACCGCCGTGCTTTTCGTAGAAGGATGGCAGGTCGGTGCCGCCGCCGCCTAGCGTTACCCTGAAAGGCGTTCTCGATATGATCATGGCTACATAATCTCCTTTGCTCCGAGCAGAGCCCGCACTCTCTCATAAGACGCTGGGTCATCAAGTCCCAAGCAGTAACCATCGATGAGGTGAGCGCCGAGCATCCTACCCTCGTCAAGTAGCTTCGGAAAGAGGTCTTTGCTGAAATCACAAAAGCGGCCTGCCGAGATGTGGTTGCAAAGCTCAGGATTACAGACATAACAGCCAGCATTCACCAGATCGTAAGCGCTATCCCCTTCGATAAAAGCGACTACGCGCCCGCCGTCCACCTTAACGCGCCCGCCGGCTATTCCTGAGTTCAAGTGCTCCTTCATGCTAAAGAGCGCGATTGTCACAAGCGACTCCTGGGGGTCGTGTGCCTCTAGTAAACCAGCCAGGTTGAAGTTGAAGAAGTTGTCTCCGTAGACAACTAGAAACATCTCATCACACTCGGCTTCGAGTTTTTTGATCGCGCCAGCCGTTCCGAGGATCTCTTCCTCGAAGGAGTATCGGATCTCAACGCCCAGGCGCGAGCCATCGCCGAGGTGCTTTTTTATGTCTTCAGGTCGATAGTGCAGGTTTATCCAGATATCTCGAATGCCGAACGATTTTAGCCAAAGGAGGTTGTGCTCGATTACCGAGCGGCCGTCTATTCTTAGGAGCGGCTTTGGCACTCCTTTACTGACGGGCGCTATCCGGGTGCTTTTGCCGGCCGTTAAAACGAGCGCTTTCATTTCACCATTACTCTCTCGCGAATATAAGCAATTGAGCGCTTGAGACCCTCATCCAGGTCTATCTCAGGTTCCCAACCGAGCTTTTGGCTTTCGCTGATGTCAGCCAGATTAACTTCAGCCTCTCCCGGAAGGTCCGGTTCGTATACCGGCTGCAAACCGGTCTTCAGGAGCGCTTCAATGCGATCGAAGACTTCCCTAATCGAATAGTTAATCCCACTGCCTATGTTATAGACCTTGCCGATAGTCCGCTTATCCTCCAGGCAGAGGAGGTGGAAGCGATTGACGTCATTGACATAGACGAAATCGCGTCGCTTTTCTCCCGTACCGTAGATCGAGGGCGGCTTGCCCTCTAGCATTTTTATGATGAAGGCGCTCATCACTGGGGGAACTACGCGCCGATAATCCTGTGCAGGCCCGTAGACATTGAAGTAGCGCAAGGTGGTGAGGTCCATTCCATAGAGCTGCCGATAGCTATCGCAGAAGTGCCAGCCAGCCCTTTTGCTGGCGGCATAGGTGCCGATCGGAGCGACTTCATCCACGGGCGTCGGAAACTTCGTGACTCCTTCGTACTCAGCAGAGGTGTCGGCGTAAATAAAGCGGGTCACGCCAGCGGTCCGCGTCACTTCAAGGACTTGGACTGTGCCGCGTACATTGACATCGGCGGTGTCTAAAGGATTCTCCATGCAATCTATCAGGCAGTTCTTGGCAGCCAAATGAAAGACCGCATCGCAGCCCTTAAAATGGCCCGCGACATCATCGCTGCGGATGTCGAGCTTATGAAACTCTACACCTTCGGGTATGTTCTCGAGCGTTCCGGCTGTCAGGTTGTCGATTCCGACAACCTGGTACCCTTCCGCAAGGAGCATCTGGCACAGATTACTCCCGATAAACCCTGCACAGCCGGTAACTAATACCCTGCCTTCCCTGGCTATTTTATTGCCTCCCGACTGAGCGCCTGGAATTCAATCCACATGTTGGCAAACTCTTCTATCGTGCGATCTGTTTGCGGATTAAGGATCGTCTTCTCGAGCACCGGAGGTGTTACCGTGACGATGTGGGCGCCAGCCTCGAGAGCGTCGGCGACGTCTTGGTGGTGCCTGATGCTGCCAGCGATAATCTTAGCCGACAACCTCTCTTCTTCGAGCATGGCGCGAACGGACCCGATCACCTCATATGGGTTATAACCCATGTCCCTAATGCGACCGACGAAAAGGCTGACGAAGGTAGCGCCGGCGATCGCGGCGAAGTAAGCTTGGTTGAAGTTCATCAGGCAGGTTACGTTGGTCAGGATGCCCTCTTTGTTTAGCTGGTTTATAACAGGCATTCCTGCATGGCAGATCGGAACTTTGATCGTGATATATTGCGGAGCCCACGAGCTGTACCCCCTGGCTTCTTCCAGCATGGCCTCGGTAGTTTCGGAAACGAGCTCTACGCTTACTGGCGCCTTTACCAGATTGACGATCTTCAGTATCTCGGTTTTTAGTTGGTCGGGAGAGATGGATTTATCATCCGCCAGAATCTTGGGGTTGGTGGTGACGCCCGAACAAATGCCCACGTTAA
>JAMCWL010000041.1 GCA_023481285.1 Actinomycetota bacterium | reverse complement strand
CCATGGGCCTGATTTCGCTGTCTGATACAAAGCGTCGGATTGATTTTGCGTCATGAACCGCCGTGTACGGAACCGTACGCACGGTGGTGTGGGAGGACGGGGGATGCGAATCCCCCTCCTACCCGATCCCGTGAGGAAGGGGAGCCTTGCCTCTTCCTGTTTGGACATTGCTTCAGTAGATACCATAAATCAGCCTAGCCTACAGCCTAGAGCAAACCCTTTTCGGCGGTCGGTATTTTCATGGTAGGCTTTTTAGAAAGCCGATCAGATCGTTGAGGTCTGCGTCGGACATACGCCAGCGAGGCATGTTGCCGCTCAAGTCGCTTCCGTCGGATTCCTTGCCTTCGGTGATGGCCCGCTTTATCGTCGCGTTTGTAAAGGCGGGCTCATCGTCATGAGGCATGGTTAGCGTTTTATACCTGATGTCCGGGGCCGTAAAGCCCCCCATCATGGGGACACGCCCTCCTCTTCCGTCGGAGCCATGGCAGACTACACATCCCCCTCCGTGCATCTGAAACCAGGGTGGTCCTTTCCTGAAATCGATTGCGTTGCGCGAGTTCCTGCCGGCGAAGAAGATCCTCTCGCCGTTCGATGAGAAATCTCTGGCTTGTCCCCTAAACGGGGCGCCCGACATCATAAAAATAAATGAAACGGTCGTGACAACGGCTATCACGACAAGGGCGATCAAGAGAAAGATTATCAGAGCTCGCTCTTCCCCCACGCGCACCTCCAACCAAGAGTCTTCCATTGATTTATAACCAGATAGTAGCGCGGCCACTCACCAACTTCCTTCCCTGCGGGACGCCCAGTCCTCCTCTTTAACTCAACATCTGTTAGAATCAGAGTAACGCGCTTATGGGCATGGGTTTGATTAGCAAGCATAAGGCGGAAGTGGAGGTTTAAGGTTGGCAAAGGTCTACTTCTCAAGCATCCATGGCAGGCAGAAGAGCCGCCTCGAGAGCGTTGAGCGGCTTTTCGATAAGGCCGGTTTTGCCGACTTGATCGACGAAGACGACCTGGTCGCTATCAAGGTCCACTTCGGGGAGCGGGGGAACACGGCTTTCCTCTCTCCGCTCTACGTCCGCAGGGTCGTCGACAAGGTCAAGGCGGCGGGGGGCCGTCCCTTTCTGACGGATGGGAACACGCTTTACAAGGGGAGCCGTTCCAACGCGGTCGACCATCTCACGACCGCCATCGAGAACGGTTTCTCCTACGCTACCGTCGGGGCGCCGCTTCTCATCTCCGACGGCCTGAACGGCCACGACTACCTCGAGGTGGAGATCGGCGGCAAGCATTTCGACAGGGTGAAGATCGGGTCGGCGATCAGAGAGGCGGACGCCATCATCGCGGTCTCCCACTTCAAAGGGCACGAAGCGACCGGTTTTGGCGGGGCGATCAAGAACGTCGGCATGGGCTGTGGGTCCCGCGCCGCTAAACAATTGATGCACTCGGATCTCCTTCCGACCGTCGATTCGGGCGTCTGCAGCGCCTGTGAGAGGTGCGTCGGCTGGTGTCCGGCTGAGGCGATCTCCGTCCGCTCGGCGGCGGCGATCGATTACGACAAGTGCTTGGGCTGCGGCGAGTGCACCGTCTCCTGCCCGAAAGGCGCGATCGCCATCAACTGGAAGACGGAGCCCCAGGCCATCCAGGAGAAGGTCGCCGAGTATGCCCTCGGGGCGATAAAGGACAAAGGGGGCAAGGTCGGTTTTGTAAACTTCGTCATCGACGTCGTTCCCGATTGCGATTGTTGGTCCTGGAATGACGCGCCGATCGCACCGGACATCGGAATCGCCGCTTCGACCGACATCGTCGCCATAGACCAGGCGAGCGTGGATCTCGTCAACTCAACCGAGGGGATAAAGGGAGGGCGACTCACCGACCCCTACTCGAAGGACAAGTTTGGTGAGCTATCCGGGATTGATTGGACGTCGCAACTCGCTCATGCCGAGAGAATAGGGCTTGGCAAGCGCAAGTACGAGCTTGTGAGGGTTGGATAGCGCTATAAACGACCGAAGACCGAGGGCCGAAAAGCCATCAGCTAAAGGCATGTCATCCTGAAACCTTAAAAAGCTGACGGCTGAGAGCTTAAAGACGGCGTCGGCGGTCAATAATCATGCAGTTCGTAAGTGTGCTAAATGGTATAATTTTGGATGCGAGCGCCATTTCAATTGACCGGCGCCGATTGGAGGGGAGATGGATTATTCCGGCATTATTGGTCGGGCTTGGAGGATAACCTGGAAATACCGTGCGCTCTGGCTCTTCGGCTTCCTGGCCGGCGGGGCCGGAATCGGTAACGTTTTCGGCTTTAACACCGGCC
This sequence comes from Actinomycetota bacterium, assembly GCA_023481285.1. Classification (GTDB taxonomy): domain Bacteria; phylum Actinomycetota; class Aquicultoria; order Aquicultorales; family JAMCWL01; genus JAMCWL01. The sequence goes on along the minus strand of JAMCWL010000041.1, from coordinate 33,748 downwards.
CGGGCAATAATTCGGAGCCTTTTAGCTCATTGGGAGGCACACCTATAGGCGGTCCGCCCCCATCCGTTTCCGTTGGCTTGGTTATCGCCATCTTTGCGGCCATCGTCTTTCTTGTAATCGCTTTCATTGTCTTATCGGCCATCGCCAGGGGAGCTCTCATCGGCATGGTCCGACGGATCGATGGTGGGGAGGTGCCGACGGTCGGCGTGGGGCTCTCTGATGGCTTTAAGAACTTCTTGAGCATTATCGGTATATCGATCGCCATCTGGCTCCCCCTCTTTGTAGTTGCGGGGATTGTGCTCGCACTCTCCTTTGGACCGGCTCTTATAGCTCTTATCAACAACTTCCGCAGCCCCACGCCTCCACCTTCCTTCATTCTCCTGATGTTTCTGGGCTTTATCGTCGCCACGGCGATCATTTTGCCGGTCGCCGTTGTCCTCGGGGTGCTCAACACCTACGCCGAATCATACCGGGTGATCGAGGGGCACGGGGTTTTCACGAGCATATCGAAGGGCTATCGGCTGCTTTGGGAGCGCAAAGGTCAGTCGGCGGCCGTCTGGTTTATCGCCCTCGGGCTTTCAGTGGCTTTTGGGTTGGTTGTTGGCATCGTCGGCCTCGTCATGATCGGGCCGGCTATTTTCATCTTTGCGAAAAAACCGCTGCCCGGCATTTTGCTTGCCATTCCGGGGATCGCCGTATTGACTTTGGCAAGCGCCGTATTTCAATCCTTTATCTCATCCATGTGGACGCTCGCATTCCTCTGGTTGAGCGGACATGGTGGAAGCGAGGTCGATCAGGGGACGGGCTATGCGATCTAGGGAGAATGCGGGTAGGCTCTACGTCTGCCCGACTCCCATCGGGAACCTGGAAGATATAACGATCAGAGTCTTGCGGATGCTCAGGGAGGTTGATCTGGTAGCCGCGGAAGATACCAGGGTAACCGGCAAGCTCCTGACCCATTTTGATATCTCTAAGCCCCTGGTTAGCTACCGCGAGTACGGTGAGGAGCGGCGGATAGAGGGTATCCTGTCGGAGCTGGCCTCCGGCAGGTCGATCGCATTGGTCTCAGACGCCGGTACGCCGGGGCTGTCCGATCCGGGCCATAAACTCATCAAGGCGGCCATCGAAAACGGTTTTGAGATCGAGGTTCTGCCCGGCCCGTCTGCGGTCATAACGGCCCTGGTTGCCTCAGGGCTGCCGACGGACAGCTTTGTTTACCAGGGGTTTTTGCCAAGAAAATCCGGTGAACGGCGCCGGCTGCTTACCGAGCTCCTGGAAAGCGGGCGCACTGTCGTCCTTTACGAAGCGCCCCACCGGATCCTCGCGCTTCTGAAGGAGCTCTCGGATATCGGGGGTGAGCGGCGGGTGGTCGTGGCCCGCGAGCTTACGAAGAGGTTCGAGGAGGTCATCAGGGGCAGCGCTCAGGAGATCATCGAGCGTCTTGGTGAGCGCCCGCGGGGAGAGATGGTGGTCGTTATAGATCGGGGTAAGCCGCGCCGGAAAGAGGTAACCCCGGATGAGCTGGCGACCGAGGTGGAGCGCTTCATTAGAGCTGGGGTCTCAAAGAAAGACGCGATCTCGCGAGTGTCGAAAAACTTGAACCAGCCGAAACGAGCGGTTTACGAAGCGGCCAAGGGCATTAAGGCAAAGCTCTAAAAAGACAGACGATTATTTGGTCAGTTCTCCGAGACATTCGTTGCAGATGAACTTGCCCCTGAAGCTCTGGACGCCGTGGGGACGACCGCAGAAAAGGCAGGACGAATGGTACTTTGTTAAAATAATGTTGTCGCCGTCGACGAAGATTTCGAGGGGGTCTTTTATATCGATGCCAAAAGTTCGCCTGATCTCTTTAGGAATTACGATGCGGCCCAATTCGTCAACCCTTCTGACGATACCTGTTGCCTTCATTCTAGCTCCTTCCAGCAGAGCAAACGCTTTTGTAAAAAGATTATAAAGTGAGAGCAAGCAGATGTCAAATAATGTTAGTAACATATTTTTAAAATCGTACGAATGGTGGTTGATGGAAAGTTTAACGAACGGAGGATGGATTGGGGAAGAAGGGATTCTACGTTACGACGCCCATATACTACGTTAACGATGTCCCCCACATCGGGCACGCCTATACTACGATCGCGGCGGACGTGGCGGCGCGCTTTAACCGGCTTGCCGGCCGCGAGGTGCTCTTTCTTACGGGGAGCGACGAGCACGGCCAGAAGGTCGAACGCGCTGCCCAACAGAGGCGGCTCTCGCCGCAAGAGCACTGCGACAGGATGGTCGTTCCCTTCAAAGAGCTCTGGAAGTGCCTGGAAATCACAGATGATGATTTCATCCGGACGACCGAGGAACGCCATGTCAAAGTCGTCCAGTCGATCTTTCAGAAGCTCTACGATCAGGGGGATATATACAAGAGCCATTACGAGGGATGGTACTGCGTCTACGAGGAGACCTTCTGGCCGGAAAGCCAACTGATGGATGGCTGCTGCCCGGAGTGCGGCCGTGAGGTCGAGTGGGTGAAGGAGGAGAGCTACTACTTCAAGGTGTCGAAGTACGCACCCACCCTCCTCGAACACATCAAAAAGCATCCCGAATTCGTCCTGCCGGATTTCCGCCGAAACGAGGTCGTCTCCTTCCTTGAAAGCGGGGTCACCGATGTCTCAGTCTCCAGGACGACCTTCAAGTGGGGCATCCCCGTTCCCTTCGACGAAAAACACGTCGTCTACGTCTGGTTCGACGCTCTCATCAATTACGTGACGGGCGCCGGGTATTTGGAGGAACCGGCGAAGTTCGCCACCTTCTGGCCGGCCGACTTCCACATCGTCGGCAAGGACATTCTCCGTTTCCACGCGATTATCTGGCCGACCATGCTTATGGCGGCGGGCATAGACCTTCCAACGACGGTCTTTGCCCACGGTTTCTGGACGATCGGGGGGGCCAAGATGTCAAAGTCAACCGGCGTTATTGTCGATCCAAACCTTCTCGTCGAAGAGTTTGGGCCGGACGCTCTTCGATACTTTCTACTGCGGGAGGTCACCTTCGGCCTCGATGGCGAGTTCACCCACGAGGGGCTGGTAAGAAGGGTAAATGATGATCTGGCGAACGACCTCGGCAATCTCATCCACCGCACGGTGCCGATGATGGAGAAGTACGTCGGGGGCGTGATTCCCCCGGCCGGCGAGTCGACCTCCCTCGAGGAGGAGCTTAAAGGACTCGCGACCGGCTGTGCAGACGTTGTCGTGCCGCTTTTCGCCCGTTTGAACTTCAGAGAGGCGCTCATCGAGACCTGGAAAGTCATCGGCCGGGCGAATAAGTACATCGATGAAGCGGCGCCCTGGGCGCTTTTCCGGAACGGCGATGTGGACCGCCTGGCGACCGTGATGAACTCGCTGGCGGAAGCGATCAGAATCACGGCCATCCTGATCTCTCCCGTCATGCCGCAAACCGCCGCCAAGATGTGGGCACAGCTCGGGCTCTCCGGCTTTGAGAAACAGCGGCTTGATGATGCCCGCGTCTGGGGCAAGGTGCCGGTCGGCACCAGGGTGACGAGGGCGGAGCCGCTCTTTCCTCGAATCGAAGTGTAGGCTACGCCGGTCTTGGACTTTACGGGGGTCATCGGTCGTGTTTTCATGGTAGCGCCGCTTTGCTATGTTGACGCCTGAGTCTGGTTAAAGCGTGTGGAAGTGTTAGAATTGGGCTAATTGTCAATCGCACGCGGCTCAGGAGGGGTAATCTTTGAAAGTGGCTATGGCTCGCTATAGGACCTGGATCGGCTGGGGCGTGGTGGTGCTCGCCGGGTTGTCGCTCGTGGCCGTCAATCCCATGGGGTACGATGCGCATTCCCTCCCAAAGGTGTTGCTCATTCGCCTGGCCGTCGTGGCGCTGGTGAGCCTCTGGCTTGCCGCTTCGTTTTTTGAAGGAAGCTTCAAGGTAAAGCGGACCCCCCTTGATGTCCCGGTTCTCCTGCTGCTTCTGGCGTGGGTGATCTCAACCATCTTCGCCGCCAACCAGCGGATCGCATTTTACGGTGACTTTAAGAGCTACGATGGACTCCTTACGCTCCTCGTTTTCACGGGACTTTTCTATCTGGCAACCGGCTTTCTAAATGAAGAAATGACCGAGCGCCTGGCCATCGCGTTGATCATTTCATCGGTGCCGCTCGCCGTTTACGGCATAGCTCAGCACTTTAAAATCGACTTTCTTACACCGGGGAAGGCCGTGGCCGGCCAGGCCGTCTCCACCTTTGGTACTTCGACGATCTTCGGTGCGTACCTCTCCTTTGCCCTACCTTTCGCGGTCGCGACTTTCTTTTCGGCCCGTTCACGGCGCCTGGCGGCTCTGCTCGCCGTCGACGTCGGTCTCCTTGCGGTCGCTCTCTTTTTAGTGCTTTCGAAAGGCGCTTGGATTTCAGCGATTCTCGGACTGGCCGCGCTGGGGATATCAGCCAGGCGACTGATCTGGCAGCGAAAAAGCAAGCTGGCGATGGTCTCTGCTGTGGTGGTCGTCTCTTTTGTCGGCGCAATTCTGGTGAGTGGCGGGTACGCCCCGGCCGGGCGCTCGCTCGCTTTAACAGGGTTGAAGGAGAGCGGCTCAAAGCGCCTCGCTACCTGGGGGAGAGCTTTAAAGATTTCGGTCGAAAGACCGGTGGCCGGTTTCGGTCCGGATAGCGTTCGCCTCGCTTATTTCCAAAGCAAGTCGATCGATCGAGGAGCGGAAGGAGCGCCAATCCTCCTGAGGGGAGCGAGAAGCGGCCTTATTCAGGCCTGGTTGACAAGTGGAGCTTTTGGCTTGCTCGCCCTCCTGGTTTTCGCCGGGTATTTGGTGGTGGTGGGCTATAGAGTCTCGGCGGACTCTCTGCTCAATGCGGCCTTTTGGTCCGGTTCGGCGGGGATTTTGACGTCCTATTTGGTCTTCGGAGATTTCTCTCCGACTGTGGCGGTTCTCATCTGGGTCTCGGCCGCCGTTCTCGGGCGAGCGGCGTCTTGGAGCGAGATAGAGATCGACGCTTATCGGCTGAGAAAGGTCCCGCCGGCCGTCCCGATCGCAATTGCAGCCGGCATTCTCGCGATCACGCTCGCCACCCTTTACCGACCCCTTGCCGCGGACGCTCTGTTTGAGCGCGGCTTGAGTTATCGAGAAAGCGTTTACGATCTCCAGTCAGTGAATTACCTTCAAAGAGCCACTCTTCTCAATCCGGGAGAGAAGAGCTACCTGCTTGCTCTCGGGGAGGCTAAGAGGACGATGGCCGACGCGAGGCGCGATCCCGATGAGGCCAGGGAGGCTGAACAGGTCCTCGATCAAGCTTTTGCGATGGACCGCTACGATCCGAACATCCACCTGAACAGGGGAGAGCTCTTTTCATCCTGGGGCTTGCGCTCTGACAAGTCGAGGCTTCCGAAAGCCATCGACTCCTTTAAGAGGGCGCTCGAGCTAGATCCGTGGCTCTCCGAGGCCCGCTATGAGCTGGGCATGGTCTACGTAAACCAGAAGAAGCTTGACGACGCCATTGGCGTCTGGACCGAGGCCGTGAGGCGGGACCCCAAGCTCGACTCGGTCTGGTATGCGCTTGGCGTCGCCTACGAGCAGAACAAAGAGCTTGAGAAAGCCGAAGCGAGCTACCGGAAAGCGCTCGAATCGTCGAAGGATGAGACGGCGCGAACGCAGATCTCACTCAAAGTCGAAGAGATCGCGGGGAAGCTCAAGGCCGCGCCGGCAAAGCAATAACCGCGCGCAATGCCCGCCACGAGTTGGCGAAGTTATTAGGCACGTATATAGGTAGCTTTATACTCCCGTCGGCTTACCGGATGAGAGAGGCTCTTTTGGTCGACACGCACGCTCATCTTCAAGCCTTTGAAGACGTGGCGGAAGTTCTCGAAAGGGCGCGCTCGGCAGGCGTGAGCCGGATGATCGTTCCCGGCGACACGCTCCCCTCGAGCAAGCGCGCCATCGAGCTCGCCTCGACCTATCCCGGCATCTTCCCGGCCGTAGGCGTCCATCCTCACGAGGCAAAGAGCTTGGACGACGAGGTGCTGGGCGCACTTAAGAGGATGGTGCTCTCAGGCGGTGTCCTGGCCATCGGCGAGATCGGGCTCGATTATCACTACAACCACTCTCCCAGAAACGTTCAGCGAAGGGCCTTTGCCGAACAGCTCGACCTGGCCAGCCAGCTCAAGCTTCCGGTCATCATCCACAACCGGGAAGCGGACGGGGATGTTTTAGACATCGTCCGCTCCGTCGGCCACTTCTCAGGCGTCTTCCACTGCTTCAGCGGCGATGTCTCGCTTGCCCGCGAAGTCCTCTCCCTGGGCTTTTATATCTCTCTCGCGGGGCCGGTCACCTTCAGGAACGCGCCCATCCCTGCCGAGGTGGCCAAAGCGGTCCCGGCAGATCGCCTCCTCGTTGAGACGGACTCCCCCTATCTGGCACCCCAGCCGTTCCGGGGCCGGCGCAATGAGCCCTCCTACCTTCCCTTCATCCTCAAGAGAATCGCCGATCTCAGATCGGTCGAGGTATCCGATCTCTCCGAGACGCTCCGGGGTAATACCGCACGTCTTTTCGGCGTTTAGCTTACGTTTTAGCGCACGCAAAACCGGGCAAACACAAAAAAATTAATAAAGTTGTTGCGAAAAAAACCGATTGTGGTACAATATTAGAGCTTTTTGTGCCGACGCTTGGGTACCGAACAAACGGAAGGGAATGATGCATTTGGACTTACGTTTTCGTCAGTTGGCCCGCGTCTTCTGGGCGAGGCGGATTGCTCTCACGATGAGCGCCATCCTTTTCGTCCTCGCAGCAACCGCCATCGTACTGTCGGGGAATTATGTGACGCTCGAAGTGGATGGCCGGACGGCGACCGTAAAGACGCACGCCACGACGGTGGGTGACCTGCTGAAAGAAAACGGTGTAGTCATCAGCGCACTGGACGACGTTGTTCCGAGGCCGGCGACGCAGGTCTCGGAGGGGATGAGCGTAAGCGTCAGAAAAGCTATCCCAATCAGGGTAACATCGGGAACTTTAACGGTGGCGACCGTCGCTACCGGGAGCACCGTCGGGGAGGTTTTGAAAGAGATCGGTTTTTCGATCGGCCAAGCCGACAAAGTCACCCCTGCGAAAAACGGGTTGGTTAAACCTGGAACCGAGGTTAAGGTGGTCCGGGTTAGCCGCAAGCTCGAAATAGCACGCTCGAAGGTTCCATACGATTCAAAGACCGAGAACGATCCGACCATGGACGAGGGCGATCGCAGGGTCGTCAGCCAAGGCAGAGAAGGCGAATTCATTCGAATCGCCAAAGTAACCTACGAGGGCGACATTCCGGTCGGTGAGGAAAAGGGAACAGAGCGAATGGTAAAGCCGCCGGTGACCGAAGTTGTCAAGGTTGGCACCAAGCGCAAGGTGGCTCGTCTTTACCGTCCTGTGACGACCGCTTCCAGGGGCGCCGCGCGAACGACGGAACCTCCGGCGCAAGCGAGCGTACCGGCGCCATCGGGCGGCAGAGTTCTGACCGTCATAGCGACCGCGTATGCTCCTTTCGGCGGTCCGGGAATCGACGATGTCACGGCGACCGGCGCAAAAGCGCAGTACGGCATCGTCGCCGTCGATCCGTCCGTGATCCGACTTGGAACTCGCCTCTATATCGAGGGTTACGGGTATGGCGTGGCTGCCGACACCGGGGGAGCGATCAGGGGCAACCGGATCGACCTCTGTTTCGACACGGTCGGCGAGGCGATCCGCTGGGGACGGCGGGCGGTTAACGTCACGATCCTCAACTAGCGTGGAAAGGCGAGTTCTCGCTAGGCCAAGGGCGACGGTGGAAGTTCTCAAGAGACACCGCTTCACGCCGGCGAAACGCTTAGGGCAGCACTTTCTCGTCGACGCCAACACCGTCGACAAGATATTGAGCGCCGCCGACCTCAGGAGAACAGACGTTGTTTTGGAGATCGGCCCGGGCATCGGAACGCTCACGGTCGCGATGGCGCCGCTCATCCGTTACCTGGTGGCCGTCGAACGAGATAGTCGCCTCATCCCTATCCTTGACGACACCCTGAGTGGTTTGGGCAACGTTAAGGTCTTGCTGGCGGATGCGCTTGAATTTGATTTGAGGCATCCGCCAGCGGGGATTCCTATTCCAAATAAGTTCGTCTCCAACCTTCCCTACCAGGTGGCGACTCCAATAATCGCCGATTACATCGAAGAATATCCGGAAATCGAGCTCTACATCGTGATGGTTCAAAAAGAGGTTGGCGACCGCATGCTTGCTATGCCTGGAAGTAAAGAATACGGTGCTTTTTCCGTTAAAATTCGCTATTTTTGCCGGGCGGAGCGAGTGATGAATGTCTCCAAGCACGTTTTTATGCCTAAGCCGGAGGTCGATTCGGTCGTCATCCGGCTCGCCCGGCTCCCAAAACCGGCGGTTGACGTCCACGACCAGGGCTTCTTCTTAAACGTCGTGAAGGCGGCGTTCTCTCAACGCAGAAAGACGCTCAAGAGGGCGATCTCCGCGGGGCTAGCGCTCCCGGCGGAAAAAGTCGAATCGGCATTGAAAGAAGCCGGTATCGACCCCCGCAGGCGGGGTGAGACGCTCTCCCTTGAAGAGTTCGCTCAACTCTCGGTGGCTCTCTTGGCGTTAGATGGCATAAGTCGGGATCAACGGTAGGAACACTCTTTCCCTCACGCGGGAATAAACTCCTCATGACCAAATCCTCGTTGGATGTAATCTCGATCGGCGGAGCTACCAGGGATATCTTTTTCAGGACGAGTAAAGCGCGCATAATTCCCGCGCCGGAAAAACACCGCGCCCAACTTGTCGCATTCGAGTATGGCGAAAAAATCATCCCGGAGGAGGTTTACCTCACTCAGGGAGGTGGCGGGCATAACAGTGCGACCTGCTTTGCTCGCCTGGGCCTCAAGGCGGCGGCGGCGCTCTCTGTCGGCGATGATGGCTCCGGTCACAGGATAAAAGCCCTGCTTGGGCAGCGAGGAGTCGACACGAGCCTGGTAAGATTCGACGCGCACATCGCGACGGCGCTGTCGGTCATCATAGTCGTCGAGCGCGACCACATCTCCTTTCTCTACCGGGGAGCTAACGACCATCTGGAGATCGCGGAATGGGCGCTTCTTGAGAGGGTGCGCTGGTTTTATGTGACCTCGCTTACCGGCCGAGGAGCGGCTCTCCTTCCGCAGCTCGCCGAATTCGCCCGAAGGCGGGGCAAGCAGCTTGCGCTCAATCCAGGTTCGCTTCAGCTCCGGGCCGGCTATCGAGGGCTGAAAGACATACTGAAGGAGACGAGCGTCTTGATCGTAAACTACGAGGAGGGTTGCGCACTCGCAAGGTCACTTGAGGCGAATGTCGACCGGGATGACCGGGTGGCGCTCCTCAAGACGCTGTCGAGAATGGGGCCGAGATTGGTCGTCATAACGGAAGGTCGCGAGGGGAGCTGCGCTTTTGATGCTTCCGGCGTTCACGAGCAGGAAGCGATTCCAGTGGAAGTTCACGATACGACGGGGGCGGGCGACGCGTACGGCGCGACTCTGGTGGCCGCCCTAATGTCCGGCTTCGACGTTAAACGCGCTATGACGCTCGCGTCGATGAACTCGGCCGCCGTGGTTTCGAGGTCAGGGGCGACCGAGGGCCTTCTCAGTCTAGCGGAGCTCGAGCGCCGAATGGCGGGTTACGGGGCGGCCTAAGGGCCCGTTTAAAATTGTGCGAGCGGGTGTATAAAACCATTACTCAACCGCCCAAGCCCCCTAGTGTGGAGAGCACAACAACCTTCAAGGGCGTATTTCTCAACAGAATTGCTTGAATTATCTTGGCTTTTGCGTTAAAATTTATTGACCATATTAAGGAGAGGATTACCGGAATGGCAGTTAGCCAGCTACCGCAAGCGCAGGTGATGGAAAGAATTCGCAAGGACCTGAGATGTTACGTAGGGGCGAAAATGCGGCTGAAGACCAATCTCGGTCGCTGTAAGGTCGTCGAGCGGGAAGGTGTGCTGGAGGAGACCCATCCTAATCTATTCGTCGTGAAAGTTGACGAGAAAAGAAATCGCAGCAGACGGGTATCATACAGCTACGTGGACATTTTAACGAAGACGGTCGAGCTGTCCCACCCGCAGAACGGCGAGAACCTGCTCCCCTGGCTCTTTTAGGGCGCAAATAGCATAAAAGAGGGATATGGTGGCGACGCTTTAGCGTCGCCTTCTTTTTGGGGGTCTCCGTGCGATTAGCCGCCCACGCGAAAATCAATCTCTATCTGGACGTCGTCGATCGCTTTCCAGATGGCTATCACGCGATAAGATCAGTCATGCAGAGCATCTCGCTTGCGGACGCCGTAAAAATCGAATTAGCCAGGAAAACCGGTGTGGTCTGCCCGGAGCGCCCCGACATCTGCGGGGTCGATAACCTTGCATACCGGGCTTTCGAAACCTTCAAAGCTCGCGTTGGGCCGGAAGCTGCGCCGGAGATACGGGTCGAGATTTCGAAGCGAATTCCGGTCGCCGCCGGTCTCGCGGGCGGCTCGACCGACGCGGCGGCCACTCTTATCGGGTTAAATGAGCTTTCAGGAGCTGGTCTTGGGGCAACCGAGCTCGTCGAGATGGGCGCTTCAATAGGCGCGGACGTTCCTTTCTGCTTGACGGGGGGGACCATGCTTGCCGAGGGGAAGGGCGACCGGCTTTCGAACCTGCCGGCCATGCCCGAGGCAGAGTTTGTCCTGGTTACTCCGGCTTTTACCCTCTCCACCCCACAAATTTATTCGACCCTGGACCGCCTGGGGATGAGACCACTGGGCCACATTGACGCCATGCTCTCCGCTCTTGAGGTTGGGACCCTCGACCAAATAGCTGCAGCTCTTGACAACCGACTTCAGGTCGCCGCGCTCTATCTGTGCCCGGAGATCGAGAAGGTTCTGAATGATCTTTCCTCGGTTGGTGCTCTTGGGGTCTCTCTATCCGGGAGCGGCCCGACCGTCTTCGGGCTATTTGAGGTTGGGCGAGGCGAGAAGGCGGCCGAGGAGATGAGGAGCGCCTTTCCGGATGCATTCGTTGGCCTCGCACTTCCCAGCAGGCGGGGAATCGATATAGTAGATCGGCACTAGCATACCAAGCAAAAGCATTATGAGCCAGGGATGAAGTCTGATAAGATTAGAGCAAGGAACGAGTAACCGATTGGCTCAAGCGGAGATGTGGATTGATAGCCGACGCCGTAATCCTCGCTGGTGGAAGCAGCAAGAACCTGGCAGACGCTCCAGTTAAAGGTGTAATCGATATAAATGGCAAGCCGATGGTCGAGTATGTTCTCGACGCACTAGTCGCGTGTCCCGAGATCGATCGGATCTGCGTTGTCATTCCCCCTGGAATCGATGGCGTCTGGAAGGCGAAAGCCGATGCCGTCGCGGAAAACGACGGGACGCTCACTCAAAATATCGCTCTCGGCGTGGGCGCGCTAAAATCAGACCGGATGGTTCTCATTCTCTCATCAGACATTCCCCTCTTAACGCCCGAAGCCGTCAGCGATTTCCTTAAGCGCTGTGAGGATAGGGAGGCTAGACTCTACTATCCCATCATACCCGAATCCGTAGCCAGAGCGTTCTTCTACACCATGAAGCGGACGTATGTTAAGATTAAGGAAGGGCGTTTTACCGGGGGGAACCTGACTCTGGCCGACCCAACGCTTATAGAGAGCAACGTGGAGCTGCTGGAGGAGACTTACGCTTTGCGAAAGAGCCCCGTCAAGCTTGCCCGGCTGCTGGGGGTCAGGTTCATTCTCGGGCTGTTCCTCGGAAACGTGTCGGTTGCCGAGGTGGAGAGGCGCGTCGGGCAGATACTCAATTCCCCGGTCGCGGCTATTATCTCGCCTTTTCCGGAGATCGGGCTCGATATCGATAAGCTTTCTGATTTGGAAATTATTAGCGCCTATTTAGCAGGAAAAAATTTGAGCGCTCCGAATTAATAAGGAAACGTACGCTATCTTAAGGGCTTTTGGAGAATGATGAAGGTTCGTATAACGACCCAAAATGCGCCAAAGCCGATAGGGGCCTATTCACAGGGAGTCAAGGCCGGGAATCTTGTATTTGCGTCCGGTCAAATTCCAATCGACCCATCAACCGGCGAGATGGTGGTGGGTGGAGCGCGGGAACAGACCAAAAGGGTCATCGAGAATCTTAAAATGGTGCTTGGGGCCGCCGGGAGCTCGCTTGATGAGGTGCTCAAACTGACGGTTTTTTTGGCTGACCTTGATTGGTTTGAGGAAATGAACAAGGTTTTTTCCGACTACTTTAGCGCCGATCCTCCCGCTAGAGAGGTCGTGGAGGTTGCTCGTCTCCCTAAAGGGGCGGGGATAGAGGTCTCAGCCATAGCGTTGAGCGTTGGCGAGAAGTGAGTAAAGGAGTAGCGAGCATGGACATCACCAAAGTGAGCATCCGACAGGTGGAAATGAATAAGGTGAAAGCGATCGCCAGCATCACCATCGATGACGAGTTCGTCGTGCACGATCTCAGGATCGTCGAAGGTGAAAGAGGCCTTTTCGTCGCCATGCCGAGCCGAAAACTGCCAAACGGAGAGTTTCGCGACATCGCTCACCCGATCAACAGCGAGACGCGGGAGCGTATCCAGGTGGCGGTTCTAGCGGAGTACAAGCAACAGATCGGGGTAGGGTAGAGAGGTAATCGCCGATAGGGTCTAGCAGCGAAGTGGCAAGCAGTGATACACTTTTACAAGCTGGCACGCTTCTCACTCTCGGGCGAGAGCCCGACTACCGGCCAGAGTGATGGGTGGCGTGCTTTGTCATTTATTCGATATGGTCTATTGGTATATTTAGGTCTATCGGTAGACAGTTTGGAGAGGTTTCCCCGTGAATTTAGCCGTTATCATCCTCGCCGCCGGTGAGGGAACCCGCATGAAGTCGAAGAAGCCCAAGGTTCTCCATGAAATCCTGGGCCAGCCGATGATCGCTTACGTCGTCGACGCCGCCAGGACTCTTGAGCCGGAACGGATCGTCGTCGTGGTGGGGCACGGCTCAGAGTTGGTGCGCCAGAGAATTAACGGGGGCGTGCGGATAGCCATTCAGGAAGAGCAGTTGGGAACCGGCCATGCAGTCATGCAGGCTATTCCAGAACTCGAGGGTTTTGAGGGGCAAGTGATGATTATCTGCGGCGACACACCTCTCATCACCGGGCGCACTTTGACCGGTCTGGTTTCTTCGCGAGAAAAAAGCGGCGCTGCGGTTTCGTTGCTGACCGCCAAGCCCACGGACCGCACCGGCTACGGCAGGATCGTTCGCGATGGAAATCGTGTTCTGAAGATCGTTGAGGAAAAAGACGCATCTCCAGAGGAACGTCTGATCGACGAGATAAACGCCGGCACCTACTGCTTCAAGAAGGATGCTCTGCTCTTTGCGCTCGGTCGGATAAGCGTGGAAAACGCTCAGAAGGAGTACTATCTAACGGACGCGGTTGAAATCCTCGCTTTGCAAGGAGAGAAAATCGTCGCTTGCACGGTCGAAGAGCCTGCCGAGGGGCTCGGTGTGAATTCGAGAAGCCAGCTCGCCCGGGCGGCCCGGATCTTGCGCCGCCGAATAAACGAGTGCCATATGTTCTCCGGCGTGACGATTGTCGAACCCGACCTCACGTTCATCTCATCAACGGTAAGGATAGGGAGGGATACCACTATCCACCCGAACTGTTATATCGAGGGTGAGACCGTGATTGGGGAGGAGTGCGAGATCGGGCCCAACGTCCGGATCGTCGATTGCTCGATTGGAGATGAGGTCCAGGTCGAGCAGGCGGTCTTGAAGAGTGCGACGATCGAGGATCGAGCGGTTCTTGGCCCCTTCTGTCACGTCAGGCCGGGGACCAGGATCGGCCGGGGTGCCAAGATCGGTGGATTCGTTGAAGTAAAACAGAGCGAGATCGAGGAGGAGGCCAAAGTGCCTCACCTTTCCTATGTCGGAGACGCCAAGATCGGCAAGGGCGCCAACCTGGGCGCTGGCACGATCACCTGCAACTTCGACGGTTTCGAGAAGCACGAAACGGTTGTCGAGGAAGACGCCTTTGTCGGGAGCGATACGATGCTCGTCGCGCCCGTCAGGATAGGAAAGGGTGCTTTCACCGGGGCCGGTTCGGTGATAACTAAGGACGTCCCGGCCGATTCGCTCGGCCTCGAGAGAAGCGAGCAAAAGAACAGTATCGGCTGGGCCAAAAAGCGTCGTGAAAGCAGAGGTAAGAAGAGCGTAGAACGCAGAAGTAAGAGGTGACGAGGGACGATGATGGCAAGCGGGCTCGGTAGACGGTTGATGGTCTTTTGTGGGCAGTCCTACCCTGAACTCGGGGAGGAGATAGCCGAGAATTTGGGTATCGCGCTAGGCAAGGTAAAACTCTCCCATTTTTCGAACGGTGAAATCTATGTGCGGTATGGGGAGAGCGTGAGGGGCACCGACGCCTTCATCGTCCAGACCCTTTGCCAGCCGATCAACGACAATCTGATAGAGCTGCTCATCATGGTCGATGCCCTTAAAAGAGCGTCCGCCGCGAGGATTTCCGCCGTTATACCGCATTATGGTTACGCCCGCCAGGATAAGAAAACCGCGGCAAGGGAGCCGATAACCGCCAAGCTTGTTGCCGACCTTTTAATGACCGCTGGGATTAACCGGGTCCTTACCATGGACCTCCACGCCGGCCAAATCCAGGGTTTCTTTAACGCACCGGTCGACCATCTGACGGCCCTTCCGATCCTCGCCTTTTACTTTGCTGAGAGGAAGTTCGACAAGCTTGTCGTCGTTTCGCCCGACGTAGGGCGGGTAAAAGTGGCAAAGAAATTTGCGGACAAGCTTCAGGGAGGGCTCGCTATTCTTCACAAGAGCAGGCCTGCCCATAATATCGTGGAGGTATCCCAGGTAATCGGCGATATTGAGGGGAAGACTTGCGTCATGATCGATGACATGGTTGATACGGCGGGCACCCTGGTCACCGGCGCGGAGACCTTGATAAGTCAAGGGGCGAAGGAAGTCTACGCCTGCGCGACGCATCCCATCCTTTCGGGACCGGCCATCGAGCGGCTTGATAAGTCGCCGATAAAGGAGCTCGTCGTGACGAACACCCTGCCGGTCCCGGCTGAGAAAAGGATCGGCAAGATCAGGATGCTCTCGATCGCACAGCTTTTTGCCCAGGCGATAAGGAACGTCCACGAGGACCAGTCGGTTAGTGATCTTTTTGAAGGTGAGAATGCCTAAAGCGGACACCGGACTCTAGACGCTGGACGCTGGACAAAAGCGACCGCTGACCGACGACCGGGGACCGAAGCTTTTAAAGACTTTCCGGTCATCGGTCGGTTTAAGAGTGCTGGGAGATTGATCGAGCAAGAGGAGGTTTGTTAATGGAGATAGCTGAGCTTAAAGCTGAAAAACGTCAAGAAACGGGGAAAGGCATAGCGCGCAAGTTGCGCGCTGCCGGCAAGATCCCCGTCGTTCTCTATGGTCATGACGGCGAACCAGTCCCGCTTACTGTCGATGCGAGGGAGTTCGTCGGCCTTACGCGTGGGGAGGCGGGCGCTCATATCATTGTGCGCCTTTTGATAGGCGGTGATCGAGCCAAGCCGACCGCACTCATCAAGGAGATCCAGGTTAGCCATGCCAAGGGCGGCGTGCTCCACGTCGATTTCCAGAGGGTCGCGATGGACCAAGAGATAACAACCGCGCTTCCGGTGGCGACCGTCGGAGAAGCGCCGGGCATCAAGATGGGCGGGATTCTCGAGCATCATCTATGGGAAGTCGAAGTCCAAGGTACGCCGGGCGACATGCCGCCTCATCTTGAAGCGGACGTCTCTAATTTACAGGTTGGAGAGAGCTTTCACGTGAGAGAGCTTACCCTCCCGCCGAACCTGACCCTCTTGACCGATCCCGACGAGGTCGTCGTCTCCATACTTTCGCCGCGGGTCGAAGTCCCGGCCGTCGAAGCTGAAGAAGCTGAAGAAGCCGAAGCCGAGGTGGTCAAGACCGCAGAGGAAGCGGCATCTGAATAAAATGTACCTCATCGTCGGTCTGGGGAACCCGGGGCCGGAATACGCCAACACTCGCCATAATGCCGGCTTCATGGTCCTGGATAAGCTGGCCGAAGAGCTGGGGGCCGTTTTTCCGGAGACGAGTTGCTCCGCTCTCTGGGGTCGCGGGAGAATTGATAAGGTTCAAATCGCTCTCGCCAAGCCGATTACCTTCATGAATAAAAGCGGCCGGGCGGTAAAAATGCTTCTCGACCACTTTAAATTGGGTCAGGAGAGCTTGATCGTCGTTCATGACGACATCGACTTGGAACCCGGTCAAGTCAGGATCCGAGCCAGTGGTGGCAGCGGCGGTCATTTAGGGGTCGAGTCCGTCATCGAGGACGTCGGCGGCGGCGAGTTCGAGCGCGTCAAAGTCGGCGTGGGCCGGCCACCCGGCAAGAAAGAGGCGGCCGACTACGTGTTGGAGTCGTTTCCCGAAGGGGAAGCCGAGGAAGTAGCTTTGACGGTTGCTCGGGCTGCTGACGCCGTCATTTACCTGGTCAAATACGGTGTCGCCGCGGCCATGCGGGAGTATAATAAAAAATAAGATACCAAGTTACTGAAGGCCCGGGTGCTTAGCATCGGGGCCTATTAGGCATGTAGCACCAACAGCAGCTCGCCATCTTTTTTTGAACGGTTGATGGATATGGAACTAAAATCACTGCTCGGATTATTGGACAAAAACAGGGATTTCAATCGGCTGGTCGAAAGGTTGCCCGGCCGCGTCGTCGTCTCTTCGGCCGGGCCTCTAAGGCCCTATCTCGTCGCCGGTCTCGCCGATAGATCCGAACGCCCCGTTCTCGTCATGACGGCGCGTCCGGCCGACGCGGAGCGGTTTGCAAGAGACGCGAGGGCGTTCTTTCCGAAAACTCTTCTGCTGCCGGCCCCGGAGACTCTTCCCCACGAGGCAGTCTCACCGAGCGTGGTTGGCGTAGGCAGGACCTTCGCGGCTCTCCACGCGCTTGCAAAGAAGGAGAAAAGCTTGGTCATCTCGCCGGTGGCCGCCATCTTGAGGAAAATCCCGGGGCCTGCCGCCAGGATGCA
Organism: Actinomycetota bacterium; assembly: GCA_023481285.1. Taxonomy (GTDB): domain Bacteria; phylum Actinomycetota; class Aquicultoria; order Aquicultorales; family JAMCWL01; genus JAMCWL01. The sequence goes on along the minus strand of JAMCWL010000041.1, from coordinate 16,682 downwards.
TCTACCCATCGAAATCGAGGTCGGCACCGAATTGGACCTTATCGAAGTCTCCGCTCGCCTATCAGCTAACGGCTATCGCAGGGTCTCCCTCGTCGAGGAGAGAGGGGAGTTCGCTCTTCGAGGCGGTATAATCGATCTCTTTCCATCCACAGCCGAGCACCCGATCCGCGTCGAGTTCTTCGGCGACGAAGTCGAGTCCATCAGAAGCTTTTCCGCAGGAAGCCAGCGAACGATCGGAGAGCTTGAAGGCGCTCTAATTTACGGTTGCCGGGAGGTCGCCATTGACAGCGAGAGATTCACGTCCGCCGCCGACGCCCTGGCTAAAACACCCTGGTTTGCGGAGGAGGCGGGTCGGTTGAGGGATGGCTTTGTTTTCGAAGGCATTGAGCGCTTTACCCCCCTGCTCTTTTCTGAGTTGGCCACGCCGCTCGAGTACCTGGCGGCGAGCGGGATTCTCGTTCTCGATTCGCCGGCCGAAATAGAAGCGGAAGCGGCTCGCTTTCTCGATTCTCAGCGCGCAAACCTTGACCGGGCGGTCGCCGGCGGAGTGGCTCCGGCTCTCGACTACTATGCGGGGCGCGATGCGCTGGCCGGGAGAGACGCCGTCAAGCTTACCGCCGGTCCGGCGGAGATCGCCTTCGAAAGCAGCGCCGTCCAGCCGGTGATGGGCCATCTCGAGAGGTTGGCTGGTGAGGTGGAAAGGCTCTCGAGCCGGGGACTCTCGGTCGTCGTCGCCCTTAACGACACGGGGCAGATGAAGAGGATCGGTGAGCTACTGACCTCCGCCGGCGTTGAGGTTTCAACGAACGGCGACCGGTCTGGCGTCCATCTCGCCGTCGGTGAGGTCTCATCGGGCTTTGTCTTCGAGGGGGCGGGGGTGGCTCTTCTCTCCTACTCCGATCTCTTTTTCCGGCGTCGGGAGCATCGCCGCGGCAGGGTGGGAGCGCGCCTTACCGACCTCGCCGATCTCGAGGTCGGCGACTTCGCCGTGCACACCGCCCATGGGATCGCTCGCTACGGCGGCCTCGTCAAGCGCTCAATCGACGGTATGGAGCGCGACTATATGCTCCTGGAGTATGCGGCGGGCGACAAGCTCTACGTACCGGTCGACCAATTGGACAGGGTCGGCAAGTACATCGGCACCGAGGGGGCGGAGCCGAACGTGACGAGGCTGGGGAGCGCGGATTGGACCAGAGCCAAGAAGAAGGCCAAGGCGTCGGCGAAGAAGATGGCCTACGATCTTCTCGCCCTCTATGCCGAGCGCGCCAGGGCCAGTGGCTTTGCTTTTTCGGCGGACGCACCGTGGCAGCGAGAGCTTGAGGAGGCCTTCCCCTTCGAAGAGACCCCCGATCAACTAATGGCGATCGACGAGGTTAAAAGGGACATGGAATCGGAGCGCCCGATGGATAGGCTGATATGCGGCGACGTTGGCTACGGCAAGACCGAGGTGGCTCTTCGAGCCGCCTTCAAGGCGGTCATGGATGGCAGGCAGGTCGTTGTTCTGGCACCGACGACCATCCTCGTCCAGCAGCATTTCGAGACTTTCAAGGAGAGGTTCGCACCCTTCCCTGTCGTGATTGAGGTACTTTCACGCTTTCGCTCGCCAAAGGAGCAAAAGAGGATAGTCGAGGAGTTCTATGAGGGTAAGGTTGACGTTCTCATAGGGACCCACCGGCTGCTCTCGGCGGATGTCGTCGCCAGGGATCTCGGGCTTGTAATCGTCGATGAGGAGCAGCGATTTGGCGTATCAGCAAAGGAGAAGCTCAAGAATGTAAAGAAGTCGGTTGACGTCCTCACCCTCTCGGCGACGCCCATACCGAGGACTCTCCAGATGGCGCTCTCGGGCTTGCGGGACCTCTCATTGATAGAGACTCCGCCCGAAGACAGGCACCCCGTCGCGACCTACGTCGGTCCGTTCGACGAACGTCTGGTCAGGGATGCCATTATTCGAGAGATCGCGAGGGGTGGCCAGTGCTTCTTCGTCCACAACCACATAGAGACGATCAGCAAGGTGGCCGAGCGGGTACGCCTCCTCGTGCCGGAGGCGACAATTGCGGTCGCCCACGGCCGGATGGCGGAGCGTTCACTCGAAAGGGTCATCTTGGACTTCCTCGACAATAGATTCGACGTGCTCGTTTCAACCACCATAATCGAGAACGGGCTAGATATACCAAGTGTCAACACGCTCATCGTGGATCGCGCCGACCGGCTCGGTCTGGCCCAGCTTTACCAGCTTCGCGGGCGCGTCGGCCGCTCGGACGAGCGCGCTTACGCCTACTTTTTCTACGAGCCGGGCGCCCTCATCGTTCCACAGGCCCTTGAGAGGCTAAGGGCGATCGGCGAACACACCGAGCTGGGTTCGGGAACGAAGATCGCCCTCAAGGACCTCGAGATCAGGGGCGCCGGCAACCTGCTCGGCGCCGAGCAGCACGGAAATGTGGCCGCAGTCGGCTTTGAGCTCTACTGCGATCTTCTGCGGCAGGCAATCGAAGAGCTCGGGGGGAAGGTCCATGAAGAGAAGCTACAGGTCAGCGTCGACCTGTCTCTCGACGCTTACCTGCCCGATCGGTATGTCCCGGTGGAGCGATTGCGGATTGAAGCCTATCGCAAGCTTGCTTACGCTGTCGATCTCTCATCCATCGATATGCTGGAAAGCGAACTTGTCGACAGGTACGGCCGTCTTCCGGAAGAGGCGCGCAGTCTAATGGGCGTTGCGCGCGTTAAGCTCAGAGCCGCCGATGTCGGCCTGACGAGCGTTCGCTGGAACCAGGGCGCGATAATCCTGGCGGGTCCGAAGTTCGGTCCGGAATGGGCGGCGGCGGCCAAATCCATCGATAAAAAGGTCAGCATGACGGCCTGGCTCGGCCGGTTTTCTATAAGCCGCGTCGAGGCCGGGGAAGCGATATCCTTTTTACTAAAACTGTTTAATGGTATAATGTCCGAGTTTCAGCCGCAGGAATAATATCTCAAAGAAGGGGTCGATTAATGAGATTTTTAAGGTACGGAGCGTTGGCAGCAATCGCGCTGCTCCTTGTCGGGTCTCTAGTGATCGCCGGCTGTGGGCAGAAATTGGCGGCGTCGGTCAATGGAACTGGCATCCCGATAAGCAAGATCGACGACGGCCTGAAGAGACTCGAATCGATGAGGGGCGACATCTTCAAGGGGCCCGAGAGCGAAAAGCGCAAAGCGCAGTACAGGAAGCAGCTCCTCGACTACCTCATCAACGAGCAGCTCGTTCGCCAGCAGGCAGAGAAGGAAAAGGTTACGGTAACCGACAAGGAGGTCGACGGCCGCTTTTCTGAGATGCAGAAGAGCTCGAAGAAGAGCCTGAAGGAGATCGAGAAGATACTCAAGGACCAGGGCACGTCTGTGGCTGAGTTTAAGGACGGTCTCAAGACCCAGATGATCGCCCAGAAGCTCGTGCAGAAGCTGACCGCCGATGTAAAGGTCACGGACGAAGAAGCGAAGCAGTATTACGAAAAGAACAAGGATACCGACGCCGATATCAAAGAGGCCGAAAAGGTTAAGACGCTTCAGATACTCACCGAGAAAGAAGAAGATGCCAAGAAGGCGAAGGCCGAGCTCGACGGCGGGGCGGACTTTACGGCCGTGTCCAAGAAGTACTCGATCGATCCCTCCAAAGACAAAGGAGGCGAGCAACCGGTTTACAGCAGGGACAAGGTTGTTCCGGAATGGGCGAAGGAGGTCTTTGCGAGGAAACCCGGCGAGACGACCGGCGCCTTCAAGACGAGCTTCGGTTATCACATAGTGAAGGTTCTCGAGAAGTTTGAAGCGAAGCAGCGGTCGTTTGAAGAATCAAAGGAGCTCATCAAGCAGAAAGAGCTTACAAGAAAGAAGAACAATGCCTTCCAGGATTGGCTGGAGGGCGCCAGGAAGAAGGGCAACGTAAAGATATATATCGATCTTCCCAAGGACGAGGGACCTAAAGTACAAAAGCCACAAGGCGGCAAATAGTCGTCTCACATAAAAAACGTAAGAAAAAGGCCCGCTTCGGCGGGCCTTTTAAGCATAAGCCACGCAGGTACTGCCTCCTCTGGCTGCAAGAGCGCTTATGCGGTAATCTACTCTAGGATGCTGCAAGGGGAAAAGAAGTCGCGGGTGATTTATTTGAGCGAAAATCACGAGGCATTCTCGCGCCTGGTCGAGGTGATGGCGCGGCTGCGCGGGCCGGGTGGCTGTCCCTGGGATAGGAAGCAAACGCATAGAAGCCTTTCGCGCTACATTTTGGAAGAGGCGTACGAGACGATCGATGCGATAGATTCAAGCGACTTCGATCACGTCAAAGAAGAGCTGGGCGACCTTCTTCTCCAGATCATTTTTCAGGCTCAAATCGCCGCCGAAGAAGGGAAATTTACGATAGACGACGTCGCCAACGGCATTGCCGACAAGCTCGTCAGGCGCCACCCCCACGTCTTCGGTGAGAGGCGCACGGTCACGACGCCCGAAGAGGTCGTGGTTGGTTGGGAGGAGATCAAGCTGGGCGAGAAGGGCGCACCGGCTTACGTCCTCGATGGTATCCCCCGATCGCTTCCTTCCCTCCTCTACGCCTACGAGCTTCAATCCAAGGCCGCGGCGGTGGGCTTCGATTGGGAGGAGGCCGAAAGCGCACTGGACAAGCTCCCCGAGGAGGCAATTGAGCTTAAGAACGCCATCCAGACCGGGGCGGACGTCGAGGACGAGATCGGCGACGTCCTCTTCACCGCGGTGAACGTGGCGCGAAAGCTCGGTCTCGATCCCGAAGTCGCCCTCCGCCACGCCTGCGAGAAGTTCGCCCGTCGCTTCAGATATGTTGAAGAGCGAGCGATCCAACAAGGTTGGTCGCTGCAAGATATGTCTCTCGATGAGCTTGACGCTCTTTGGGACGAAGCGAAAGAAAAGGAAGAAGATCGATAGTCGATGGTCGATGGTCGATAGTCGGTTCGGCCGTCGATCATGCATAGAACATTGAGCGAAGCTTTTACGGTTTGTCATTCTGAAGGCCGGAGGCCTGAAGAATCTCCGAGTCACCACAGACTATTCGGACGTATGGAGATACTTCGTCAGTCCTTTGGACTTCCTCAGGATACAAACTGACAGCTTGCGACTTGAGACTTGAGACTTGCGACTGCGACGAAAGGAGCAATAGTGAGCATCATAACTCAGATCATAGGACGGGAGATACTCGACTCGCGGGGCAACCCGACGGTGGAGGTGGATGTACTTACCGATAGCGGGGCCTGGGGGAGGGCGGCGGTGCCGTCTGGGGCTTCGACCGGCGTTCACGAAGCGCTCGAACTGAGGGACGGCGACCCGGGCCGCTACGGTGGAAAGGGCGTGACTAAAGCGGTCGCCAATGCAAACGACCTCATCGCTCCGGAGATAATCGGCATGGACGTGCTCGACCAGCGGGGCGTCGATTCGGCGATGCTCTCCCTCGACGGAACGGAGAACAAGAGGCGGCTCGGGGCCAACGCGGTCCTCGGAGTTTCTCTCGCCGTGGCGAAGGCCGCCGCCAGCTACGCCGATTTGCCACTTTTCAAGTACATCGGCGGTGTGAGCGCCTTCACCCTGCCGATACCTCTGATGAATATCGTGAACGGCGGCGTCCATGCCGACAATAACGTCGATATCCAGGAGTTTATGATTGCACCTGTCGGTGCTTACTCGTTCAGGGAGGCCTTGCGCATGGGGGCCGAAACTTACCATGCTCTCAAGAAAGTTCTACACGCCAAGAAGCTGTCGACCTCCATCGGCGACGAGGGCGGCTTCGCTCCCAACCTCGGCTCTAATGAAGAGGCGCTCCAGATCATCGTCTCCGCCATCGAAGAGGCCGGTTATGTGCCGGGGCGGGATGTCGTCCTCGCCCTAGACGTCGCCGCTTCGGAGCTTTTTGAGAAGGGCAATTACGTCCTGGGCGGCGAGGGGAGGACCCTCTCCCCCGGGGAGTTGATTGATTTCTATTCAGCCCTCGTAGAGAAATACCCGATCATTTCGATTGAAGACGGCATGGCCCAGGATGATTGGGACGGCTGGAAGGCGCTCACCGATCGCCTGGGAGAGCGAGTGCAGCTCGTCGGAGACGACCTCTTCGTCACGAACGTCAAGCGCCTGAGAGCGGGGATCGAAACCGGGACCGCCAACTCGATCCTGATCAAGGTCAACCAAATCGGAACGCTATCCGAAACTTTGGACGCGATCGAGCTCGCCAAGCGAGCCCGATACACGAACGTTATCTCGCACCGGAGCGGGGAGACGGAAGACTCGACCATCGCCGATCTCGCGGTGGCGGTCAACGCCGGCCAGATAAAGACGGGAGCGCCCGCCAGGACCGATCGGGTTGCCAAGTACAATCAACTTCTCCGGATAGAGGAGCTGCTCGGCGACCGGGCCGAGTACGCCGGCTGGGGAGCTTTTTACAATATAACAAGAGAGTAAAGCTTAGAAGCATCAATCGTTCAAGACGTCCGACAGCCTCACTATCCTGTAACCCCGCCCGGTAATTTCATCGATCATCTGGGGAAAAACCCGCGCTTCGGCAGGGCTGCCGACGTGGCTCAGTATGATGGCTCCGGGAGAGACCGCCGATAATATCCGCTCTTTAACCTCGCCCTCGGATATCCCTTCTTTCCAGTCCAACGAGTCGACCGTCCAGAAGACCGAGAAATAGCCCGCTTTAGCTGCGACGTCAATAACCCTCTGGTCGCGAGCGCCAAACGGTGCCCTGAAGAAGGGCTTTGAGCTTACTCCGGTCGTCTTCCGAATAAGCTCCTCAGTCTTCGTCAGCTCCGCTAATATCACATCCTCTCCCGCGGGGGTGAGCTGAGGGTGGGTGTAGGTGTGGTTGCCGATCTCATGACCCTCAGACGCGATCCTCCTGGCGAGTGCCGGGTTCTGCTCGACCCACTTGCCCGTCAGGAAGAAGGTCACCCTAAGCCCCTTCTTCTTCAAGGCGTCCAGAATGGCCGGAGCGGCTTCCGCGCTGGCCCCGGCGTCGAACGTGAACGCGATCACCTTATCTTTCACGTCGCCCCGCTCTACCTCGGTGTGCAGGCGCTTCCGACCTATTCGCTCGAGTTTCTCCCGGTATGCAACCGCCGGATCGGGAGGTGCGGGCCTGATTGTCTTGTTGGCGGTCTCTTTTTTAGGCGGGCTCTTAATGGATGAAGGCGTTTTTTTAGCGGCAGGCATCTCCAGCGCTCTCGGCAAAGGGGTGCCTGGAACAAATCTTAAGAGAAACAAGCTCGTTGCCAGCAGTGCCGCCGTCAACAGAATAACCGCTTTTTTACTCAAGGCCCGCCTCCTTCTAAAGGTTCTTCTCGCGGAAACATACGGACGTCAATTACCCGTCCGGATGGACATTAATCCTACGGATCCCAATTTATATCCCTTAAAAACAAGGCCCTTCGTGCTCAACGCGCTCTTTGGATAAGTATTCGTGAAAAATCCCGGCCCAACCTATGATTACACCCCAACCGGGGAATGAAAAGACTTGAGCTTTATGACCAAATTAAGCAATGTGGCGAAGAGGTCATTACTAAAGATCCTGCTGCTGCTGGTTGTCTTGCTGTTGGCAAGCACAACGCTCCTTATCATGAAGGGTGAAGGTCGGTTAAGGACCGCGCTGGGATTGGCGGCCAAGACCAGAGTAGAGCGCAAGCAAGGTGGCAGAAGAGGACAACCCAAGCCCAAAACGCCGACGACTACAACCCCAAAGGGAAACCCCGATTCGTTCATCGAATCGTTTGAGATTGGAAAGTCGGTGAAAGGTCGGTCCATCAAAGGGGTACGCTTCGGGCGGGGCGGCAAAAAGGTACTCTTCCTCGCCGCCACGCATGGGGACGAGTATGGCGGGGAAGTAGCGGACCAATTCATCGACTATCTAACCAGGAACCGCGAGGCGGTCCCAAAGAATACCGAGATCCATATTATCCCCAGGGTCAACCCCGATGGGTGGGAGGATGTAAGGAGAGGGAACGCTCGCAAGGTCGACATCAATCGGAACTTTCCGGTTGATTGGCAACCGCAGGTAGGCCTGAACGACGACAGCGCTTATGGTGGGTGCACGCCCGGTCCCAGGCCTGGCTCCGAACCGGAGACTCAAGCGCTGATGAAATTGCTAAAAAAGCGGTTTACGAGAGTGATCTCCATCCACTCCCTGGGCGGGATTATCGATTACGATGGCCCCGGTGAGGAGCTGGCCCTCGAGATGGCCAGAGCTTCCCCTTACTATCTGGTGGACCCCACCGATTATTCAGGCAATAGCTCCGGCTCTCTCGGCCGCTACGTGCCCAAAACCTATAAAATACCGGTCATCACGATAGAGCTCGAGTCGGACCGTCTCGATCGCGTTCTGGACGCGCTTCTCGTCGCGATCAGGTTTTAAGCATTCCAATAAGAACCTACCGACTGTTAAGGTATTCCATCACTCCGCTGGCGATGTCCCTCGCCAGCTTTTCCTGGTAGGAATCGCTGTTCAAGAGACGGTCTTCCTCCGGGTTGCTGAGGAAGCCGGCTTCGATCAGGACGGACGGCACTTTCGACCAGTTGAAGCCGGCCAGGTCCCCTCTGGATAGAATCCCGCGGTCGGTGCGACCGGTCCCATTGACGAGGGCGGCGTGGAGCGCTTTTGCCGCCCGGGAGCTCTTCTCGTAGATCCCTTCCGTCCACGCATTTTGCGCCGGCTGGAGGATTGATATCCCGCTTACCGAAGGATCGTTGCTCGAATCGGCGTGTATGCGCAGGAAGAGATCGGCCTGCGCTCGGTTCGCAATTTGAGCCCGTTCGCTGTTGCTTACATTAACCTCGTCAAGTTCGCGGGTCATCGTCACCTCGACGCCGCGCTTTTTGAGCTCCCCCTCTATCTTCCTGGAAAGCTTGAGGGCAAACTCATACTCCGGGACGCCGGTCGCCAACCCTGTTGCCCCGCCGGCGACCCTCGGCTTCACCTCGCTCGATCCCGGCCCAACCGGTTCGGCCCCGAGGTCCGGATTCTTCTGGTGACCGGGATCGAGGCAGACCCTCCACTTCCTTGGGCCTCGAAAAGCTCTCCCTTGTTCTTCCTGTTTTCCGAGCGCCGTCCAGATCATCCTGGCGACCTCTTCGACCGTTTGGACCCCTTCTTTCTCGGATGGTTGGTCCGCGGTCAAGATCGCAAGGACCAAACCACCCCTGTTGCCCTTGACGATTGCGGCGTCTCCGACGGCAAATCCGGATGGCAAGCTCATTACACCGCTTTTATGCGCGACTTTCGCGTCGTCGAGGCTGGCTATCATCTCTTTCTTATCGTTACGACCCAGGCGATCGATTATCTCATTACAGTAAGCTGCCGTAAGGATATTACGGTTCGAGAGCTTCTTTAGAAACAGGACCATATCCGCGGGCGTGGTCACGTTCTCTTCGCCGGCCGTTATGGCATCGAGGTCGAGCATTTTGCGCTTGAGCTTGGTACCCTTCGCCCCAACGGAAGAGGCGACAGCATTTACCCGGTCAATGCCGACCTTATCGATGAGGGCGTTGGCCGATGCATTGTCACTCTCATCAAGCATGTACCCGACGAGCTCACCAACCTCGCCCTCGCTCCCCGGGGGGATGATCTGGCCTCCAAAACCGGGATTTACCTCCGGGACGACGACCTTATCGTTGAGTCTAAGCTTTCCCTGCGTGACCTGGTCGTATATGGTAATGGCTATCGGCAACTTTATCAAGCTGGCGCTTGGAAGTCTGATGGTACCATTCAGGTCTAACTCCGATCCGTCATCGAGGCGGAGAAAGACACCCATCTTTCCCGGCCTGGTCGCGGAATACCTGGCGATCTCGGATTTCAACCTGGCGAGCTTTTGCTTTTGGCCCGAGTTCCCCGACCCGGGTCCGGCGTGCTCTGGATTCTCGCTTTTTGGCCCTTTCACCCTGCCCGTGTTCTGGCGGACCAGCCTGGCGTCAAGAAAGGTTGCGGCGATCAACCCCCCCATAACCAGTAGGGAAATCGAGATGGCGAGAAAAGCGGTTCTCAACCTTCTCCCGGGCGGTTTGTTCACATCCATATCCTCCGGGCGACCGACGGCGCCTATACACTATTTACCATTAATCCGCCATGACGCTAAAACGGAAGTCATGGCAGGGGCAAGTAGGTTTAAACAAGGGTAATCATCCAGAACGTCCGAGTGCCTTTTAGAGACATGGGTTGCCGAAGCTCTACTCCATCGGCTTGAATCGAACCGATTGAGCCCTTGGTAACTAAGTTTACATGTAGATACAAACAGTATATAATAAGATAGCAATCGTCTTGAGTGGAAGCTTCTATGGATTCGCCACGCAATATACTCGATCTACAGCTCACAGATCGCAATGGGGTAAGTGTCATAATGGTTACCGGGCCTTGCGATGCCATAAATCTTTCATTAATAGACATCGCAGTTGAATTGGGCGTGAAGGCCGGTAAAAAGGTGGCGCTCGACATCAGAAAGCTTAAATGCAGCGGGCGGGTGTGTAGCGGGCTTACCGGTTCCCCGAGGAGCTTCATGCGCGAGAGCGGAATTGCGATCATCTCCGCCGACGAAGAATTCGCCTGCGTCAAAAAAAAGCGCTTTTTCTACCCGAACGCCATCATCGTAAAGAGCGTGGACGAGGCGATTGCCCTGCTAAACAGCTCCGATTGATCTTGCTTTGCTTCCGCTTCCATAAAAAGGCTTAAGGTTTATCGCTGCCTAATGGCAATATCGTTTTGGCAAGCTTTATGTGGGTCGGTCGAAATTTGCCTGACCGGCAGATCTTACTTACTTTCGCCCGGTTGATAATCGTTTTACCAGATCAAGGAGTACTCGCAGATCTTCGTCCGAAAGCTGGCCTACCAGATCCATTAGCTCGTCCAGTGGCCCGTAGCTTGAACGTGACTCTTGCACCCCCATGGGAGCGGGAGCTGTTTCGACCGAATACCGCTCAACTTTGCTTTCGAAAGGTATGTAAGCTGATGGTTTGGTGCTGGAAGACCGACCGCTCTTCTTCTGATTGGTTTGGTCGCTGATCGACTCAATCTCGACCATGAAAGCGCTCGGTCTCATATCAAAAGCAGTCGCTATCCGGCTAAGAATGTCAGTTGAAGGGCGTTTAATGCTCTTTTCGATCTCGGAGAGGTAAGAGTAGGATATGCAGGCTTTCTTGGCCAGTTGGTCCCGACTCACATTGCGCTCGGCCCTAAGGACCCTGATAGCTTTGGCGTAATCGAGCTTATTTTTCATAAGAATTCGCATTCATTATACCTAACGAAAAAAAATTACGCTATAGGCTTGACACAAACGCTATCGCGTTATACTATCGCTTTAGCGGTACAAGCTATTGGAGGTCTCTTAACCGTGAAGAACGCCGGCGAAGGCCCATCGAGCGCGGTCAAGCATCTGCTTGAAAGAGCCGTGACTCTCGGGGCGGCTGTGCATTACGGGTCACTGACCATATACCCGCTCTTTTCGTCGAAGAAGTCCAGGCTGGGTTATCTGCTCTATGACGAAGCCGCCGCATGCTCGCTCGTTGAAGTGGGCGAGGTCACGCCGGATGGGCGAGTGCCCGAGCTGAAGGTGACTAACATAGCTGACGAGTGCGTGCTCCTTCTCGACGGCGAGCAGCTTGTGGGGGCGAAGCAAAACCGCGTTCTCAACACGACTGTTCTGCTCCCTCCTAAATCGGTCACCGTAATTCCTGTTAGCTGCGTTGAGCAGGGTCGCTGGAGTTACCGGACAGCCTTCTTCGCTTCATCAGACGAACCCCTCTACGCCAGTCTCCGTGCGAAAAAAGCGGCGGACGTTTCACGCTCGCTGGCTGAAGAGATGGGATTCGTCTCCGATCAGTTCGGTCTCTGGCAGGAGATCAAGGCCAAATCCTGCCGTTTCGGGGTGACGTCGGAGACGGAGGCAATGACCGATGCTTATGCGGGCGTCGAGCCACGTCTCGCCAAATACGAATCCGCCTTCTCTCAAGCCGATGGCCAGGTCGGCTCTATAGTCGGCCTCGCGGGAAGACCGTTCCTCCTGGAGTTGCTTGACTCACCCCTTTCATACGGAAAGCTCTGGCGTAAGTTGCTCAGAAGCTACGCGATCGACGCCATAGACGAGAAATCGAGAAAGAAGCTGTCGAAAAGCGCTGCGAGAGATTTTCTGTCAACGGTCGCAAGGGCTCCTGCAAGATACTATCCTGCGGTCTCCCTCGGGAAGGACATTCGACTCCTTTCCGATTCCACCGTCGGGTCGGCCCTGGTCCACGATAGAACCATCGTCCATCTCGCCGCCTTTTCCGGTGGTGAGCTGTGTGGCTCTCTGGTCGGCGGCGCTCTGCTTCCGAGCACAAGGGTGAGAATGCAGGGGTACGAGATGAGCGGTTAAACCTTACGGGTGATGCGGTCAAAATGCTGAGGAGAAGGCACCTGCCAAGTGGTGGTTTAAAAGCGCTTGCTAGGATAGATGCCCTGCTCTTGTCTAGCTAGCGAAAGCTGGGGAGCTTCCCAAAGATTATCGTGGCGGCTATGCGGGGCGGGCGGCTGAAGTTTTGCGATCACAGAGCAGGGAAATCTTAATGAGCATTAGAAGTTAAATGAGACGAGGTCACGAAAAGGAGTGATTTTAATGCCGGAGCGTTACGACTTAAGAGCGGTGCATTACGGGCGCGACCCACGGCTCTTTTTTGAGGACACGTTCGAGAGAATTTCAGGTGAGCTCTCTCCGAACGAGGAAGCGACGGTTCTTGTCAATCCTGAGCATTTTACAGAACCCGTCGAGAGCATGGCACAGCTTGCCGAAGCCCATGGGCTTTCGGTCGTCACCACTCAAAGGCTGGCGACGGATGAAGCGCTAATCGAGGTCAGGAGAAAGGCCGCTTAGTTAAAAAAAGGCCGCTAGGTTAAGCCGACGCTATGTGGCAAAAGCCGTACCTATAGCGGCGGCGCTCTCGAGTGCAAGGCGGAAATCCTCCGAGCTCATGAAGAGAGTGCCGGTCGCCTCGGCCATCGGGCGAATGTGCGCAAAGTCGGAGGAGATGACGAGTACGTCTGGGCCGGCGTCAAAAGCGAGCTCCTCCTCGATCCTTAGATCGGCGTTTGGTTCGTCACGGCCCGTGAAGACGACCTTTGCCCGGCCTCGGCTATACGTTGAAGGATCGAGCTCGCTATCGAAGACCGCCGTCACGTCAAGGTCTTCGAGCTCCGTGAATCTTTCCAAAAGATCGATCACCCGGTTGCGGTCGCCCGAGAAGCTGGCCTCTTGCCTGGTTCTCAGAACGAGGTTGTTCCCGTCGACCAGAATCTTCCTAAGCCGTCCCAGGGACCGGAGCTTTTCCAACGCCGGGCGGCAAAGAGCTGGGTCGATTAAGAACTCGGGGTAATAGAGACCGATGTCTGCTTGGTGTGGTAAAGCTTCTGTTTCGGCGGGATGTCTCGTTTGCTTTTGCCGCCCCTCGCTCAGAGCGATGGACGCCGCAGAAAGTTCACCGGCCAGGCGCCGTCTTCTCTCTGCTCAGCGCCTCGGCTTTCGCTTCAACTTCCTTGCGCTTCCGATCCAATGCCGAGGCCGATTTGGCCGCCTCCGCCCTTACTTTCTCAGCGGCACGCTCCGCTTCCGCGGCTTTCTTGGTCAGCCGGGCCCGCTCTTTCTTGGCGGTTGCCAGCTCTTCCTTTAGTATGACCTTTACCTTGGCCGACGTTTGCTCTTGTTGCTTGCTGCCGCCTGCTGAACAAACGAGTTAAGGTTTTACGCCCAGTTCCGTTACCTCGAAAACGGGCTCGAAATCATAGCCGGCGCTCTCAAGCGCCTCGCGACCTCCCTGGAGGCGGTCGACAAGGCAGATGACCTTCACAACGGTATGGCCTTCCTCTTCGGCCGCTTTAGCTGCCTTGAGCGCCGAGCCGCCCTTCGTGACGACGTCTTCGACGATTACGACCTTTGAATCTGGTTTGATCGGTCCCTCGATCCGCTTCATGATGCCGTGGGCTTTGGCTCCCTTGCGCACGATGAAGGCAGGAATCGGCTTGCCCCTCTCGTGACTGATCACGGCGACTGCGGTTGCTACCGGATCGGCGCCGAGAGTCAGCCCGCCAATCGCGTCAACTTCAAGGTCTTTTATAAGGTCGAAGAGGACCTCGCCCACCAGATGAGCCCCTTCCGGATCGAGCGTGACCTGCTTGCCATCTATGTAGTAGGTGCTCTTTGCACCCGACGTCAGCGTGAAGTCGCCGTGCCGGAGGGCTTTATCGATTATCAGTCGCTTGAGCTCCTCCCTGGCGGAACCCATCGAAACACCCTTTCAGAGAGATTTTGTCCAGTTTAACAGCTATCCAAGGAACTGTCATGATGACGCTCGTATAGGTAGGATCTTACACTCTTGGTGTAGCGTTAAGCGATCGCTCTCACTACTTCGTGCAGCGGTCGGCCAAAAGTCAAAAACCCGCTGTTAACCGGTTTTGTTGTGCGAAAAAGGATCATCAAAAGATATTTTCCACTTCAAAAATATGAAAACATTGCATGCCCTGTTAGCTTGCAGCCGGTCTTCAACTGACGTGTCAGCTTTGTCGGCAACGGGTAAGTACCTAAATGGTGTTCAGATGAGAATTCGGTTTCTGTTCCTATTTATCGTGCTGGTCTTATGGATCATCATCAACCCGCTCGTTTCGACATCCCGCGCCGTGGAGGGCCTGCTTTCAACGCTCGTCTTGCTCTCGATGGTCTACTCGGTCTCGCACACCGGGCGGGGGATGGCCGTCACCCTCGCCCTCGGGATCCCTTACGCGATAGTCGGCTGGCTGAACGTGTTTTTCGTCGATCGAGCCCTCCAGTCGCTCTTCACCCTGCTGACCGCCGTCTTCTTCGGCTACCTTATCTATATGGCACTCAGGTTCATTCGTACGACCAGCGGGGTTACCGCCGACTCGGTGCTCGGCGCGATCTGCATCTACCTGCTTATCGGGCTCGCTTGGACGTCGCTCTACCGGCTGGTCACGCTTTTTCAGTGGAACTCCTTTACGAGGGTCATGAGCTATTCCAATCTTCTCTACTACAGCTTCATCACGCTAACGGCGGTGGGAGATGGAAAGTTTAAGCCGATCTCCAGCACTGCCAGCACTCTTACGATCCTCGAGGCGATCACCGGGGTGCTCTATATCGCCACCATAATCGCACTCATCGTCGGAGCGTATAGCTCCAGTCTGATTATCAAACGCCAAGGGCAGGCAGACGAAGATGGTGGTGATTAAGAGTTAAGTTATCGAGGCTTCTCCAACCAAGGCAAGATTACGGTAGCAGGGTGCCAAATCCGAGGAAAGAAGAGACTATCAGCCAGTCGCCTTCTCTAGCATCCCGACTATGAATTCTCCAAAAGGCAAGATGTTGTTTTCAGCCTGGCCTCTTTTCAGGGCCTCGAAATACTCAATCCTCTGGTCGGCTCTGACGGTGATCCACGGATGACCGGTCGTTAAGAGTGCGTAGTTCATCAAAAGCCGAGCAGTCCTTCCATTGCCGTCGACATAAGGATGGATGGTGACAAACAAGTAATGGGTCAAAATAGCTTTAACTATTGAGTCCTCGATCTTATTGATAATCGATTCAAAGCTTGCCATAAGCTCTGGTAGCTTCTCGTGTGATGGTGGGACATACGGCGTTCCTCTGATAAACGCCGGTATGTTTCGGTAGCCAACGAGAGTCAAGTAATCAATAATCTCTGCGTCAGCAGATGGCTTGAATAGTTGGTAATAGGCATTCTTAACTAATTCTTCGTTGACACGAGGATGAGAAAAATCAGCCTGGATCTTGCTCAAAACAAAGTCAAAAGCTCCAGAGTATCCTAGGATTGCCATCCGGTTCTTAATCTTTTCAACGCTTTCACCTCGGGCTTCTTGATCTTTCGGGATGGCACCGGAGAGCAAAGCTTCGACGTCTTCCGGGGTTATTCTATAACCCTCAAGAGTCGTCGAATGGTAAGTATCATACCTTTTGTGCTCCCTAGCCTGGATAAGCAACTTACCGAGAGGCCTTTTCTTTAGTGCCTTTATTCTTTTCGAGATCTGCGGCCAAGTCAAGGCGATTTACCTCTTTGGCCCTCCGGATGAGTCTTGTAAAAACATATGGTCTTGGAGAAGAGGCGTAAATCGCCTCGACTAGTCTTTTGTTAAACCGAGTACCGGCAATAAAGCTTAAGAATTCAGGACTGGGCGTAAGCTTACCCGCATCGGCGAGTACCCTTTCGGCTACATCAACGGGGATGGAACGACCGGCTATCTCTACTTTTTTTACCAATCTCTCATCGAATTTTGGATCATATGTAAGCGACATGTCGTAGCCAAGAGGAAGCGACATTTTCCGATTGGTCTTCTCCTTGTTCCGCACAAGAAGATGCTCTTGTGCTCTCTGGTCACCGTTGTGGATCATAAGAGCGGACTGCCCTCTAAGCGACCAGTGGCTATACCGAGAAAGGAGCTTCTCGATAATCTGCCAATAGAGAATCGGAAATATATCTTCTACCTCATCTTCTGGGCGCTTTAATATCCAGAAACCTTTAGTAATGGGATAAAGGAACTGAATCGCCTCGGGTTCCGCGTCGGCTCAATTAATTGGATGCAAGGTATTCCGGGCGACTTCCTTAGTATAGCAATCAAGGGCTTCAAGGGGCGCCAGTCTCTTAACCCTCCCTTCCTGAACGACCTTGAGCGAGCG